>QIKW01000232.1 GCA_003231975.1 Acidimicrobiia bacterium
GGTCGGTGCGCCTACCGGCGCCCCTCTGTAGGGGCCTAATGGGAATAGTAGGGGGACTTGATTGGCTGATTCGCCTCGCTGGCTCGGCGAATAACGAACTATCACATTGGTCGGTGCGCCTACCAGCGCCCCTCTCTAACCTAACGGTCGTGCCGTATCAGGAACCAGACTTCCTCCCGTGGGACGGGCGCCGTGTTCCGCTTACCTTCATCGGCGGCTACCTCGGGGCAGGGAAAACAACACTGATCAATGAGCTGCTGGCCAGAACCGACCGGCCAATAGCGGTACTGGTGAACGACGTCGGCCAGATCAACATCGACGCCAAACTGATTCGCAGCCGATCCGGAGACACCATCGAACTGACAGACGGCTGCGTTTGCTGCACGCTGGTTGACGGGTTTGGCGCTGCATTCGACCAGATCAGGGCCAGGCCGGTGCCGCCCGACCACGTCATAGTGGAACTTAGCGGGGTCGCCCAGCCAACCAGAATGCGGCCATGGGGCAACAGCGCTGGGTTCAGGCTGGACGGCGTGGTTGTTCTGGTTGATGCAGACCAGTTCCCAAACCAGATTGATCACCCTCATTCGGGGGCCGCGGTCAAAGCCCAAGTTGAGGCAGCAGATCTGCTGGTGCTGTCAAAGCTTGATCTCGTCGACTCAAGCCGTGCCAGCCAGGTGCGGCGTCGCCTCCGCCTGATTCAGAACGACGCCGCCATCGTTGACGTTGACCAGGCCGCCGACGCTGCAACCATTCTGGCGCTTGGCGGGAGACGACCCGGGGGAATCACCGACCTGCCAGAACCGTCGTTGTTTGACTTTCATCAGGTTGAGGCCATGCCGTTGCCAGACGCGAAGTCCGAAGCGGACCTCCTCCGATTCCTTGAGTCCCTGGATGGCTCGGTGGTGCGAGCCAAGGGGATCGCCCGCACGAGCGACGGAACCCTGGTTCTTGTCGAGGTTGTTGGCCGACGCCACTCGGTAACCGCGCTTCCATCCCCAGAGTTTGAAGAACCAACCGATCTGGTTGTTATCCGCGCTCAGTCGACTGCCAGCACTCGAAGCAGCACAACACCGGCCTGACCGGCGCCTGCATACAGCGAAACCTCCAACTCTTTGCCAATCACCGAGCCAAAAACAAGCTCAACGTTGCGGTCGGGCCCCGGGGGAACCGAGATTGTCTGGGCTGGTGAGCCCGGGATTGACACAACCAACTCAGCAGGCTCCTCGCCCAAGTGCCGAACCCGAAGAGAGAGGGCCACCTGGCCTTTCGGCTCTATAACAAGCGGCACTGTCAGATTGGCCCCCGCTGAGGAAACCTCCATGCCCCACGGTTCGGGTTCGGCGGGCCAGCCATCTCCCAGCCGCGGCCCGGCGTCGCCACCCAGTCCGAAGGTCAGAGGTTCAGCTATCACGGGCCTGAACGGTGGAGTTGCCCCGCTGTCTAGGCCTGCCCATTTCTCAGAGCACAACATGAGGAACCCGTCGTCCCGGCACGACAGGCTGGGCGTTAGCAAAGAGCCGGGGTCCCGACGGGCGGGTGGCACCAGCACTAGCAGCTCGCCCGGGCCCGGCGGTTGAATTCTAGATATCGAGCAGTCGATCCCGGCTGGCCTTCTGGCGGTGTAGGCGGTGTCTATTGGCGTGCCAGCCACCGATGTGGCGACAATCGTGTCAAGCACGGCAAAGGTTCCGTCTGGGAACGGTGCGCAAAAGAAGTCGGGCGCCACCCTGACCACGTCGGCCTCTTCTGACATTTGGATCAGCAAATCGGAACCGTTAATCAGGGACGTGCCGGTAACAGCGGTGGCCGCGAAGTCCCTTACGGGTCCCACGTCTACAACCTGAACCAAAGCAGCCAGTGCCAAGAACGCCGGGCTCCATCGAGTGCGACGGCGGTCAACGATGGCAACGGCGGCCAAAATTGTAATCAGACCAACCGCCCACCAGAGCCGTCCTGATGCCCGAACTGGCGAAAGGATCTCCGACCCCCGAGTGGGCCCGATGATCAGCCCGGCAACCAGTAGCAACCAACCGACCGCAAGGGTCAGCGGGGTCGGGACGCCACGAGGTTTGCGCCACCAAAGCCAGCCGACACACAACATCAACCCAACCGCGGCGATCAGGCCGATCCTGAGGGACGACGCCTCAACCGCAGCAAGTCTGTCCGTGAGGTCAAGGGTGGTGTTTGGACCGATGTTGATCACGTGGGAAATGGAGACAACGGTAACGACGACGGTCGCCACCAGAAGTGCATTCCAGCGACGAACCAACCCGAGGAGGCCCCGTCGTTCGACAATGAGAGCGACCACAACCACGGCCAGGGTGCCAAACCCCAGCCAGTTGAACCGCTCGGTCCGGTTGCCGCGAAAGTTAGCGGTCGCTTCGTCGCCAGGCGCCAAGCCCGAGGCCTCGGGCCAAATTGGCCCCAGTAAGTTCATGCCGTACATTCCGTAGCCCTCAGCGCTCTGATAAGTGCCCAGGTAGCCGCCTGCAAATAGCGTCAACAGCAAGGCCGCAGCAACACAAAGGCCGCCAGTGGTCACAGTCGGGAACGAAATGGCTCCTTGTCGCCATTTGTCAACCATGATGGCCACAACGAACGGCAGGCTCATCAGCATCAGGTAGGGGTGAATCAGCAGCGCCACTGTAAGGCCAAGCCCAACGAGGGAAAAGGTCACAGCAGGGCGGCGCCGACCTGCGGTGAGGCTGGCCGCCAGAATCAGCAGAATGATGAAATGGGCGGTGAGCGCGGGATGGAACGGGCGAATCACGAAGGCTGGCGAGGAAACCGCTATTGCGGCCCCTGCCAACAGACTCACTGGCCGCCTGACGCCCAGGGACCGGAGGGCAGCAACCGCGCTTGGGCCTTGCAGTGTGTAGATGATCAGATACCAAGTTGGGAGGTAGTTGATGTCTGAACCGATCAGGGGCCTGGCCAGCTTGGCAAGCAACGCCATGATTGGGATGCTGTCGGTGAACGCAACGATCGTTCCCTCTGGGGCGCGCAGGTCATCGGTAAGCAGCAACGGCCAGTGCCATTCGTCTGCCAAGTAGTACCGCATCCCAGCCACGGCGTTTCCTCTGTCGCCCGCGGGTAGCCGCCACAGGGCCGAGTCTGGGTCGAGAAAGCCGTTCGGGGCGAACGCAACAAGGGCGGCCAAGCCCATAGCGGCCGCGCCAAACCAAACAGCAACGTTCAGGAGCCACTGGCCAAGAGACTGCTCTGAGGGCTGATCCAGGAAAACTTGGCCGGCCAAGGCGCTGAAACGAAGGACGGGAATCACTCCAACCGCCAAGAGCAAGGCAGCCCGCTGGTTGGCTCCCATCATCGCAAATCCAACCAAGACCCACTGGCTCACGGCAATGGTGGCAGCCGACACAACCAGGAACCGGATCACCGTCTCCTTGTGGTCAGCCGTTGAGCGGAACGTGTAGAAGTAGTTGCCTGCGTATGTGATTGCCAAGGCCACCAGGAAGCCAGCGGCATTGGCCAGGTATGGCCCAACCGGGGCCAGCAAAAGCCATGCGATCGCGGCGTGAACCGCCGTCGCCGCCAGGCCCACCCCCGCGAATCGAACGAACCGCTGAAGTAGCAATTTGCGCGAACTCACCTGCGACTGGCTCGAACAAAAACGCTAAGCCCGGCCACCCGGTTCAGGTGCTGGAGCGGCACTTCCATCTTGGCCAGCGCGCCAAGCGCACGGTTCACCGCTGGTGGGTAGACGGCAAGTTTCGATCCCGGAGGCGTGCCTTTGAGTTTGTCAAAACTCCGTTGGGCTGCCGCCGCTGGCAAGACAAGCCCAAAAAAGTAGTGGCCGCTGACAACCACAAGGCCGGCCTGGCGAACCAGGGCTTCAACTTCTGGAAGCGTGTACCGGCGTTTGTGGCCGAGGAACTCGTCGTGGCCCCTCCAGAGCCATTGGAACGCAGGCACAGTTACAAACACCGAGCCGCCTGGCCGAACCCGCTCTGCGGCAGCCCTAAGCAGGGCCTCGTCGTCGTCAACGTGTTCCAGCACATCCATCAGCACAGCCAAATCGACTCCCTCGGCTGCATCGTCCAAAGACTGCCTCAACCGAAGCTGCTTGCCCTCAGCGGTTGGCGGTTCGTCAAGATCTGCGGGGTATGAAGTGTCGACGCAGTCGATGCTGACAACCGAAGTGCGCTTAAGCAGTTCCCTGGCGAAAAACCCGGATCCCGACCCGACGTCTATAGCGGTTCTGGCCTGAACGGCCCCCAGCGCCTTCAACATGGCAGCGCTCTTGGACTTGTAATACCAGTGTTCCCCGATCTGATCTCCCAGTATCTCTTCCTCTTTGAGGTCCACGCGGTTCCTTAAGGTGCCTGGTTGTCTGGCGCATCGTAAACGCCCTCGAGGATGTAGACGGGGCGCTGCTTGGTTTCGGTGAGCACCCGAGCCAGGTATTCGCCAATCAAGCCAAGAGCAATCAGTTGCACGGCCCCCAGGAACAGGATCACAAGCAATTGAGAGGCAAAACCGGGGGCATCGTCGATGCGGCCCGTGATTGCCAGGGTGAGGATGACGAACGCATAAATCGAACACGCACCAGCCAGCGTGATCCCGATGTAGGTCCAGATTCTCAGCGGAGCGGTTGAAAAGCTGGTGATTCCGTCCAGGGCGAAGTTCCAAAGCCGCCAGAGGGTCCACTTCGACTGGCCATCGGCGCGCTCGGGCCGTTCGAATTCGACCCCGATTGACGGATACCCAACCCAGGCGAACAGCCCCTTCATGAAGCGGTTTCGTTCGCCCATCGAAAGGATTGCGTCTACCACACGCCTGTCGATCAGCCGGAAGTCTCCGACGTTTTCAGGTATTGGCGTTGGCGACAGGGCATTGAAGATTCGGTAGAACGTATTGGCCGTGATCCGTTTCACGAATCCGTCGGTGTCTCGCCCTTTCCTGACGCCGTAGACAACGTCGTAGCCTGCTCGCCACTTTTCTAGAAACGGGATCAGCAACTGAGGCGGATCCTGAAGGTCAACATCTATTGGCACGACCACATGGCCTCGGCTCTCGGCCAGCCCAGCGGTGAGCGCCGCTTCCTTTCCGAAGTTCCTGGAGAGGTTGACGATGCGGACTCTCGGATCGGAGGCTTGGAGGTCAAATAGATCGACCAAGGTGTTGTCGGTGCTGCCATCGTTGGCAAACACAAACTCGGCTCTGACCCCTGCCTCTCTAACCACGTCGCTCATGGTTGACACGAACTTTCCAACCGCTCCCTCTTCGTTGAAAACGGGAACCACGATGGAAACTAAGGGGTCGGCGGTCCGCTCCAGCATTAGCTGCGGCGGGGGGAAAGGCGTCGACATTGTCGCAGATGTTACTAGGTGTGAAACAATCAACTCCGAGTGAATGAGCGCCTCTTAACAAACACGGAATGGGATTCGGTGTACGCGTTGGGGAGACGCGTCCAGTATCCCGATGGTCACCTGATCGTAAGTCAGGGGGCTCCCGGTCGAACCTTGTTTGCTTTGGAGCGAGGCGAAATTCGTATCACGGTTGGAGCCCCGGATGGCAGTCAGGTGGTTGTTGGGCTACGAACGCGAGGTGAGCTAGTTGGTGAGATGGCAGTGCTCGATGGCCATTCCCGGTCGGCCTCGATGGTTGCAAAGGGCGAGGTTGTGGCCTGGATCATCACCGCTGACCGATTCCGTCAGCTGCTCGGCCGCCATCCGGAGCTGGCATTTGAGTTGCTAACCGTGCTGGCCCGCCGATTGCGAGACCTGGGGGATCAGCACGCTTTGCGATCTCATGAACTATCGGCCCGGGTGGCATGGCGGCTTCGGGCCCTGGTTCGCGAAACTGGCAGCAGCGAGCTGCGAATGACCCAGAAAGAGCTGGCTGACTGGGTGGGCGCCACCCGCGAGGGTACCGCTCGGGTACTCACCGAGTTCCGCAATAAGGGCCTGGTGCACACCGGGCGAGGCCGAATCGAGGTGCTCGACCCAGAGGGCCTTGCTCCTTACACCCGTGGCTGAATGTCGAGAATTTCGCCGGGAGCAAAGTTGCGGACCTCGCTGCCAACCGCAAGTGAAACGCCGTTAACGCCTGCGGCCACGATGGTGCCTCCAACTTCTCCAGAGGTGGTTTGAACCATGGAGTACCGGCCCATCAGGCGGGCCAGGTCAGTGGGGGTCTGCATGAGAAAATTCTCCTTCGATGCCGCTCGCCGTTGAGCGACTCCGAATGCAACGGTAGACCACCGGCGAAACTTAACTGGTCATCCTGGGGAGTTTCGCCTAGCGACTCAGCCGCTGGCGTCGGTGCCCGCATATGGCACCGGATCCCCAGGGCTGGGAATCATGGGCCGACTCCAGGCCAGGATGTCGGCAAGCGTTGAGGCAATCTGGCGCCAGGCCGCTGGGTCCCAACCATCGGCCGTTTCCACAAAACCGTCGGACCTGACGTGAATCAGGGCGGGAAGCCGGGAAAGACCAAAACCAGCAACTGCGGTGCGCTGCGGGTCAGAAAACGTCAGAAATTCCTCTTCCCAAGGGCCAAGGAACCGTTTGCAGTCTTCGTCATCGGCGGTGACAAGCCAGGCCACCCGAATATCGGCAGGCTGGTAGTGACGAAGAATCCGGCCCGCTGTTTCCAAGACCCAGGCACTTTCATGGGTAAACGGGTCGAGACCCACCATCAGCAATGGGAACGACGTCAGCCAATCTCGGAGGGGGTAGCCCTCACCTCGAACCGAGTCGAGGATGAGGTCGCTGGATACATCAGCCACGGCGGGCGAGACTAGCGCACCCAGAGCCCGCTCCGAACTTCAGAGCACCAACTTCGCCGGTTAATCTGTGATTATGCATCCAATTGAGCAGTTGCGGTTCGTAGCCAGGGCCTCAGGACCAGACCCAATTTTGCTAGTTCGCGAGGCCGCTAGCGCCCTGAACGTCTTCCAGAACGAGCCGCAGGCGCTGCTGGTAGGAACAAAGAGCCTTCTTACCAGCCAGCCCGGTGTTGGTCCGCTTTGGTGGATGTGTAGCCACCTTCTGGCCGCCTCCGACACGCGTGCCGGGTTTGAAAAAATTGAGTCTGAGATTCAGGCCGATCGAACCTGGGAGGTCTTGGCCGACGCAATACCGACCGAGGAAACAGTCCTGATTTCCGGCTGGCCAGAAACTGTCTTAAAGGCTCTTGGAACCAGACCCGACGTGAACGTGTTAGTTCTTGATGCTGAGGGCACCGGGTACGACGTGGTGCGCCAACTCCATCGCCAGAACGTTGAGGCCGTGGTCGTTGAGGCCGCCCACCTGGCTGGCGCGGTCGAGGCCGCAGGCGTGGTAATTGTCGAGCCAGGAGCCGTTGACGACCAGTTGGCGTTAACCGGTCTCGGCGGGCTCTCCCTCGCAGCTGTTGCCTCGGTTTGCACAGTCCCATGTTGGCTGGTCGCCGCGGTAGGACGGAGGCTGCCCCAGCAATACTTCAACAAGATCGTCGAAAGAACGATCGACCGCCAACTCCCTGCCTACGTTGGCCCTTATGAGATTGTCGGCACTCAGCTGTTCTCCAAGTCATTCGGCCCGCCCTTGGACTGCCCAATGCTGCCAGAACTCTGCTGATTGGCTCCGCTGTCGCGGAGCGGCTTCGCCCATCCGTCTTGCCTGCTCGCGGCGTGCCGACGCCGTCGGCAACGCGAAACGGGTTTCATATTGGCTCCGCTGTCGCGGAGCGGCTTCGCCCATCTGGGTCGTTAGTGCACTGCGTGCCGACGCCGTCGGCAACGCGAAACGGGTTTCATATTGGCTCCGCTGTCGCCATATTGGCTCCGCTGTCGCTGAGCGGCCTCCGGGCCATCCGTCTGGCTGCTCGCGGCGTGCCGACGCCGTCGGCAACGCTTGACGCTTGACGCGTAACGCGATCAGCTGGAACTGGCATGGATTAGGTCCGTTTTCGCCACTATTCCATGCCAGTTCCAGATCAGCGCTTGGTTTCGGCGTTCACCATTGAGCGGGCTATCACTTTCAGGCACAGAGTTTCGTCTGCCCCCTCGAAAATGCTGAGCACCCTGGCATCAACCCAGTATCGGCTCACGTCGTACTCTTCGGCGTAGCCCATTCCGCCGTGGATCTGCAATGCCTCGCGGGTCACCCATTCGGCCGCCTTGCACACATACGCCTTGATCAGGGTGGCCTCCATTTTGCCTTCCCCCTTGGCCATCTGCCTGCCAACCGAGTAGGCGAACTGGCGGGCCGCCTGGATGATTGCTGCCATCCTGGTTAGCTTGGCTCTGGTTAGCTGGTAGTCGCCAATGGGAGCGCCGAACACCACCCGGTTCTCGGCGTAGTCTTTCGCTGCTTCGTATGCAGCCTGCATCACCCCAACCGCCCTGGCTGCGGTTTGCAGCCTGCCGTTTTCGAAGCCCGCCATTTGGAAATAGAAGCCCCTGCCCTCGCCGTCGGCCCCGCCGATGAGGTTCTCAGCAGGAACAAACCAGCTGTCGAAGGCCAATTCGTACGAATGCATGCCCCTATAGCCAACGGTGTCGATCGGGCGGGCCTCAAGAGTGCCCCCGCCCGGCTGGGTCAACGTGAAGCCATGAGCATCGCCCTGCTCCTTGGGAACGATGAAGATCGAGAGGCCCCTATGGCCCAAAGACTTGTCTGGGTCGGTTCTGGCCAAAAGCATCAGCACGTCGGCTCTTGCCGCGAAGGTGCACCAGGTCTTTACCCCGTTGATGACCCAACCTTCCTGGCCGTCGGCCAACGAGGCCTTGGTTGCGGTTACCTTCACCCCTGCCACATCGGAGCCATAGTCGGGCTCGGTCACCGCCACCGCGTTCATGATCTCGCCAGAGGCCAAACGAGGCAGCCAAGTTTGCTTCTGTTCCTCGGTTCCACCTGCTTCAAGCGCGCGGGCCAGAATTTCGGGCCTGGTGATCAGTGAGCCACCGGCGCAAAGCGAGGCTCGGCTTAGTTCCTCGGTTGCTATGACCATGCCGTAATAGTCAGACTCGCCGCCGCCTGCGAAACCCCCGAACTCTTCAGGGATGGAAAGCCCAAACACACCAATCTCGGCCAGGCCACTGATGATTTGCTCCGGAATGTCACTGTTGGTGCGATGAATGTGCTCGGCATGGGGCTTGATCTGTTCTTCGGCGAAACGGCGGAAGGTGTCCTGAACCAACTCGAACTCTTGATCCAGATGTCTGGGGCCGTCTTCGAAGGCCATTTCGGCCAATCGCTCTGGATTGCGCCACCGTGCGACGAAGTCTCGGGCACCGTCCAGCGAGTCGGGGTTGCAGGCCCAGATTGCCTCGCGGCCCCATGTTTTGGCTCCAAGCTCGGCGATGGTGTCGGCAACGAACACACAAGTGAGCTTCATCTCGATTTCGCCCCGGTTGCCGTAATCCAGCATTGCTCTGGACGTTTCCACCGCGGCGGCGGCGTGGGCGATGTCGTAGGCCAGAACCTGGCTGGCATCCACAGAGCTGGTTTCAGCCAACAGGCTGACCGCTCCTTTGATCAGGCCATCGGCCAGCTCAATTGCGGACGCTGCGTCTTGAAGCTCTTGCATCCCCCGAGGTTAGGTGACCGTTGGGGCTTAGAGAAAACCTGAGTCAGGGGAGATTTGCGATGGAGGCCAGTATTTGCTCAATTGACGGGCGATCGTCGGGCCCCGCCCCGGCATAACGCCAGGCGAGCTTGCCGTTCTGGTCAATCAGGGCGTTACCGCCAAGTTGCAAAGTGTCCTGGGAGGTCTTCTCAAGCCGGTGGCCAGCTCGCAGCAACTGCACATAGCGCCAGGCCGCACGCGCACCCCACACCCGCCACACAGAACCCCTCCCGAAGCCCAGGGCTGCATACAGCACCCGATTCGGGTCGCTAACCACCCTGAAGCTGCTTGCGAATCGTTTCTGGTAGCCACGCAGCAAGCGGCTGTCGGCGAACGTCACAATCACGATCTGGATGTCCTTGAACTCTTCTCGTCTGGCGCGCACGGCGTCGACATGAGCCTTGCACGGCAGTCAAGCCAAATGGCGATGCAAGATCAGAAGCAGGGGAGTGCCTTTTGCGTCGGCAATCCGCCATTGATCCCCGTTGTGATCGATGAACTCGATGTTTGGCATTGACTGGCCGGTCAGCAGCATGAACTTTGTCAACCTACGCTCCAGCCAATGACTTCCCATGAACGCCCTTTTGGCCGTTACCTCGAGGACTTCGAGGTTGGCGACATTTACAAACACTGGCCCGGCAAAACCATCACCGAGGCCGACGATCACCTGTTCTGCATGATCACTATGAACCATCATCCGCTTCACACCAACACCTGGTTCGCCGAGAACGAGACAGTTCACAAGAAGAACGTGGTTGTTGGAAACCTGGTTTACTCGCTGGTGCTCGGCATGAGCGTTGCTGATGTTTCCGGGGCGGCAATCGCCAACCTCGAGATCGAAACACTTCGGCACTCCAAGCCAACGTTTCACGGCGACACCATCTATGCCGAAACCAGAGTGTTGGCCAAACGTGAGACTTCCAAGGGAGACCGCGGGATCGTTGAAGTCGAGACCAAGGGCTTGAACCAGCGGGGCGAGGAAGTCTGCTACTTCAAACGCAAGGTTCTGGTCTGGAAGAAAGCTGGCGCTCCGGCCCGCAAACGCCCGTATGACGAATCAATCTGGTCAGATCCCGAGGGCTAAGAGGCGGTCAGTTTCTGTACCAGGGCAGACACTGCCCCGTCGGCGATAGCAGCCATCTCCTCGTCGGTCCGATCCTGGATGGGATGTTCGACGAATAGCGCAGCTGGGTGGAATCCAAGCGCCTCGCCCTGGATGGCTGCCGCTTCGTCGAACACCGCACTTGCCACGAACACCCCGGGTACACCGCGGCGCTCGAGGTCGGTGATGTCGTGCACACTGCACGACGTGCAACTGCCTCAATCGGCCAGTGCTTCGATCACTGCATCGCACTGGCTGGCTATTTCGTGTCGCAGATCAACCGGTGCAGGCTTTGAAAACGTTGGTTTGGTGAAGCGGGCAACAACGGCCCCTTGCTTGGTGAGTTGCTGTTCCAGCCGATCGAGGAACTTGTCACCCCGTGGCTTTGAAATGTCGAGCAGCCCAACGGTTAACCCGTCAAGCGAAGCCGGGCGGGGAACGGTTTCGATTGCCGAAGCTGTTTTGCCAGCGGTTGGATCAAGCAGGACGGTCATTTGATCATCTCCCTAGGTAAGAATCTCTCGTGCCACCGGAATGCTGCCCTTCGGGCCACCAACCCAGCCACCCATGATGGCAGAGAACAGCCCGGCCTCGCCGCCGGCGTGAACTATCTGGAGGCCGCCAGGCCGGAACTTCGGCAGGTCGGCTCCAGCGAACGCTTCCGGCAAGCCCTCGTCGATCCCGTCAACCCCTCGCAGCAAATCGTCGGCTTTGCGAAGCATCAGGGTTTCGAGTTCGGATCTGAGGCGGTCTTTGTTCCAGCCGGCCTCGGCCAGAATTCGGCCGTGTTCGGGGCCAACGATCAGCATGGCGTCGAATGCGATCACCAGCTTGGAGTGGCCGTCGTTGAGAAGCGCCCTGGCGTAGCTTCGAACCAGGGACTCTGGATTCCTAGACAACTGATCGATGATTCCTGTTGGCCCATGCCCGGCAAAGAGGGTTACCGCGTTGGTTCCGGTGGGAATCCCGAACTCTGTGGCCAGCGGGGCAAATGGTGAGGCATCCTCACGTTCGGCGAACGCGAGGCCCAGCTTGCTTGGGGCCCCAAGCAGAGCCATGTCAACCCCGCCGGGGCGCCCGCCGCCAAGGTTCCGAACAACCAACTGGAGGGCTCGGCCGATCGTGAGGTTCGCTCGGTTGCCCTGGCCGAGGGCGTTGGTGCCGCTGTTCATTCCGATCTGGGCCGCAATGGGGCCGTTCACCACGATGATGGGCCCCGAAAAGTAGGTGGTTGCCAGCAGCCCGTGCATGTTGAAATCCTCAGAGCAGGCGGCTTCAACTGCGGCCAGCACCACAGGCAGATACTCGGGCTTGCAACCTGCCATCACCGCGTTGACAGCCACCTGTTCCACGGTCACTTCGTTAAGATCGGGCGGCACTGTTGCCACGATTTCGTCGGGTTCGCTAGTGGTACCCCCAAGCATTGCCAGCACCCTGGCTTCGGTTGGCGGCACCACTGGAAGCCCGTCGCTCCAGCCCCGGTCGAAGCCAGCCTCGATCTCGTCTTCCAGTTCAGCAAGCTGGATCCGGCGGCTTCGCAAAGTGGAGCCCTGGAACCGAACCGCCAGTTCGTCTGTGAGGTTTGGATCAACCGAGAGTGAACCGCAGCCCGGCCGAAACTCAGGAAGGCCGCTGCCAAGGGAGTTGACGGCGCTGAAAGTTCGCCACTGATCTCTTGACCAGCCAACGATTCGTTCGACCTCGACGCCGTTCTTCACCTTGATCAGAGTTGGAACCGTTTCAACGTCGTTATGCCAGGAGAACTCGAGGTTTGTGTCATCCCGCACGGCCTTCACCGTTGCTGGAAATCCTGGGTCGTCCTGGCTGTAGACGGTGAGATCCGCGCCTGCATTCTCAAGTTCGGCGAGCACCGGGGCCACCAGCTCACAGGTGGCGCAATCACGCTTCACAACGGCAATTATCCCGTTCGGGAGGACCGAGGTCATTTTGAGACCTTATTCACATCCGCTTCCGGAGGCCAACTGTTCTGTGTAAGTTCGTTGCTTAGCCGCAAGCTGGGGAGCCCTTTGCGATGCTTGATATTACTTTTTATGGGGTGCGAGGGTCTACGCCTTGTTCCTGTGATGCCACCAGTGGCTTCGGGGGCAACACGTCCTGTGTGTACGTAGGCGTCGGTGGCGGCTCGCCAATTGTGTTGGACCTCGGCACCGGTTTGCGTTACCTCGGCGAGCGGCTCACGAAAGAGTTGGGCAGCCAACCATTTGTGGGCACCGCCCTTCTCACTCACGTTCACTGGGATCACGTGCAGGGCCTGCCGTTCTTTGTGCCGCTTCTTCAGGACGGGGCCAAGCTCACAATCGTCGGCCCTCCACAGGAAGGCCTGCCGCTAGAGGAAACGGTCAAGTCCTTTGTGGCGCCGCCGCTCTTTCCAGTCCACCTCGAGTTGCTGCCTGGCGTCGTCGACTTCGTCGAGACTCAAAGCGGCCCGTTGCGACTTGGCCCGGCAACAGTGTCGGTCGCCCCGGTTCGTCACGTTGGCCGAACCAACGGCTATCGGATCCAAAACGGCACTGGTTCCTTGGCCTACATCAGCGACCATCAGCAGCCCCTTGACGGTTCGCTGAACGTTCCACTAGATGTGGTTGATCTGTGTCGTGATGTTGATGTGCTGATCCACGATGCCCAATACAGCGCCGAGGAATTCAAGGCCAAATTCGACTGGGGCCACTCAACAGTTGACTACGCAGTTGCGGTGGCCAAAGCGGCCAACGTGAAGCGCCTGGTGTTGTTTCATCACGACCCCGGCCACGACGATCAATGGGTTGCAGAGGCCCAGCAATGGGCTCAATCTCTTGCTGGCCCTGAGGTCGAGGTCATCGCGGCAGCAGAGGGGCTCACCCTGCGCTCTGGATCCGACTTTGCCGTGTAGGATTGTGCGTCAAGCGGGGTGAGTAAAGACTCCCGGATGCTCAAGTTGCCCATGTGAGTTCATCCTCGTTGTGGTGTGCTGTCTCTCGTGATCGCTGTTTCCGACAAGTCCGAAATCGAGCCTTCCACTCGCATAGAGTTTCAGCCGTTCTGGGGCCTGGCCGCCCTGGCCTCGGTGGCTGCACTCTGGCGGTATGCGCCAAGCGGGCTGTGGCTGCTGTTGTTCATTGGCATCATCGTGCTGTGCCACGAAGCAGGCCACCTCGTTGTTGCCCGCAAGGCCGGAATGAGACCAACAGAATTCTGCTGGGGTTTTGGGCCCCAGATTGTTGCCTTCAACCACAACGGCTGCCGCTACGGGATCAGGGCCCTCTTCCTCGGCGGCTACGTCAAGCTTTGGGGGATGACCCCGTCGTCGGTTCTGCCAGCTGACTTTGAAGAGCGCCACAGCTACCGGGCTGCGTCCCACCTTGGTCGGCTGGCCACCATCCTGGCCGGCCCTTTCGTGAACCTTGTAATGGCGGTTGCTGCCTTCGCCATAGCCCGGTCGCTACAGGGGGAATCGGCAGGCCAAGCGCTGCTGGCTGGTCTCGACGACCTCTGGTTTGTGATCGAAGCCACCGGCGTCGCCCTGTGGACTTGGGTAACCAACCTCGGGTCTTACGCAGGCGCCGTGTTTGGAAGCAGCGGGGCCGAGCCACCAGTTCGTTTCATGTCGCCGCTGGCCCAGGCGCAGCAAACCGGCGAGGTCGTTGCCGGCGGATGGGTTGGTTCGTTGCAGTGGTTCGGCATCCTTTCGGCGGCAATCGGCGGAGTCAACCTGCTGCCGCTCCCACCCCTCGACGGAGCCCACGCCATGGTCACCGTTTCAGAGTGGCTTGGCCAGAAGGGCATGCGAAACCGCTCACTTCGCCTCGACGTGAAACGGCTAGAGCCGCTGGCCTACCTCACCCTGGCGTTGCTCATTGTTCTTTCCGTTTCGGCCCTGGTGCTTGACCTCAGAGCGGTTGGCATCGGCTAGTTTCGGCGAATGCCCATCTATGCCCTTGGAGATCTGACCCCGTCCATCCACCCGGATGCGTTTGTGCACCCCGAGGCTGTGATCATTGGAGATGTAACCATCGGAGCCGGATCTTCAATCTGGCCGTGTGCGGTTCTTCGAGGCGACGGTGGCTCCATCTCAATAGGGGAGCGCACCTCGATCCAGGACTGCTCTGTAATTCACACCACCCTTGAAGACCCAACCGTTGTTGGCGACGACTGCCTTGTTGGCCACATTGTGCACCTCGAGGCCTGCACCCTTGAGAACGGGTCGTTTGTTGGCAACGGAGCAATTGTGCTGCATCGGGTGGTCGTGCGCTCGGGGGGTTTTGTCGGCGCCAACGCAGTGGTTAACAACGACACCGAAGTTCCAAGCGGTGCTGTGGCACTGGGAGTTCCAGCCAAAATTCGCCTCGGCGCAGTGCCACCTGGGATGATCGAAGAGGGGGTTGCGGCCTATGTCCAGAAGGCACAGCACTTCAAGAAGGAACTTCGGCGAATCGATTGAGCCGGAGTGGCCGGAAGGTTTGTTACTATCTGCGTAGGAGAAATTCCTAGGAGGTACTTCCATGGCTGTCACAGATCTGGATCTTGGCCGGTACAAACTCGGCTGGAGCGACGAAGAAGACTATGTCTTCAAGCCCAAGAAGGGCCTAACAGAAGACATGCTGCGCGAGATGAGCTGGATGAAGGGCGAGCCAGACTGGATGCTGGACTTCCGCCTGAAGTCCTACCGCCAGTTCCTGAGTAAGCCGCTGCCGAACTGGGGAGGAGACCTCTCCGAGATCTACTTCGACGACATCTTCTACTACATCAAGCCAACCGAAGGCCAGGTCGACAAGTGGGAAGACCTGCCAGACGCAATCAAGGACACCTACGAAAAGCTCGGGATCCCCGAGGCCGAGCGGAAGTATCTGGCTGGTGTCACCGCGCAGTACGAATCCGAGGTTGTGTTTCACCGCAACCGGGACGACCTCGAAGCTCAAGGCGTCCTGTTCACCGACATGGACACCGCCCTTCGTGAGTATCCCCAGCTCGTCAAGGAGTACTTCTCCAAGATAATCCCGTCGAACGACAACAAGTTTTCGGCCCTCAACTCATCGGTTTGGTCGGGTGGCTCATTCATCTATGTGCCTCCCGGGGTTGAGGTTGACATGCCGCTTCAGGCCTACTTCCGCATCAACGCCGAGAACATGGGCCAGTTCGAGCGAACGCTGATTATCGCCGACGAAGGATCGAAGGTTCACTACATCGAGGGCTGCTCGGCGCCGGTGTACACCTCAGACTCGTTGCATTCGGCCGTGGTTGAGATTGTTGTCAAGCCGAACGCCCACGTCACGTACACAACCATTCAGAACTGGTCGTCGAACGTATTCAACCTTGTCACCAAACGGGCCTACGTCGAGGCCGAGGGTCACATGGAATGGATCGACGGCAACATCGGCAGCCGCCTCACAATGAAGTATCCGGCCATCTGGCTGGCTGGGCCAAAGGCAACCGGCGAGGTGTTGTCTGTTGCTTACGCGGGCCGGGGCCAGCATCAAGACACGGGCGCCAAGATGGTGCACGCGGCGCCCGAGACAACTTCGAAAATTGTCTCCAAGTCGATCTCAAAGGATGGGGGCCGCTCTAGCTACCGAGGCTTGGTCCGGGTTGAAGACGGGGCCTACGGCTGCAAGAGCCACGTGCAGTGCGATGCACTGATCCTCGACGATCAGTCGATCAGCGACACCTATCCCTACATGGAAATCGGTTCCGAAGATGCCCAAATTGGCCATGAGGCAACCGTTTCAAAGGTGGCAGACGAGCAGCTCTTCTATCTGATGAGCCGAGGCTTGTCTGAAGAGCAGGCCATAGGCATGGTTGTTAACGGCTTCATCGAGCCGGTTACCCGCACCCTCCCAATGGAGTACGCGGTTGAGTGGAGCCGCCTAATCGAGCTTCAGATGGAAGGCTCGGTCGGCTAGCCGCTCTGGAGATTTAAACTGAATTGGGCGGTGGCCCAAAGGTCAGTCTTGGCCGGGGATTTTGTCGGCCAGATCCTCTGCTTTGTCGAGGGCGTCCTCGGCCTTGTCTCCAAGACCTCCTGGCAGCTTGTCTCCGTGGTCGGTAACGGCGTCCTTGGCCTTGTCAAGGAGTTCGTCCTTGTTCCCGGCGAGGTCTTTGGCTTTGTCAAATATTCCCATGCGACGCATTGTGGTCTGGCCAAATCGGTTCGCCACCCCAGCGGGGCAAATATTACGAATTGAAGAAGCCGGGAACCAGAGCCAGCCCTGCATCGCCAGAGCCGAACATGGTGCAAACATCGAAGAGACAGCTAACCGTGTTGCTGATGGCGACAATCATGATTGCTGCTGCGTGCAGCACTGGCGGAGACGATTCGGAGGCAACCGACGCAGAAGAGGCGTTCACAACGTCCCAGCGGGATGAGGGACGCCCCGATTCTGACGCCGAGGGCGGGCTTTTTGGCGAACCTGGAGGTGAGGAGGGCGACGATAGCCAGACCGATACGACCGTTGCGTCTACTGCTCCTGCTCAGGCAGAAGAAGCAATGGAAGAAGAAGCGATGGAGGAAGAGGTACAGGCCGACGATGCTTCTGGTCTGGCCTCGGCTGCCCCGTCTACAACTTCGCCCGACGGCTTCTTCGTGGAAGACGGGGGAACCCGAGCTGATGCTTCTGGCGAAGACGCAGACGCCGAGTTGGCACGAGAGAACGGCAACACGTTCCAGGACTACGGGGTTCGCTCCTTTGTCGACACAGATCGAGACCCGCTCTCCACCTTTGCCCTGGATGTAGACACCGCCAGCTACAGCATCGCCCGCCAATGGCTCAGTGAAGGAGTGGTGCCGCCCACCGAATCGGTACGGGTTGAGGAGTTTGTGAACTCCTTTGACTACGACTACGCGGCGCCCAGGGATGGGCTCACAATTCTGGCCGAGGCTGGCCCGTCGCCATTTGACGACAACAACATCATCCTCCGGCTTGGTGTACAAGCCGAAGAGGTAAACAACCGAGACCGCCCCGACGCATCGCTTACCTTCGTTATCGACACTTCGGGCTCGATGGACCGAGACGACCGGCTTGGCCTGGTTAAGAGTTCACTGACAGTGCTGGTTGAAGAGCTCGACCGCAACGACTCTGTCGCCATCGTGACCTACAGCGATGGCGCCGACGTTGTTCTTCATCCAACCTCGGTGAGGGACCGCGACACCATCCTGGACGCGATCGATTCGCTGAGGCCGAACGGCTCGACCAATCTTGAGGCCGGGCTGCGGGCTGGCTACGACATGGCAAATGAGGGCTTCCTGAGGGACGGCATCAACCGGGTAATTCTGGCCTCTGACGGAGTGGCGAACGTTGGCCTCACCGACCCGGATGGCCTGGTGGAACTGATTCGTGACGACGCAGACGAAGGCATTCAGCTGGTGACCATCGGGGTTGGCATGGGCAACTTCAACGATGTCGTCATGGAAACGTTGGCCGACGACGGAGACGGCTTTTACGCATACGTCAACGCTCCGGCCGAGGCCGAAAAGCTGTTCAGCGAAGACTTGGTCTCAACGCTTCTGACCGTTGCCCTAGATGCCAAGATTCAGGTTGAGTTCGACGAAGACATCGTTCGCTCCTACCGCCTGCTGGGCTTTGAGAACCGGGCCGTGCTTGACGACGACTTCCGCAACGACGCGGTGGACGCTGGCGAGTTGGGGGCGGGCCACCAGGTAACGGCCCTGTACGAACTGGAACTGTGGGACGACGCTGGCTCCAGGGATCGGTTGGGAACGGCTGCTCTTCGGTGGGAAGACCCTGAGTCTGGCGAGGTAATCGAGAACCGGCTTGAGATATCTGGGGCGATCCTTGAAGACAGATGGAGCGACACCACAGAAGACTTCCGGCTGGCGGTAACGGTTGGTGCATTCGCCGAGCTGTTGCGGGGCAGTCAGTACGCCCAGGACATTACCTTTGAACAGGTTGCTCAGGAGGCCGATTCCTTGTCCCGAGGTTCAGCCGACAT
>QIKW01000050.1 GCA_003231975.1 Acidimicrobiia bacterium
CAAACCCGGCGCTTATGCTTGGGGCAGCCCTTCCCGACGTTGCCGCCATTGGTCGGTTTCGGCTGCTGGGGAGCACGGCCAACGAGGATGTTCGGCGGGGCATCGAGGTTCACCACCGAACCGATGAGGCATTCCACCGTCATCGTCATTTCACCGAATCAATGAGAAGGCTGCGGGAGACTCTGGCAACTGATGGGGTGCCGCGAGGGCCAGCAAGAGCCGTGGCCCATGTTGGTCCGGAGCTATTGATAGACGGTGAGCTGCTGAGCCGGGACGAAATCAGCCAGGCCGTGAGGTCTGCCTTCGACCAGATCTCGGTACTTGAAGACCACCTTGGCGGCCTTGTGGACTCTTCCCGCCGGTCAAGTTGGGTGGCCCATCTGGCCGAAGTTCAGCGCCGTGGTTTGCCGACAGATTACAGCGACCCCGAAGCGGTGGCGAAGCGGCTCTACCGGATCCTGTCTGCCAGACCCAGATTGAAGCTGGACGAATCATTGGTCGGCGTGGTTGGTTTGAGGCTTAAAGAAGAGCAACCGTTGATTCTGGCCAACGGGGTGGAGTTGGTGCACGAGGTGGTCTCACTGGTTGCCGCTGACTTCAAGCGTTGAGCGCTCATCGTTTCGGATCCGAACGTTTCTGGCTGGCAGCCTCGGCCACCAGTTCACGGGCGTGCTTCCTCGCTGTTTTTGAGTCTGGCTGACCGGAAAGCATCCTTGCCAGCTCGGTCACCCTTTCCTTTGAGTTCAGCAGCCGGATTTCAGAAACAGTCTGGGCGTCTTCCTGAACCTTTTCAACCGCCAAATGAGCATCGGCGAACGCTGCCACCTGGGGCAGATGGGTGACAACCAGCACCTGATGTCGATCCCCGAGGTCGCTTAACGAGCGGCCAACCGCAAAACCAGCCTGGCCGCCAATGCCCGCGTCGACTTCGTCGAACACCAAGATGGGGGGCGCCTCGGACAGAACGCTACGGAGCGCCAGCATGGTTCGGGCCAGCTCGCCGCCTGATGCTACTTTCGACAAGGGCTGTAGCGGCGACCCAGGGTTGGCTGCCAGCTGGAACACAACCTGGGACCCGTCCGAACCGCCAACCTCAATTCCAACCGATGCCTTGGCCATGGCCAGATCTGGCAACCTGGCCTGGATTGCCCCGGCAAGGGCTGGCGCCGCCACTCGCCTGGCGGCCAGCACCTCAGCTTCGGCTTCGGCCATTTCGGCGATGGCTTCCGCTCGCTCGGAATCGATCCTGGCTGCCTTTGCGTCGTGATCTTCAAGCTCGGCGAGCCGGTCGGCCAAAGCGCGATGCTCTTCAATGACCGCGGCGAGGTCGTCTCCGTACTTGCGCCGCATCTGCTGCAACTGATGAAGCCGATCTTGCACCGTCGAGAGCTTCTCGGGGTTCTGCTCAATGGTGCCAGCCACCGACCTGACAGTGTCGGCCAGGTCGTCAACCTCGGCCAACAGATCTCGCAGCCTCGTTGCCGCACCGTGAAAGGGCGGCCTCCCCTCTAACTGGCTGAGGGAGGCGGCCAACTTGTCTCTGGCGCCCGCCTCCTCAACGAGCAACTCAATTGCTGCCCCCGCCGACTCTTCGTGGGCGAGGGCGTTCCCCAGCAACTCTTCAAGCTCTCGCAACTGGTCATCCTCATCGGGGTCTTCGATACCGGCCGCATCAAGCTCACTGACCTGATACTTCAGCACGTCAATTTCCCTGGTTCTGGCCCGTTCGTCGCCACCAAGTTCGGCGAGCTGTCGGTCTAGCTCGGACAACGCCGCCTTGGCTGTGGTGAGCCTGGCGAGGTCGATTCCGCCGAAGGTGTCGAGAGCAGCGCGTTGTCCGTCAACGGCCAGCAGTGACTGATGGGAGTGTTGGCCGTGCAAGTCAAGCAGGCGAGCCCCGATTTCAGCCAGGCTTGCTGCCGGGACGGGCCTCGCGTTGATGTAGGCACGAGACCGTCCCTTCGCCGGAACAACACGCGAAAGCACAACTTCCTCGCCAGCCAGTTCGAATCGTCCGTCGACGGTTGCTTCTTCGGCCCCGGGTCTGACAATCCCCGGGTCGGCGCGGCCGCCAACAAGCAGACCGATGGCGTCAACCAACAGGGTCTTGCCCGCGCCAGTTTCGCCGGTGAGGGCAAGCATTCCTGGGGGCAGCGACAACGAAATGCGGTGGATGACCCCAAGGTCGGTAACTACAAGCTCAACCAGCACGGTCGACTCTCGGAGCTACAGCTTTCATCGATCCTTCAACCCGAACTTCTCCTTGAGAATCCCGTGGAAGTTCCGCTGACCTTTGGTGAGCAGCCGCAGCCGTCTGGTTGCGGCTCGACAGATCATGGTCTGGCCAGGCAGCAGCTCGGTGACGCGCCTGCCATCAACGGCAACAACACCGCTGCGATGGCCAGACACCGTGAACTTCACGGTGGTTGAGGGCTTCAGAACCAGTGACCGATCAAAGACCATGTGAGGGGCAACCGGGGTGACAACCAAACATTCAAAGTCGGGCTCGACGATTGGGCCACCAGCCGAAAGCGAGTAGGCCGTGCTGCCGGTGGGTGTGGCGACGATCAGGCCGTCGGCTAGGTAGGTGGTGAAATGGGCATCACCAATGGCCGCCGCCACGGCAACGGTGTGGCCGCTTTCGGCTCGGTCAAGAACTACCTCGTTCAGCGCCAGCTCGTTTGGGCGGTCTGATCCAACAAACTCAACTTCAAGCAGCATCCGCTGCTCTTCGACAAGTTGGCCATCTCTCCAGGAGTCAAGGGCAGACTCGAGCTGATCGGGCAGCACTTCGGTGAGGTAGCCGAGCTGTCCGACGTTGACCCCCAGAATCGGCACGTTGTTCGGTGCCGCGAATTGGACGGCCCGCAACATCGTGCCGTCGCCGCCCAGGCTGAGCAGCAGATCAATTCCGGAAGCGAACTCTTCGTCGTCCACCGCCAGGTCGGGAAGGCCAACCAGTTGGGCGTCGGCCTTTGGCAAAGAAACAGAGACTTCGCAAGCCCGGCACCAGTCAACCGCTCGCTGCGCCAGGCCAGCAACCTCGTTTCGGTGATGGTGCAGAACAATGCCGATTCGGCCGGTCATGTTGGATCCTTGCTGGTTGCACAGCAGAAGTGAGCAACGAACTCGACGTTGCCTGCGCTGCCCGTGATCGGCGAGTCCATTACCCCCATCATTACCGCGCCGTGAGACAGTGCGGCTTCTTCCACCTCAGAAATCACGCGACTCCAGATTGCGGGATCTGTGATCACTCCCCTGCCGCGGTCTGCTTCCAGCTTCGTTGCCTCGAACTGGGGCTTGATCAAAAGCAGCATCGGGCCACCAGATTGTGAGACCTCAATAAGGCTGGCAAGCACCAGCGTCAGTGAGATGAAGCTGAGATCGCCAACAACTAGATCAACGGGCCCGCCAAGTGCGGATTGAGTGAGCAGGCGGACATCGGTCTGTTCGCGAACATCAACCCTCGCGTCGGCGCGGACGCGTTCGTGCAACTGGTTGGTGCCAACATCTACCGCAACTACTCGGGCCGCCCCACGCTGAAGCAGGCAATCAGTGAAACCGCCCGTGGACGAGCCGGCATCGAGGACGGTGAGGCCAGTTGCATCGATTCCGAAATGATCCAAGGCGGCGGCGAGCTTGAGCCCACCGCGGCTGACAAACTGGGGCGGATTGAGGATCTGGATGTCTTCGCCCGGTAAAACGAGACGAGCCGGCTTTGGTGCTGGGGCTCCACCCACCATCACCTTGCCAGCTTCGATCTCTTTTCTTGCTGCGTCTTGACTGGGCAAAAGGCCGCGCCTGACGATTTCTGTGTCAAGTCTCCGGCGGGCCATGGGCTCTCACGCTACAGCCGAGTGATACCTCGGCGTATCCCCGGCCCCAAGCCAAGCGCCCGTGAGTGTCAGCTGGCTTTCTTGGCCGCGGCCCGCTTCGCAGGAGCCTTCTTGGCCGCGGCCCGCTTCGCAGGAGCCTTCTTGGCGGCGGCCTTCTTGGCAGGAGCCTTGGTCGCTTTCTCAGCAGAGGCGATCCGAGCCTCGAGCTGCTCGATGTCGCGGCGAGTCGCCGGTGCGAATCCGGTTGCGACATCAACAAGGCCCTTGACGATGGCCTCGAATGCCGAGCGGACTTCAACTAGCTGAGCTTTGGCCTCGGACAGGTCTTTCACCGGGAGGTCGATCTTTGGGAAGTCAACGTCGGGGAGATCAAGCTTTTCGATGGCCTTGCGGACCTCGAAGACGTCCAGAGCGTCAAGATCGATCTTGTCAAAGGTCTCACCAAGGTTGGCCAGATCCATGTTGCGAAGATCGAGTTTCTTGAACTCGCCAACGAAGTCGAACTTGCGAAGCTGATCGATTTGGTTTGAGATGTTCTGCTGAGTAATCATGACCTGAACGATACAGTTGCGACCGCCTGCTTGCAATAGTTAGCACTGTGAAAAACGTCACGCGGTGACAACTATCACATTGGGTCGGCTCCCGCCTCCCGGCCTCCGGCCAATCCGGGTCATCAGCTCAAGGCTGGTCGCCGAAGGCGACCACGCGTTACTGACTCGGCGCGAGTTTTGGCGCGAAGCGACAAACACTCGGGAAGAGACGAGGCCCGAAAGGGCCGAGGAGCTATCCAAAAGCCGAACTGGAATGGATTAGGTGCGTTTTCGCCACTATTCCATTCCAGTTCGCCTGACGGCGGCCTAAGCGAAGTACGTCGTTACCAATTCGGCCAGGTTGGCGGCGACGAGGTCTGGAGGGGGAACAACCGGGAGGTGGTCAGACGAAGTCACCCCGCTGAGCACTAGGGCGAAGTCATAGCCAAGAGCAGCGGCGAACAGCCCGTCGGTGTCTGGCCGGTCGCCAACCATGATCCCGTCTTCGCCGAAGACCCGCCTCACCATGAGAGCCTGAGCCTCGTGCGGTTTGCCTGCCACAATCGGTTGCTGTGCGGTTGCAGCAGATACTGCTGCCACTATTGCGCCAGCCCCAGGGGCCAGGCCCTTCTCGGTTGGATATGTGGGGTCAGTGTTGGTTGCGATAAACCTGGCCCCGGCCAGGACCGCCTGGACCGCAGTGCTCAACCTGGGATAACTGAGATCCCAGTCAAGCCCGACGATTACAACGTCGATAGTTCCGCTGGTAACCACTTCGGCTTCTCGTTCGCCAAGCGCCTCACGAACGCCAGGGCCACCCAGCACAAAGACTCGCTCACCCGGCTCTACCAGGGAAGCGCCAGCTTGGGCGCTGGTGATCACCGCGCCAGCAGCGTCAATCCCAAACGAGCCCAATTTCTGCTCCTGTTCGCCAAGAGTTGAAAAAGAGTTGTTGGTGACAAACACCACGCTTGCCCCGGCTGACCGGATCCGCCGAACCGCGTCGGCCGAGCCAGCGATGGCCTCCGTTCCGGTCCAGATAACCCCATCAAGATCAAGTGCCCAGGACTTCACTCCAAGACCATACGTCCCCCGAACGCCAACCCAGCCCCTTCGGCACCTGCTGGGCTAGCCGCCAACCATGGTGTCAGCCGCCTTCTTCCTGGCGGCCCGGGAACGGCCGGGAGGGCCCACAATGACCCGATCGGCCAACAAGTCGGTTCGAGAAACTGTTGCCCCGCCCCGTCGGTAGAACCTCTTGCGAACAGATCCAATAGCTGTGACCGTTGCCCCCTTTTCAAGATCAGGAGCTCTCCCGGTAGGGCCAATCCAGGAAACCGGAACGGCGCTGGGGCCGCCCTTGGCCTCGACTCTTAGATCAAATGACACAATGGCGGTGGCTCCATCGTCTTGTACTTGGACGTGCACTTCGCCCGCTACGTTTCCTGCAACAACTGCGACATTCATCGTTCGACCTCCAAATGGTCGGTGTTTCGACTTTGGGGGAAGAGGTGGAGCGGCGCCTTGGCGCTCGATGAGTCGACGTGGTGATTGCCGACTCTCAAACCAGGGGTTCGAGGCCGAGGTGCCCGCGCCCGGCCACCCCGGCCCCGAGAGCTTGCACCCATGGGCACGAACTCCCGTAGTTACCCGCCGCCAGATCCTCCACAGATCCAGCGCCAGGACGATGACCCTAGGCCTGCCGCCCAAGGCGGGCACCAGTGCTGGGCTCAATGACCCACCAACTAGTCCAGCGGCGGAACAGTACCGATATTTGGGTTAGTCCTGGGCGACTGGATCAGTCGCGGCGAAGCAACCGGGCGAAGGCCAAGGAGGTGGCAAACAGGCCGACCGAAAGCCCGGCGGCTGGCCACGCCAGCGCTTCTTCATCGGCTTGGAACGCTTCGAGGGCAACGACGAGCAGGAACACTTGCAATGCCAGGATCAACACGACGTAAACAAAAACGGCGCTGCTGCGCTTGCTGTCCGGGGTGTCGGTTGGGATCATCTTTGTATCCCAAGCGCCCAGATTGTGTTCACGCGGACTTCGAGAGCGATGGTAGGAAGTGGCCGTTCGGGAGGCCCGGCGATGGGGTCGCCGGTAGCGAGGTCGAAGATCCCTTCGTGGCATGGGCACACCAACTCGGTTTCACCCGGTTCGTAAATAACGACGCAGCCGAGATGCGTGCATCTCTGGCTATAGGCGACCAGCTCCCCGCCGGTTAGGTGAATGAGGATTGCGGGATCGTCGGGGCCCGGGTAGCGGAAGAGAAAGGCTTTGCCCTCAGGAACTTGGCCAATGTCGACGATTGGGGTAGGTGTTCCAGGATCGAGCTCGCGAAGCGAGGTCCACACCGCCGCGCCCAGGGTGGATGCGGCAAACACCCCCGAGCCGGCAATGACGTAGCTGGTGAACGCGCGGCGGGTAATTGCCTCTTCTCCAGCGGAGGTGTGGGGGAAATCCTTTAGCCAGACTGGCGTGCCCTCCTCGTCGTTGGCGCCGGTGCCGCCAGCGTCCATCTTTGTGGTCATGGGCGTACCTTGGTGTACTCGGCGCCAATGCCGAAGGGGTCGTCCTGCCAGCGTTCCCGCACAGTCATGTTCGCAACGTCGAGCGGACCGTCAGAGCGGTCATGGACCACGGTGGCGACGTGGGTGCGCACTCGCTGGTTGCCAAAATCGAATTCGCTTAGCAGCTGACCGGGCCGCCGCTCAGCGAATTGCTCGGGGGTGCCGTACCACAGTGCTTCGCTAGGACAAACCGACGCACACATGGGAGCAAGACCCTGGGAAGTGCGATCGAAGCACATATCACACTTCATCATCTGGTCAGGTTCGGGGAAGTAGCGGGGCACCCCAAACGGGCAAGCGTAGACACAGTTAGAGCAGCCGATGCAGCGGGGCTTCAACGCGGATTGGACTACACCAGCTTCGTTCTGCTTGATGGCGTCTGCCGGGCAGACCTTGGCGCAGGTCGGATCCTCGCAGTGCATGCACACCGTTGGGGCGGTTTGGGTGCTAACGCCGGGGTCGAGTTCTTCGAGGTGGATCAACGAGGTCCCCCGGTGAGTGCCGCACTCTTCGCAGGCGTGGACGCAGGCCTCACAGCCGATGCAGCGACTGTGATCAATGACGAACACCTGGCCGCCGATCATCGGGTCGCCTCCGGGGTCTCGCCGTCGTGAAGGCGGGTGTCGCGGGTGTCAGTCACATTGATGTGGCCGGTTGCCTTCTCAAGTCGAACGGCCGAAACCTTGTACTCCGGGATCTTTGAGATTGGATCCAGAGCACGGTTTGTGAGGGTGTTGGCAGCCTTGTCGCCAGGCCAGTGATACGGGATGAACACAGTGTCGGGCCGGATTGTCTCGACCACCTTGGCCGGCACCGTTATTGACCCACGGCGTGAGGTGACCGTGACCCGATCACCAGACGCAACACCGAGCTGGTTGGCGAGCAGAGGGTGCATCTCACACAGCGGCTCGGGGTACTGTTCGACGAGTTGGGCAATGCGTCGGGTCTGGGTGCCCGAGAGGAACTGGGAGACGACTCGGCCGGTAGTAAGCCAGACGGGATAGTCGGTGTCGACCACTTCGGCGGGGTCGCGGTAACGGATGGGGAAGAACTTGGCTTTGCCGTCGGGGTGGAAGAACTTGCCCCCTTCGAACAAGCGTGGGGTACCGGGGTGGCCGGGTTCCGGGCAGGGCCAGAAGATCCCTTGCTCGGCGACAATCCGGTCCCAGGTCATGCCCGCGTAGTCGGCGCTGCCGCCTGCTGATGCGCGGCACATCTCGTCGAACAGGTCCTGGGTGTTGTCGAAGTCAAAGTACTGACCGCGGCCGAGGCGGCGGGCCAGGTCTCGGAGGATGTCCCAGTCGCGGCGGGCCTGGCCGGGCGGGTCAACCGCAGCGTTGATCTTGACGCAGCGCCCTTCGACTGTCGTGACCGTACCTTCGTCCTCTTCGTGCAGGCTTCCCGGCAACACGACATCCGCGTGGTGAGCGGTTTCGGACAGGAAGAAGTCGATGACGGCGTAGAACTCGAGCTTGTTGAGGGCCTCACGGGTGAACGTGGTGTCGGGCAACGACACGAGCGGGTTGAAACAAATCGACAACAAGCCCTTGATCTGGCCGTCGTGGATGGCTTCGACGATCTCCTGAGCGGTGATTCCCTTGCCGGGGATCTCAGCTACGTCGCAGCCCCAAATGTCGGCAACGTGGGCTCGGTGTTCGGGGTTCGTGATGTCGCGATTACCGGGAAGTTGGTCGCACTTGTGTCCGTGCTCGCGACCGCCCTGGCCGTTGCCCTGCCCTGTGATGGTGCATACCCCGCATCCGGGGCGCCCATACTTGCCGGTGGCCAGGCCGAGGTTGATACAGGCGTTGACGTTCTCCACGCCTTTGGAGTGGTGTTCGATCCCGCGGGCGTGTAACAGCATGCCGGTGTCGGAGGTGCCCCACAGGCGCGCTGCCTCGATTATCCGATCGGCTGGCACCCCGGTGACTTCTTGGGCCCATTTTGGAGTGTGATCGGCCACGGCGGCCGCGGCCTCGTCAAAGCCGGTGGTGTGCGCGTCGATGTAGTTTTGGTCGATCCAGTCGTTGGCGACAAGCACGTGCAGGATCGATCCGAATAGTGCGGAGTCGGTTCCCGGCCGTAGCCCAAGGAAGACATCGGCAGTGCGCGCCAAGGGTGTGACGCGAGGGTCGGCGACGATTACCTTGGCGCCACGGTCACGAGCCCGCCAGATGTAGCTGGTGGTAATAGGAGCGCACTCGGCAACGTTGGCTCCAGCCACGATTATCACATCAGCCAGGGGGATATCGCTCCACGGGTTCGGGGCTCGGTCCACGCCAAGGGCCCGTTTGGATGCGGCGCCTGCCGACACCATGCAGAGCCGCCCGTTGTAGTCAAGATTCGCAGTGCCCAAAGCAAGTCGGGCGAATTTGCCGATCAGGTAAGACTTTTCGTTTGTTAGTGACACTCCCGACAACATCGCGAATGCGTCAGGGCCGTGCTGTTCACCGATGCGACGAATCTCGGCAACGGTCCGATCGAGTGCATGATCCCAACTGATCGAACGGAACCCGCCGTCTACGCCCTGATCGCGTTCGAGCGGTTCGAGCAGACGGTCTGGATGGTTGCCCTGCAGATACCGTTTGACGCCCTTTGGGCAGAGCATGCCCCGATTGAATGGAAAGTCATAGCGCGGTTCAAACCCGATGACCTGGTTGTCTGCCACCTTGAGTTTGATGCCGCATTGCTGACCGCAGAAACAACAGTGAGTGTCTACGACTTTGTCGACCTTCAGGCCGGAGTCCCAACCGCCAGGTGGGGCCTGGTTGAGGTGGGGGCCGTAGCGATCAATCAGGTCCTGTTCGCTAAGCGGTGGGCGTGCCATTAACCAAAACCTCCAACTCGCGCCGTCTGGGTAAGCGCCACCTGTCGTCTCCGACAACGCGGGCAGGTTTCCTGCCAATTACCGTCCTCGGTAGCGGTGGGGATGGAGTAGTCGAAGCCAACTTGGGGCAACACGGTCATGAGGTCACCGATCTGAAGGCGGGATGCAAACGGCTCGCCGCAAGCCCGGCACGGTTGGGGTTCGCCGTCAGCGGCTTCGCGACGGTAGAAGTGGACACCGAGGCTTGCTGGTCGCTGGAAGATGTGGAACAGCTTGCCGAACGGGATGTACATGAGCCCCAGAATCACGGTGAGGGCGTGCAGGGTGTTTAGGAACACATAGCCCCGACCTTCAAGCCACAAGCTCGACGCCGTCAGGAACAGGCCGGTGATCGACACCGCGAACAACCCGGCCAGCGCGGCAAAGTCTCCGACTCGCTCCACTGCGATCGCGCCGGGATCGTTGAGCCGACGGTATAGGAACACGATCACGCCAGCGATCACCATCACCGCCGAGATGTTCAACACATGGAACACCACGAATCCGACCACGGTGCGAGACCCGAAGTCGACCGTGGCGACATCGAACACGTAGGCCCGGTACTGCTGGGAGTCCTGGCCGACCGACTCGAAATGCAGCCACCCGAAGGTCAAGGGAAACGTAACCAGGGCAGCGAGGATGCAACCCCAGAAAATCAGCTGGTGCGCCATCCAGCGGCTCGTTGACCGACGTCGGATAAACCCCTGTCCGGCTAGGTTCGTGGCAACCAGACCGCCAAGCGCGGCGGTATTGCGGGCCCGCTTGCCGCGACGGGTCAGCGCCTGCCAACCTCGCTGGTTTAGCAACTTCGTCGGCGGCCGCTGCAGCCACACTCGATACCGATACACCACAGCGAACGTGGCCAGCAGCACACCAAGCAGGTAGCCCGACAGCGCCGCGTCGAACCATCGCAACCCTCCTGAGCCGAAGTACACACCGACCAGCAGCAACGAAACTGCGGCCAGACCCCACATAACCGACGCAGCATCGACTTCATCGTCAATGAACGAGAACCGTGTCGGTCTACGTGGACCACCCCGGGGGGCATCTTCGACAGTGGCAGCCATCGCCTGTCACTCT
>QIKW01000048.1 GCA_003231975.1 Acidimicrobiia bacterium
TCGTCGCCACGCACCGAGCCAATGGCGGTGTCTGCCACCTCAACCCCTTTTAGCCCGGGAGGCACAGGCCATTTTGCCTTGTGCCCTACCTTGTCCCGTACTGCGGTTCCAGTTGTTTCCTGGGCTGACCGGCCGTCTCGTTCCCGAACTGCGTTCATGCTCTCAGACTGCCTGAACTCGGTACATTGATCAACGTTGATCTAATCAATGTTGATCCGGTCTAGGCTGGCTTGAGATGGCAGAGCCCACACTCACATCCGCAGAGGCCGCGGCCCGGCTGGGGGTTAAACGAGAAACCCTGTATGCCTACGTTTCCAGGGGTGTTCTCACCCGAACGCTGTCGCTTGATGGCCGCACCTCACTGTTCGATCCGGACGAGATAGACCGTATGCGCTCGGCTCGAAGACGCGGCGCCGAAGGCGAACTCGGCACCGTGATCTCCTCGTCGATCACCCGAGTTGACGACAAGGGACATTCCTACCGAGACATTCCAGTAGCCGACCTGGTGGATCGACGCTTCGAGGCGGTCGCCGATTTGCTGTGGGAGCGCACCGGGCCGTGGACTCTGTCAGCCAAGGTTCTTGCCAACGTACGGGCAGCCCAGGCAACGCTGCCACCAGAGGTGCCAATGTTGGACCGGATGCGGCTGGCTGTTTCGGTTGTGTCCGCCCTTGATCCGCTGCGCCACGACCAGTGCGTTGACGCAGTTTGTCAGGCGGCCAGGTCGATGCTGATCGCGATGGTTGACGGCCTGCCCCTGGCCAATGCCCAATCGCCAGGCAGCCAAGAGTTGGACGACCAAAACCAGCAGTCAGGCTCGTTAACCGACCGGCTCTGGAACCGCCTCTCCCCCGTTGACGCCACGAAGAACCAGAAGGCCTGTCTGAACACTGCGTTTGTTCTGCTTGCAGATCACGGGTTGGCGGCTTCCACCTTTGCAGCCCGAATTGCGGCGTCGGTTAGAGCCGACCCGTATTCAATCGCGTTGACAGGGTTGGGAACGATTGGTGGAACCCTGCACGGAGCAGCCAGCGCTGAGTCGCACCGTTTCATACAGCGGGCCGCCGACACTTCGCCCGAGGAGGCCGTTGGCCAGATCCTCAGCGCTGGCCTGCGGGTGCCCGGGGTTGGCCATCTTGTTTACAAAGAGGTGGATCCACGTCAAGTGATTCTGATGCAGAGGTTGACCGCGGCCTGGGAAGGCGACCCTCGTCTGGCAACCGTTGTCGAGCTGCACAAGCTGGTAGGCGAAAGGGTGGCTGCGCCCATCAATGTTGACTTCGCCCTCGGCTCGCTCACTTGGCTGGCAGGCATGAACCCATCTGTGGGTGAGGGAATCTTTGTTGCCAGAACCGCGGGCTGGGTGGCCCATGGAATCGAAGAGTTCGGCGAACGGCCGGTTCGGTTCCGCCCAACCGCCCGCTACACAGGCCCAGCCCCAGTCGGAGTGCCCGAGATGCAACGCCAAACATGAACCGCCGGTTCGCCGATGTCGGGGGCTTGAACTGCTGGTCTCTGACCAACCCGAACCGTGAAGCGTTGCCTGGGGCGTTGATGTCAATGTGTGCTACCGGTTAGCACGATCTGCTGGCCTTGCAGGTGGCCACGACTTCGCAGCCGCATTCGCGAATTTCAGACAGCATCGCGATCGCTTCGTTGAGGCGATCCCTGCGTTTTGTCAGCTCGTCGAGCTTGGACTCGACAAGATCGTGCCAACCGCCAGCCGTGTCGTTGAGTATCTGCCTGATTTCTTCGAGGGAGAAGCCGGCGTCCTGGGATCTCTGGACGAAGTTCACCCGCCCGATCGTCTCTGATGTGAAGCGGCGCTTGCCACCGACCCTGGTGGCAGTCTCGATCAACCCGATCTGGTCGTAGTACCGAACTGCTGACACCGACAGCCCCGTGGTGTCGGCCAGCTTGCCGATTGAGAGCAGCTCAGGTGTCACCGAGGTCCCCAAGCATGGAGTGAATCAGCGCAACACCTTCGGGGTTAGCCGTTGTCAGATCGAGCCTGACTGTGGCATCCAGCCGGGTTACCGCGACGTTCAACCAAGTTCCACAGCATTGCGATTCGCGGTTTGCTAGCTCTTCTATCTGGTCGACCATCGTTAGGGGGTAGGTCGTCGCGGCCCCTCCTTCGATTCGCTTGTGCGTAAGTGCCGCTGGTGCCAGGTCGCTCCACGCCAGCGTTTGCTTGGCCAACTCGCCAACAGTGAGGGTGCAGGCGAGCGGAGGTGACTGCTTTTCGGTTGTGCTCATTGAGACACAGTAGGACCTCGAGTGCACTTCATGTCAAGAGGTTGACCGCGAGAAGATGGTTGCGCCTTTCTACCTACTTTAGTAGATTGGTTCCTATGGCCCTGAGTATCAAAAGCGAAAAGGCAGACCGACTCGCGCGTGATCTGGCGGCGCTGACAGGAGAGACGATTACCGACGCGGTCGTTGCCTCGCTCGAGGCCCGCCTTGAGCTCGAACATCGACGACGCCGAACTCAAGGGTTGGGCGACATCGTCGAACGCTTCGGCCGATTGCCGATACTCGATCAACGCGACCCCGACGACATCATCGCCTACGACGAGCATGGACTACCTACATGATCGTTGTTGACACTTCCGCTATCGTCGCCGTCTTGTTTGCAGAGCCCGGCGGCAACGAGATCGAACGTCGGCTACGAGAAGAACCGTCTGTAATGTCGGCGGCCACCCGGGTCGAGCTCGGCATCGTCATCGAGGCGAAAACTGGTCCGGCCGGAACGCAGTTGCTCGAAGAGCTACTCGGCCGGAGCCAGGTCGAGGTCATACCCGTTGACGCCGAACTCGCAGCTGAAGCGCTGGTGTGCTGGCGTCGCTTTGGCAAAGGACGCCATCCCGCGGGCCTCAACTTTGGAGATGTCTTCTCCTACGCCCTGTCGCGGCAGCTCGGACAGCCATTGTTGTTTGTCGGCAACGACTTCTCCCACACAGATGTGGAGGTTGCCTGACCGACTTTGGGGCCGCTCGTTAATGAAACGAGTTCGGTATTTGTCACCCGCACTAGAGCCTGAAGTTGGGCTGGTTTTGTTACGTGAGTGGCTACGCACAGAACGGGTCAAGCCCTGGTGTGTTTGGTGAGCCATGTGATGGCAAGCTCGTGCTGGCCTGGTGGGGCAAGGGCAGTTAGGCCGTCGGTGATGTCAAACAGCGAGACGCCAGCGAGGTGGTCTCGCCAAGCCTGCTCGGCTGCCCACACGGTGGCGGCGATTGCGCACGCCGCGGGGTAGCACTTCTGGTCCAACCCGGTTGGGCCTTTCTGGCGGATCTCGGTGCAGCGGAAGGCGTTCTGATCGCCTTCGACAGCACTAAAGATGTCAAGAAAGGTGATCTGGTCAGCTGATCTCGCCAAGCGGTAGCCGCCTGTCGGCCCGGCAACTGATTCGAGAACTCCGGCTCGGGTCAAGGCTTGGAGGATCTTGCGCAGATACGGGAGTGGCAGCTCGTGGTACTCAGCGAGACTCGTTGCGTCGACTGTCTGATGTGGCTCGGCGAAGGCCAGCAGCATGCACAAATGCAGCCCCCACTCGACACCCTGGCTGGCCTTCACGGTCTGAACCCAACCGCGGCCCGTTCGGTTCGGGTTCGCTTGAGTTCCCAGAAGCCAGGGGTTGTGGCGGCCGCGTGCACGCTGTCCCACAGGCGCAGGCTTGCTTGACGTTCGAGCGGACGTGAGATCACTGGCCCAAAGAACCCAACCGGGTCTCCCTGTGGATCGTCGAAGCCGATCAGGGGCGTGCCAACGTCGTTGCCTGTCAAGGCTAGACCCGCGTCTGTCTGGAGTTGGATGGCGGCATCCCAGGAGATGTCGTCTGCTGCATTGGCGAAGCTGGGGTCAAGTCCCACAGCGTCTAAAGCCTCGGCGGGGTCGAAGTCCAGGTTCTGCTGTTCGTGAATGCGGGTTCCGAATTCTGTGTAGAGATCACCGATTGGGTCATCGCCTTTCGCCGAGCGGACCGCTTCGACAACCCGCAAGAGTCGGTGGCTGCTGTTGTACAGCCCCGCATAGGGATGGTCGGGGTTGTCAGCGTTCTTGAGTTTCAGGCTGATCGACCGCCAATGGATAGCGAGTTCACGGTGAGGCGCTACTTCGATGATCCAGCGGGAGGTCATCCAGCACCACGGGCAAACCGGATCGAACCAGTAGTCAATCCTCATGTTGTTGTCCATTCCACATTGGGGTGTAGGTAATGTGGATATGATATATCCACATTATCGTTCTACTGGAGGTGTCGGTCATGGTTGAAGCCAAGGTTCCATTGGTCACTGACGAAATGGCAGCGGTTATCGCAAACGTGCGGCTGGCCTACATCGCAACGGTGAACGCCGACGGCACCCCCAACCTCTCGCCAAAGGGTTCGTTAAAGGCAGTCGATGGAAACCGGCTGGCCTTTGCCAACATGGCGTCCCCCGGCACGGTGCGAAACGTGAGCCCAAACGGCCCAATCGAGATCAACGTTGTGGATCCGCTTCGGCGGCGTGGCTTCCGGTTCAAGGGTCAGGCCACGATCTCTCACGACCCAAACCTGCTGGACTTGGTAGCCGGGGCCCTGGGTCCTGAATACCCGGTCGATGGGGTCGTCCTGATCGAGGTCACCAATGCCGTGCCAGTCTGGTCGCCGGTCTATGACTGCACCGACCAGAGCGAGGAATCCGTCATGGACAACTTCCGCGCTCACTACGGCTACTGACCCGCTGGCGGGCGACGCGATTGAGTGGTGGGTGGAGCGGGGTGGCAGCGGAGGCACCGGACCGGGCGACCGAGCCTGTTCATAGCAGCGCCCGGTCTGGGGCAGATCCGGTAAGACTGTTGGCATGGCGTTCGCCAAGCCCTCCGGTTCCCCCGCATCACACAGCCAGGACGCAAGCGCCGCCCGCCCTTCTGCAAGCGGCCAAACATGAACGGCCGTTTCGCCCCGAGCCCGACGGGCCGGCTGCATCTCGGCAACCTGCGAACAGCGCTGATTGGGTGGCTGTGGGCCAGAAGCACCGGCGGCAGCTTCCTGCTTCGCTTTGAAGACCTTGACCCTGCGGCTATCCGCCAAGAGCACTACCAAACCCAGGCCGACGATCTCATTGCGCTCGGTCTTGAGTGGGACCACAACCCAATTCGCCAGACCGACAGGATTGAGATCTACCGAGATGTGATTCGTCAGTTCGTGGCCAGCGATGCGGTGTATCCCTGCTACTGCTCCCGGCGTGAGGTTCGAGAAGCAACCCAAGCCCCGAACGGGCCTTGGAGCCACGGCATCTACCCGGGCACCTGCCGGTCCCTCTCCGCTGGGCAACGCCAAGCGAAAGAGGCCAGCGGCAGGCAGCCTGCGCTGCGGCTGCGGGCCGAATCGATCAGCCTGGGATTCAATGACCTGGTCAGCGGCCACCACACCGGAATCGTTGATGACTTTGTTGTGCAGAGGGGCGACGGCACCCCCGCATACAACCTGGTGGTCATGATCGATGACCTCAACGACGGGATCGACCTAGTTGTTCGAGCCGATGACCTGGTTGACAGCACACCCCGGCAACTGTTCGTAGCCAGAACCCTGCGCCGTCCGCCGCCAGAATATGGCCACGTTCCGCTGGTACTGAACGAAGCCGGTGACCGGCTAGCCAAGAGAGACGGCGCCGTCACCCTCCCCGACCGGGCCGATCTTGGCCAGTCGTCCGCAGAGGTGCTAACCATGCTGGCCGCCAGCCTCGGCCTGGCCGAACCAGACGAACCCGTAACGGCTCAGAGCCTGGTACCAAGATTCAACCCTGGCGCTCTGCCAACCACGCCGTGGCGCATCCCGGCGAACGCGCTGTAGCAACCAAATCACCAACACGCGGTTGACTCAAATCGGTCGGACTACATTCAGTTGCTGCGTTTCCAGTTTGGCGTTTTCCGGCCGAGGGACTGGATGCGTTCTTGGGCCCAGAGCGGCACCTCCATCTCCTTGCCTGCCAATACTCCGGCTACTTGGGGGCCGTCCTCGGCCCATATGTGACAGGTGTTCAGGTTGAATCTGAGGGCCCCCTTCGGATCTTCCTTGGGGGCTTGGCCGTTGCCAACCTCTGATCCAGTGTCACCCGGCAGCTCATCGGCCAGTGCCCGCATTGACCACGAAGATTGAACGGCAACCGGAGCCATCGCCTGAAGCAGGGCACCGACGTGGGTACAACCGCGCGGCCCGCCGAACAGATCTTTCAGTTTGCGGCCAAAGCCGCGGGCAATCGAAAGCCCAACAAGCTGCTGATAGTCGGGCTCAATGGAGGTGCAGCCAGAGTGCGGAATCACGCCCATTGTTACCTCAACTTCAAGAATCTCAAGAGACGGGAAGTCAACCGTGAGGTCAACCACCATGTGGTGGATGTCAAGCCACTCTTTGTCTTCCTCGAAGTAGATCCCTGGCGGCTTCTGATCGTGAACGGTTCCCCGCAGCATCAGGCGCTCTGGCCCAAGCCGGTAGGAGCGGACCGAGTAGCCCCGGTCGTGAATCAGAAGGCCTTCTGGCTCTGGCAGTGTCTGCATGGGGGCATAGCAAAGCGGAAAACGCGTTCAACCTCAAAAGAAGAGTTCGGAAAGCGTGTAGATCACCAGGCCGGCCAGGCCGCCGACGATGGTGCCGTTGATGCGAATGAACTGCAAATCTCGGCCAACTTGCAGCTCAATCAGCTCACTGGTTTCGTTTGTGTCCCACCGCTGCACGGTTGTTGCGATGAGGTCGGCCACTTCACCCCGGAATTGCTCGGCCACATATCCCGTGGCCCCAACAATCCAGGCATCGAGCTTGGCCTGAAGGTCAGGATCGTTCTGGATGGATCGGCCAGCCTCAACTACAGACTCTTCGAGGTATTGGCGGAACGACGACTCTGGATCTTCGGCGGCTTCCAGGATCCCAACCTTGATTCGGTCCCACAGCGAGGCAGACCAGGCTCGAAACTCGGGATGGTCAAGTAGCTCGGCTTTGATTTCTTCGCCTCGATCTCTGAGGTCCTGGCTTTCTTTCAGACGCTGGGAGAGTTCAAGCACCATAACGTCGAGCTGTTGGCGCAGTTCGTGGTCTCGCTGGCCGCCGATATCGGCTATGAACCGGGATACGGCGTCGTAGATCTTTTCAAAGATTCGGTCGTCGACCGGTTCTGGCACCCACCACGGAGACTCTGTTGCCAGGCGTTCCCGGAAGGTGTATTTGTTGTCGTCAAGGAATGTTGACAAGCCGGTGAGGGTGGCTTCGAGCAGCACTTGGTGATGCTCTCCGTCAACCGCCACATCCACAGCCTTGCCAACCACCGGAGCGATCGGGATTTGCTTCACCCGGTTGGTCAGCATCTGCTCGAGACCGGTCTGAACGGTGTCGTCCTTGAGCACCTCGGTAACACCTCGGACCAGCGCAGAGCTCTGCCTGCCAATGGTTGCTGCGTTTGCGGGGTCTGCCAACCAGCCGCCAACCCTTTCTGCCATCTGCGCCTCCCCCAACCGTTCGCCAACCACCTCGCGGGTTAGGAAATGGTCTCTAACGAAGCCGCCGAGGCTGGCGCCGATCTGGTCTTTGCGTTTCTTGATGATGGCGGTGTGGGGAATTGGCAAACCCATTGGGTGTTTGAACAGCGCCGTTACCGCGAACCAGTCGGCCAGCGCGCCAATCATTGCCGCTTCGGCGGTTGCCCGAACGTAGGCAGCCCAAGGTTGCTGCTCCTGGGCTATGCGGGCAACCACGAACACCACTGCGGCCAGGCCAAGCAGGCTGGTTGCCACCCACTTCATTCGCGTCAGCTCTCGCCGACGAATCTGATCCTCGGTGTCTCCGAGGTCGGCCACGGGGCTCTGCCCCCTAGAGACCGCCATTAGAGATTGGCGAACAGGCGGGCGGCCTGTTCGGCTGCTTTCGCCCTCACCTCGGCTTCGTCAATGGTGGTGACCGCGCCGCGGGCCAGCACTTTTGTGCCGTCAATGCTTACATCCAGTGGGTGAACGCCAGTGGTGTAGGCCAGATGCCACGGCTCCATTGTTGGGTATGACCAGGTAACCGTGTCTTCCTTTGCTTCTGGAACCAGGTCCCAGCCGTTTTCTAGCCACCTCCAAGCGGTGTCGGGTGTGGCCAGGACGTCGTGTTCTCGCTGCTTCACGAAGGCCAGGCGGAATTCGTCAAGCATGTCGGCCCCGATCCCGTCGGTTCCAAGCACCACGTTGCTGTTGAACCGGGAAGGGTGGGCGTAACCAACCCCGTTGTTCATGTTCGAGCGCGGGTTGTGGGCCAGTGAACCAGCCAGCTCGATGCCGTCTGGCAGGTGAACGCCGTGAACCAGCAGCCAATTGGCTTTGCTTCTTCTAGCAAGCGCGGCCCCGCTGCCTGCATCGTTGAAGCCCTCGGCCACGTGAACGTGAACGCCAACGCCAAGCTCTTCTGCCAGGCCGACCGCAGCATCAATGGTGCCAAGTTCGCAGGTGAAGGCAGCATGGATGCCAACCATTCCCCTGCCTCCTTCCCTGATGAAGCGTTCGTTCTCGGCCAAGCCGGCCTTGGCTCCCTCGGGGCCGTGCCGGTCTGTCACCCCGTATGCGCAAACCACACGCACCCCAACCTCTTCACAAGCCGAAGCGATCACATCCAGGCTTCCCTCTATTGCGTTCGGAGACTCGTGGTGATCAACGATGGCGGTGCAACCGCTCTTGAGCGCTTCCAGGGCCCCAAGTTTCGCCGACCACTCAAGCATTTCCAGGTCAAGCGCTGTGTCGAGACGCCACCAAACCTGTTCCAGTATTTCCAGAAAGTTTGTTGGGGTTTCTGGCGGTGCAGGCATGCCACGGGCCAGGGCCGAATACAGATGGTGGTGAGCACAAACGAGGCCGGGGGTGGTTCCAGGGACGAACTCCATGACGTGAGAATCTAGCCTCGGCCGCGCCGCCTCAGGTATGGCGAAGTTCTGGCCGATACCCGGGTATGGAAAGACTGATTGTGCAGGTTGCCCGCATTCGTGTTCTGGACGCCCGACAAGGCGACATCATCTGTCGTGATCCGGATTACACCCGCGAGTGGTTTCAGCTCCGCCAAGTTGACCAGCTGCATGACGGCAAGGTGAATCTCTCTGACGGTGGGGTTGAGAACTCGTTCGCAGTGAACCCGCTGGACATCATTGGCCTGCAACTGATCAAAACGGCGAAGATTGAAGACCAGCCAGAGCTGCCAGACTTCGGAGCCGCAGGGCCAGAGCTGGCACCACTTGAAGCTGAGGACTCAACTGAAGAAGCGGCGGCAGAGGCCCCCGTCGGTGCCGGGCATGGGGCCCCGGTTCACGCAGCCTGAACAATCTCAGAGCCCCGTCGATCAGCACGAGGCACAACTTCTATTGCCACAGGAAGCGCCGCCTTCATGGCAGGCACGTGAGTAATCACCCCAATCATGGAACCGCGCGCACGCAGACCGTCAAGCACCGTGATGGCCTGATCGATCGAATTTTCGTCCAACGACCCGAAGCCTTCATCAACAAACAGAGCGTCTAGTTGAAGCCCAGCCCGGCCCCGGCAAACCACATCGGCCAGCCCAAGGGCCAGGGAAAGAGAGGCCTGGAAGGTTTCGCCGCCCGACAGCGCAACGGTAGATCTGACGGCGCCGGAGAACGAGTCTTCAACCGCAAGGTCTAGCCCGTGGCGGCCTCGCTGGTTGGCGGCTTGATCAAGAACAACAAGTTGGTAGCGGCCACTGCTCATGGTGTGCAAATGCAGGTTGGCATGCTCAACGACGTCTCTGAGGTAGGCCGCAAGCACCCACGTTTCAAGCGACATGCGCCTTGAGTTGTCGCCCCGGACAACCCCAGCCACCAGCGCCGCCAGTTCATGATCCTTGACTGCCCGGGCCGAGCCATCATCAAGCTTTGCCACTTCTTCAAGCGCGGCGTCGCCATCGGAGAGAAGTTGGGCTACCTGAACTCGCTGGGTTTCAGCCTGGTTGAACAGCTGGACAGCCTCTTTGGCGGCTGCTTCCAGCTCTCGCAGATCTGGAATTTCGGCAGGCAGTTTCTGTTTGGTGAGCGCTTCCAGGCCAGCTTTTACTCTGGCTAGTTCGCCTTCGAACTCGCCGAGCAGGTTGCGCTCGATCGCAAGCTGACTGGCTGGAATGATTGATTCGCTTGCCTCGCGTTGCGATTCAAAACCAGACTGGCTGAGTTGGGTGTTGCACTCGGCCTGGCTCGTTTCGTGAACACGTCTGGCTTCGTTGCATTTGGCTGCTGCATCGCCGAAGCCATCCATTGCTTCGAGGGCAAGATCCAGCTGACTTGTGAGTTTCTGGACCGAACAGCCACCAAGGGCGGCCAGAACGGGGCCCTCGATTTCTGCTGCCAGCTCGGCTTTCGCGGTGATGGAGGTGGCGAGAGATACCAGCTTGGCTGCTCGACCTTTGCCGTCAAGTTCTGACTTGGCTCGTTCACTTTCCAGGGTCTGGAGGGTAGCTGCCAGCTCTTCAAGGCGAGCTACCGCCGCGCCTGCCTTTGCCACCAGCGCGCCAGCTGCCAGCACTCGCGTTTGGAGCTCGTTGCCAGACCATTTGCCTGCTTCGCCAAGTTCGCCTGCCAGTTTGGCGCTCTGCTCTCGCTGAGAGGCCAGACCTGCCCTAAGTTCGCCAAGCGTGGCATGAAGGGCAACCAACCTGGCCTGGGCTTTGGCCGAAAGGGCTTCGATGGCTTGGGCGTCGGCCAATGAAGCTGTTGACTCTTCCAGCTTCTCCTGCGATTCGGTGATTGCCGCTTTCAGCTGGTTGACCGAAGTGCTGGCGATTTCTTCTGAGTCTTCCAGAAGAGTTGAGAGCTTGGCCCTTGCCTTGCCCAGCTGAGCCTGAGCTTTGTTGGCCAATTCGGTTGCCAACTCGACG
>QIKW01000014.1 GCA_003231975.1 Acidimicrobiia bacterium
AGGAACGCCCCGCCGCCACTGACTGCGCTGTAGAGGCGTTGTGTCCTTGGCTCGAGGACCACACCCACCGCTGGCTTGCCATTGATCTCGGCTGCGATCGACACGCTATAAGCCGCGATGTTGTAGACGTAGTTGGTTGTGCCATCGATCGGGTCAACCAACCACCTCACGTCGCTGCTGCCCGCCCGAGCGGTTCCCTCCTCGCCAAGGATGGCATCACCCGGCCGGGCCTTGGCGAGGCCGGCGATTATGAGATCTTCCGCCGCTTTGTCCGCCTCGGTAACCACGTCGGTAATCGAAGACTTTGTCTCGTGGCTGAGATCCACCTGGGCCCGCATGGTCTCAATCAGGTTGCCGGCTTCAATTGCGAGGGCCTTGGCAATGTTGGCCAGCTCGGTCAGCGTTGCCAGGTCTGGGGAACCGATCATGAGCTGCCCGATCCCTGGGTTTGGTCGTCGGCTGCCTCGGGGTGCTGCGCTTCCCGCCATTCGTTCATGGCCCTCAGCGTCAAGCTGGCGACAATGCCAACTCCAACCGCCCCAATCGTTGCCCCAGCCAACCCGCCCAGGGCGGCCGCTGGCCCACCGTCACTCAACAGGTCTCCGGTGCCATAGCCGGTCAGCCCTCCCATAAGGCCGCCAACCAGAACGCCTGCAAAAGCCAGCCACCGAGCCTGGCTCGGCGGGTCGGCCCGGACCGGCTGTGGCGCAATCAGATCAGGGAAAGGCACCGGGGTGTGGCTCACCTTCGGGACCGGTAGGTCCCTTCGGCCGTCTGGGCTGCTAGCCGGCGTTTCTGATTCGACCATCGCACCGAGGGTATCTGGGCCGGGCCAGGCCGGGCGCGGCGGTCAGCGCAGCGAATCTACGGCAAACTGTAGCCATGGACGATCGGTTGCCTCCTGGGGGTCTGAGGCATTGGAGGGTGGCCGGGGGAGTGGTGCGGGCGCCGGGCGGCATGGTGCTGCTGGTTGAAAACCAAAGGCGAAATGGGAGGATCGACTGGAGCACCCCGGGCGGTGTTGTTGATGAGGGCGAGTCGTTCGTTGAGGCGCTTACCAGAGAAGTGAGGGAGGAAACGGGTTTGGACGTCGCGGTTTGGACCGGTCCGCTCTATCGGGTTGAGGTAACCGCTCCTGACCTTGGCTTCTTTCTTGAGGTTGAGGCCCACCTTGCTTTGGAGAGCATCGGGGCAATCAACGTCGATGACCCAGATGGGATTGTTCTGTCGGCCAGCTTCTTTGCTGTATCAGCGGTCGTGGATCGGCTCGCCGACGCCGCGAGATTCGTAAGCGAACCGCTGCTGGAACACCTCGAACAGAACGTCAGCGACGGCAGAACGTTCAGCTATCAGATCCATGGCTCGGGCGAAGACCGGCTCGTCGAGCGGATAGGGGATTTACCAGCGCCTTGAGCACCCACTCCCACCCGCACGCTGGGCATGCCTCGATTCTGCATGCCGACATGGACGCGTTCTATGTGTCGGTTGAAATGCGAGAGCAGCCCTCGCTAGTCGGTAAACCCGTGGTGGTTGGCGGAACCGGTGAGCGAGGGGTTGTAGCTGCCGCCAACTATGACGCCCGCGTATTTGGGATTCGATCTGCGATGCCAAGTACCAGGGCTCGCCAGCTTTGCCCTCATGCGGTCTTTCTCCCGGGCAACCATGCCTTGTACGCCGAGGTCAGCGCCAAGGTGATGGAAGTCTTTCACTCGATAACACCGCTGGTCGAGCCGTTGTCGCTTGACGAGGCCTTCCTGGACGTTACCGGAGCTCATCGCCTGCTTGGGTCTTCTGAGGAGATCGGCAACGAGCTGCGCAAGCGTGTCTGGGAATCCCAGAGACTTCAAGTTTCGGTTGGGGGAGCTACCTCGAAACTCGTTGCGAAGTTGGCAACCGAACAGGCGAAACCCAGAGTGGTTGGACAGCACGTGGAGAAGGGAAAGGGGGTTTTTGTGGTCCCGCCTGGCGGCGAAGAGTCGTTCCTTCGACCGCTCCCAATTCGAGCGATGTGGGGCGTCGGTCCCAGAACTGCTGAACGACTTGATCGCTTTGGGATCGCAACCGTTGGTGAGCTGGCCGACCTTCCACTTGACCTTCTGATCGGAGCGGTTGGAGAGGCGAACGGGCGGCACCTCCACGCAGTGTCGAACGGCATCGACCCTCGGCCGGTTGAGACCCAGCGGCCGACAAAGTCGATCAGCCACGAGGAAACGTTTGCGACAGACCTGCTTGACCGCTCAGATCTGCAGCGAGAGTTGGTACGGATGAGCGACTCGGTTTCCGCTCGGCTGCGCTCGGCCGGCCTTCGTGGCCGGACAGTTTCCATCAAGGTGCGATACCCGTCGTTCCAGACGCTAAGTCGGTCTCACACCCTTGACCGACCAACCGACGCCACGAAAACAATCCTGGCCGAGGCAGCAGCGCTTCTTGACGCGGTAACCATCGAGCCGGGAATTCGGCTGCTTGGTGTTGGCGTCTCCGGTCTGTCGAACCAGATCGCCGATCAACTTTCGTTCGACGAGCTTTTGGCAGGCGAAGTGGCCCAAGCCGGTAGCGGGATTTCCGGCGAAGAAGCGCTGGATCAGGAGTCTGGTGCGGCCACCGATGCTGCGGTCGACCAGATCAGACAGCGATTCGGGGCAGGCTCCATCGGCCCCACGCGCCTGGTTGGGACCGATGGGCTCGACCAGAAAGAGAAAGGTGGCCAACAATGGGGTCCGGATCAAAAGGCCGACCAATAAGGCAAGAACGAGCCAAGCAAACCACCGGTTTGTGAGTAGGACAGCGGTATCACGGCGCGAAGAGGCAGAGATTCGGCCCACTCTTCCTAGGGTCACATAGTCACATTCCCCAGGGATATTCCAAACTTCTGTTGTGACGCGCGTTGTCGAGACGGCCCTGGTGCGCGACACTAGGCAAACCTGGCAATACACACGCCGAAAAGAACGGGGTCAAGGATCAGCAATGCCGCTGTCAGAGAACGAGCAGAACATCCTCGATGAGATAGAGCGGCACCTCCACCAGTCCGACCCTCGGCTGGCACGGGAGGTCAGCGAAACCACGGTGTACCGGCACGCCCTCGGGTCCTTGAAATGGCTGGTTGTCGGGTTTGCTGTTGGCTTGGTGTTGATGGTGGCGGGCCTAGCCCTTCACTTCATGATCGCCTTTGTAGGTTTCTTGATGATGCTTGGGGCCGCTCTCGGCTTCGAGCGAAACCTGCGCCTCATGGGTCGCGCCGGGTTGAACTCGGTCTCAACTGCATTCCGGGCCGCCAACCCAAACGTTCGTCGCAAGGGGATCTCCGACGACGAAGAAGAGGAAGAGTCAACCTGAAGAGGAAGAGTCAACCAGGCCAAAACCCTGTGACTCAACCTCTCTGTTGGCCCAACGCGTGGTTACAGAACTCTTCTTTCACTCATACGCAGTAGGCGGCGAGGACTGCTGACGAGACGCCAGCGTTGCCATCGGCTCGTCCGCCTCGAAACGTTTCCTTGAACCTCGGCCCCCGCCTCTTCTGCCGTTGAAAGCTGAGCTGCTGCTGCTTCGGTCGATCCGTAGCGGGCAACCGAGACGGCCTTGGCCAACCGAGAAAGGGCGCGATCGGAAACTCGACTGTCATCTGAAATTCGGTCGGCGAATTCTGACCGAGTCTCAGAAGGTCGCCGAACCAGGCCGAACCTCAGTTGAAGGTCGTCGGCTGTGTCGGCCCAAACGGCCTCGATCTTGGCCGCCGCGGTAGTTGCTGACCGGTGGCGCCTAGCCCTCCTGATCCGAAACAGCAGAGGCATGCCGGCCGCGTATGCGGCTACCGCCAATGTGGCGGTAGCCGCCAACCAAGGCGGCCCGTACCCTCGCTGAGACCCGCCTGCTGCTCCGCCACCCAGATCCCCAAGCCCGATGTCGTCAAGCTCGTCTGCGAAATTTGGGTCAATAGTGGTGTCTGTGTCGGGTGGCTGAGTGGTTGGAGTCGTAGGCAGTTGCTCGAAGTTCGCCTGGACCAGGGAGTCCTGCTGTTCCTGAAGGCCGGTGTAGCCCGCGTCTGGGGCGCCGCGGCCTGGTGTTGGTTCAAATGCGACCCAACCCAAACCCTCGAACCACACTTCGGGCCAGGCATGGGTGTGGCGCCCCGTGACCTGATAGACCCCGGGCTCACCCTCGACCGGGTCGCCCCAGGTGAAACCAACAGCAACCCGGGTTGGGATTCCAAGTGATCTTGCCATGAGAGCAAACGTGCCTGAGAACTGCTGACAGAAGCCAACTCGTTCCCTGAGGAACTGTTCGATTGGGTCGCCTTCTCGCCTGGTGAGGCTGAGGCTGTAGTCGAACTCTCGGAAGTAGTTCTGGAGCGCCAGCGATTGCTCGTATCGGGTGGTTGCATTGGCGGTGATCTCTAGGGCCAAGCTGGCAACCTGTGGCGAGAGTGTTGTTGGCAGGGTCAAGAATCGCTCTTGGATTTCAGGAGGCACGAACTCAGATGCCTGGTTCAGCTCGTCGACTGTGTAACGCTGAATAACGGATTCGATTGCGTAGACCAGACCATCGGAGTTGTCGTCGGCGCGGTCTTTGTCGTCACTTATTGCCAGCGAGGCCGTTTCCTCGTTCCAGATCACACCGTCGCTGGCCTCAACCACCTTGGCAGGAGCAAATGCCGCTGGCAGCCAGATCGTGCCAAGTTTCTGAATCTCGACTTCTTGTCGGAGCACGCTGGTTGACCCCAACGTTGGCGCCAATCCTGGCAGGTCACCCGCGGTGGCCTGGAACTTCAAGGTTGTCGACCAGGAGGCGCCACGCTCGTCATAGGTGTCGAGGCCCGCCAGCCGCCAGTAGGCCGGACGATCCGCTTTCACCCGGAAGAGATCGATGTCTTTTTGTTCGACGAGTCGGCTTCCTATCTCGACAAAGGGGCTTACGACCACTCTGGTTGGGTCGGTTCTGTTGCGCCAATAGTACAACTCCTCCTCTCCTGCCCCCGGAAGTCTTGGGCCAATGAGAGTGCCTGCCAGGAGGGCGAGAACGGAGACAGCGGCCATGCGTTGGGCCATACCAACCGGGCCGCGCTGTTTGTCTGAGCTCAACCAGGTTGATTGCTCACTTAAGTGCTGGGCTCGCTGAGTGACCGCCCACACCACAACGGTTGCGGCAAAGACGAGGGTGGAAACCAAACGTCGGTCACCGGCGCCAAGCACTGCTGAGAAAATGAACAGGAGAGAGCTTGGGAGGACCGGTTCGAACGCCAACCTGAGTCGCTGGGCTCCCCAATCCGTTAGGAAAGCCATTACCCAGGTGCCGATCATGGTGGCAGCGATGAACGGGGGCACTGCTTCAACCGGAGCGCGCCTGCGTCTGAACTGCTCTAAGCCGTCGTCGAGCAGCAGACCAAGCTCGTTGATGGTTTCTCCGTTTGGCACCACCCCAGCGGTTGCTGTTCCCGGGGCGTAGCGATTGATCATCAAAAGAGCCAAGCCGCCTAGCGAAACTAGGAACGCAACGAACAGCGGCACGTTGAGACGCCTGAGGGCAACCGCCAATGCAGTGGACATGAGGCTTGCCCCAACCAGGGGGAGCACGCTGCTCACCTCACTGAACACCCGCACAAAGCCAAAAGCTCCTGCTGGCACCAGAAGGGCGGCCGCCACTTCCAGCGCCAGACTTGGCTCGGGCCCCTTCTTTCGGCTCACCGCCTACCCCCAATCTTTGAGGTCCGTTGGGCCCATCTGGTTGCGAAGTCCCCGCCCTCTCCTCCGTGGGTCACGGAGTTTCCCGGGTCGTTAGGACCGCCCGGGTGACAGATCACCGGCACGATCTCACCAAAGGATCGGCGGGCTCGCTCAATTCCTGGAGCCAAATCCTGGGTAGGTCTGCCAGTGACCAGCACCAAAGTGCCACCGTGGCCTAGTCGGCTGATCTCGTCGATTGTTCTGACCAGCGACGAACGCTCTGCCCACCGGACAGTGGCCAACTGCTCATCAACGGTGTCCAACTCCATCCGGCTTCGTATGTCGGTGTAGCGGGCGGCCCCGGTTGCCACATAACGCAGCGCGTCTTCGCCCCGCCAGCCAGCGTGCAACGCGCTCAGCGCGGCCGACACGGCACGCTCGAACCCTTCCTCGTCATAGACAGAACTGGTGCGATCAAGCAAAACCGTCACCCTGCCGGTTCGGGGTCGCTCCTGCTGCTTGACGACGAGGTCTCCCATTTTGGCCGTTGCAGGCCAGTGCACGCGACGTAGCTCGTCTCCAAGCACATAGGGGCGGAGGGCGAAGAACTCATCACCACCGGTTGCCAATGTGCGTCTTGGCTGTTGGTCTGCCGTTGGATCCCGACCGGCGATGGCCCGAAGCGCACCGAGGTCAACCAGTTGGGCGTGAACAACCAGCACCACCTCCTGTGAGGCCCGAACGAGAGATCGGGTCAGTCCGAGGGGATCGCCAAGGGCCAAATCGAGGGGACCAACGACCAACTCGCCTCGGCGTCGAGTTGGCAGGCGGTAGGCAACTTTGGTTTCTTCACCAGGTCGGATGGGGGCCAACATCACTGTTGCCGCCTTGGTTCCCTGAACCTGGTCTTGCAGCTCAAGAACCGGTGTGCTTCGTCTGCCGTTGTTCTGCAGCGATAGATCGATTCTGGCCGGGCTTCCAGCTCGTAGTCGGATTGGTGTGGCGGTTCGTCCAACCGACAGGTCTAGCCGAACCGTTGAGGTGTAGAGGACACCCAGCAGGAGGGCGATCAGGCACATGGCGCCAAGAATGAACAGCTCCAGAGCCCCAAACGTTCGGCCGATCGCAAAGGAAGCGATGGCGACAACGGCTAGGGCGACTCCAGCCCGGCTCAGACGCATCAAACCCGATCGTAGGGCACAGGAACGGCGCGCAGTATGTCGCCCACCACCTGATCGGTGGACACTCCTTTCAAAGCCGCGTCTGCGGTTAGCAAAAGTCGGTGTGAGATCACGCTGCTAGCGGTTGCCTTGATGTCGTCGTCGGTAACGAAGGATCGTCCGGCTGCGGCCGCCCTTGCTCTGGCAACCCGCTGAAGGCTGAGCGTTGCCCGGGGAGACATGCCAAGGGAAACAGAGGGGTGCCGACGTGAAGCCTCGGCGATGTCGATCAGGTAAGCCCTTAGTTCGGGCGCAATCCGAACAGTGGCAACAATTGAGCACATGGCTGTGATGTCCTGAACGCTGGCAACCGCTCCCAGCCTGCCAACTATCCCGTCTTCCTGATGTGTCTCCAGAATGTCAAGCTCGTCTGCCCGGCTGGGGTAGCCAACCGAAATTCGCATCAGGAAACGGTCGAGCTGGCTTTCGGGAAGGGGGTAGGTTCCCTCTTGCTCAATCGGGTTCTGGGTGGCCATAACCATGAAAGGTGATGGCAGAATGTGGGTGACCCCATCGACAGTTACCTGTGTCTCTGCCATTGCCTCCAGCAGCGCAGACTGAGTTTTTGGTGACGCCCTGTTGATCTCGTCGGCCAGGACGAGGCCAGTGAAAATGGGGCCCGGACGGAATTCGAAGGTGGCCTGATTTCGGTTCCAGACGCTGACTCCTGTGACGTCGGCGGGTAGGAGATCGGGTGTGAACTGAATCCGTCCGAGCTGAGCACCAACCGATGCCGCGAGCGCTTTTGCCAGCGTGGTCTTGCCAACGCCAGGAACATCCTCGACGAGCAGGTGACCGCTTGACAGCAGGCAAAGCAGAGACAGGTCAACAACGTCACGCTTGCCCTGAATTACGGTGTCCATATTGTCGCCAATGGCCTTGAAGGCTGCAGCAAACGTCTGGGCCCGGGCGTCGTCTAATGGCGGAGTTGCACTTGTATTCATCTGGTTGGATCCTCTTCGCCAACAGTGGTGGGGGTCGCGGTGCACCCCCCGGTGCTGGTCCCGCCGTTTCGCATCTGTGCACCCTAATGGTTTTGAGCCCGTGATTGACTGCCGAACTGGTTGCTCAGAGTTTTTGTGTCACTGCGCTTCCCGGCAACGGTGCGCGGGCCGCTAGCGTGTTGCTGTGTCCGGTGCGCCCTCAGACTCAGAGCCCCGCGAGGGTGTGAAAGCAGTCCAACAAGGGCCACCCAAAGCTCCGATTCTTGCGGTCGACATCGGCGGAACCAAGATGGCGTGCGGAATTGTTACAGCCGATGGACAGCTGATCGAGGCTCGGGAAACGCCAACGCGGAGCGGCCCCCAGCGCGGCCCCGCCGCAGCCAAGAAGTTGTTCGACTCACTGGCTCAACTGCTGGACTCGTTCGCTCCTTTCGACCGTTTCGACGCCTGCGGAATTGGCTGTGGCGGCCCGATGAGCGGTGGGGGTCAGCTTGTGTCCCCTCTGAACATTCCCGCGTGGCGATCCTTTCCGCTGGTCGACGAAGTGGGTCGCGTTACCGGACTGCCGGTGTTCATTGACAACGACGCCAAAGCGTTGGCACGGGCCGAAGGCTGGGTTGGTGGCGCAGTTGGAGTTTCGAACTACTTGGCAATGGTGGTTTCCACCGGCGTTGGGGGTGGGATAGTTCTGGACGGCAAACTGCTGGATGGCCTTGACGGAAACGCTGGCCATATTGGCCATGTGGTCGTTGACCCGGACGGCCAGGAGTTGCCAGACCACGTTCGGGGCGTGCTCGAAGGCGAGGCTTCTGGAACTGCAATTGCCTATCGCACTGGTAAGTCCGCCGCCGAAGCAGACGCAGCCGAAATCGCCAAGGTCGGTAGGCTCGTCGGCCAGGCCGTCGGGTCGGTTGCCAACCTGTTGGATCTGAAACTCGCCCTCATCGGTGGTTCGGTTGCGCTGGGTTATGGCGAGCCATTCTTTACTGCCGTGCAGGACGAGGTGGATCGGATCTGCCAGTTGGACTACAGCCGCGGTGCGGTTGTGCGACCCGTTGGCTGCGGTGCCGACGGGCCCCTGATCGGTGCGGCGGCAGTTGCCAAGTTTGCCAGGCAGACCTAGCGGCAATCAAAGCCCTCCAGATCGCTTCCATTCAAGCCACGTGATCAGGTCCTCAGCTCTCATCTTTCTGTCTCCATCGCCGCCGTAGGCGGTGGTCAAACGGAACTTCAGCCAGGCCGGGTCGGGAAGCGGTAGGAAAGGGCTCCGACGCCACCAACCCCGAGGTGCGAGGTTGAGGGCCGCAGCTAGCGCAACCGGCCAGAGCGCTGGTCGGCGCGCAAGGGCGAGTAGCGCCGCCCGTGTCAGCGGCAAGCGCGGGTTTGTAGATGCTGGGCCACCAACGGACGGCTGCTCTGGGATCTGGCGCTCGATACCGTCAGCAGCTACCTGGGAATGTCTTTCCATGGCCCCCTGTCGGCCTTCGGTTCTTTGGGAAGCCCAAGAACCATCTCACCGATGATGTTGCGTTGCACCTGACTGGTGCCAGCATAAATCGTTCCGGCACGGGCGTTCAGGAACGTTCCAACCCAGCTGCCCGAGTCATTTGACGCACCAGGTGAATCGGTCGAAAAGGCACTGTTAGGAAGCTTCCCGGTGAAGTGAAGGCCGTCGGCGCCAAGCAGGTCAACCGCCAACTCGGTGACAACCTGGTGGTACTCACTCCAATACAGCTTGAAAACCGAGGCGTCGGCTCCTGGATGCTCGCCCGCGAGGAACTTCGTGAGTGTTCTCATTCCCAGGTAGCGCATGATCTCTACCTTGGAGTGGCACCACGCCAGTCTTTGGCGAACCAACGGATCTGTGCTGCGGCCGCGCTCCTTGGCCAGAGCCATAAGACGATCGAGTTCGCCGCGGAACGCCACCGGAGTGGTGGCAGCAGCCTCGCCTCTCTCGTAGCCAAGCAGCGTCATGGCAACTGCCCAGCCACCGTTGACCTCGCCAAGAATATTGTCCTTTGGCGCCTTCGCGTCGGTAAAGAAAACCTCGTTGAACTCGGCCTCGCCGCTGATCATCTTGATTGGTCGAACCTCAACTCCTGGCTGATCCATAGGGCACAACAAGAAGCTGATGCCTCGATGCTTCGGAGCGTCGGCATCGGTGCGAACCAGCACGAAGATCCAATTGGCCAGATGACCGGCAGACGTCCAGATTTTCTGTCCGTTCAGCACCCACTCGTCGCCATCGAGTTCTGCCTTGCAGCCAACGTTGCCTAAGTCAGAGCCCGCGTCTGGTTCGGAATAGCCCTGACACCAGCGGTCCTCACCCGAGATGATCCTGGGAAGAAAGTGCTTCTTTTGCTCATCGGTGCCCCACTGAATGATGGTGTTTCCAACCATCTGAATGCCAAAAACGTCGTTCGCGCTTCCAGTCGGAACTCCGGCCTTTTGGAACTCTTCGGCCATGATCACAGACTCAAGAGCGCTAAGCCCTGCCCCGCCGTACTCAGTTGGCCACGTAGCAGCCAGCAACCGGTTGTCCCTCAGAATTGGTCGCCACTCTTCGGTGAACTGGTGAGCCGCATCAGCATCAAGCGCACCGATCCCATTCCAATTGCCAGGAAGGTGCTCGGCCAGGAAAGCCTGGATCTTCTCGCGGTACTTGTCAGCTTCGGCTGTATAGGTCGGCTGCATGCCCACACACTAATATATTGGGGTCTGCTTTCACAGACCCGGCTCTCTTATCTGGGTCGGCTTTCGCCTCCCGGCCTTTGGCCATCTGGGTCATCGGGTCGCTGCGTGCCGACGCCGTCGGCAACGCGTTACTGACTTGGGCCAGGTTTCGGAGCCTTTGACCTCGCCCA
>QIKW01000173.1 GCA_003231975.1 Acidimicrobiia bacterium
GAGATTGAAGGTCCGGCTAGCTGATCAAGACATTCTGTCTGACAGTAGGGAGGTGCTTCGGCACCTCCCTACTGTGTTTTTTGGGTTTGCTGTCGCAGACCGGGCTTCGCCCTATCTGGGTTGCTGTTTTCTCGCTGGTCGCCGATGGCGACCACGCGTTGCTCCCAAGAAGTTCCAGATTCGGGGCCACTTCACCGGCCTTCGGCCATTTGGGTGGTGGTCACTACTTGCGGCGTGAGTGTCGCAGGCTGTCATTAGTCTTCAGGCCATGAGCGTTCGGCCTCAGCCCTCAGCGGCAACCCCATTCAAGATGGTCACCGATTTTGAGCCTGCTGGAGACCAACCAACCGCCGTTGCCCAGCTGTCAGAAGGTATCCAGCAAGGCCACAAGCAGCAGACTCTGCTAGGGATTACCGGCTCCGGAAAGTCGGCAACCATTGCCTGGACCATCGAGGCGGTCCAGCGGCCAACCCTGGTGATCGCGCCAAACAAGTCTTTGGCCGCCCAACTGGCAAACGAGTTCAAAGAGTTCTTCCCAAACAACCGGGTCGAGTACTTCGTCAGCTACTACGACTACTACCAACCCGAGGCCTACCTCCCAAGCTCCGACACCTACATAGAGAAAGACTCCTCTGTCAACGACGACATAGACCGCCTCCGCCACTCAGCAACTTCGGCTCTGTTGACCAGAAGAGACACCATCGTGGTCGCCTCCGTCTCCTGCATCTATGGCCTCGGCTCGCCAGAGGAATACCTCGACAAGCTGCTTCTGGTCAGGCTTGGTGTAGAGCAAGATCAGCGCTCCATCCTCTCCCAGCTGGTCGACATGCGCTACGAACGCAACGACATGACCCTTGGCCGTGGAAAGTTCAGGGTCCGTGGCGACACCATCGAACTGCATCCAGCCTATGAAGAGTTCGTGGTTCGAATAGAGCTGTTCGGAGACGAGATAGAGACAATCACAAAGGTCGACCCACTCACCGGTGAACGAATCGGCGAGCTGGTAGACCTTGTCGTCTTCCCCGCCACTCACTACTCGGCGTCAGATGACCGAATGCAGCGAGCTATTGGCAGCATCGAGGTAGAGCTCCAGGAGCGCTTGGCCTGGTTCGAAAAAGAGTCGAAGCTGCTTGAGGCGCAGAGGCTTCGCATGCGCACCCAGTACGACCTGGAAATGATGCAGGAGATGGGCTTCTGCAACGGTATCGAGAACTACAGCAGGCACATCGACGGCCGCAGCCCTGGCGAGGCTCCCTACACCCTGATCGACTTTTTCCCAAGCGACTATCTCACTGTCATAGACGAAAGCCACGTTGCCATCCCTCAGCTTCACGGCCAGTACGCCGGCGACAGAAGTCGCAAAGACACCCTTATCGAGCACGGCTTTCGTTTGCCGTCAGCGGCCGACAATCGGCCTCTCCAGTTTGAAGAGTGGCTCGAGCGAGCAGGTCAAACTGTGTTCCTCAGCGCCACTCCAGGCGCCTACGAACTTGAGCACTCGGCCCAAATCGTTGAGCAGATCGTCAGACCAACCGGCCTGCTCGACCCTGAGGTGATCGTTAAACCAACCAAGGGCCAAATCGACGATCTTCTGGCCGAAGTGTCAGCAGTGATCGAGGGCGATGGAAGGGTTCTGGTAACCACCCTCACCAAGAAAATGTCGGAGGATCTAACCGAATATCTGCTGGAGCAGGGGCTGCGGGTGCGCTACCTGCACTCTGAGGTCGACACACTGCAACGGATCGAGCTGCTGCGAGGGTTGCGGCTTGGCGAATTCGACGTGTTGGTGGGAATCAACCTGCTTCGCGAGGGTCTCGACCTGCCTGAAGTGAAGCTCGTCTGCATCCTCGACGCAGACAAAGAGGGTTTCCTGCGCTCTGAAACGTCGCTGATTCAGACCATCGGGCGGGCCGCCAGAAATGTTGAGGGCAGGGTGATCATGTACGCCGACAAGATCACCGATTCGATGCAGCGGGCCCTTTCCGAAACCAACCGCCGCCGAGGCCTTCAGGTTGAACACAACAAAGAGCACGGGATCAACCCGCAGACGATCCGCAAGGCCGTTACCGATATTCTGGCCATGGTGAGGCCGCGGGAGGAAACAGCACCAATGCCCGGAAAGGGCAAACGGAAGCGGCGGCCCGACGAGATCAAACGGCTCCAGGAACTGGCCGAGCTTCCAGAAGAAGAGCTGCGCCGCCTGATCCTCACGCTTGAAGACGAGATGCAAGAAGCATCGGCCGATCTTCGTTTTGAGTACGCGGCCAGGATTCGAGACGAGGTGAGAGACCTCAAGAGAGAGCTGCGCGAGATGGTTTGATGCCTTCTTGGCTGTTGATTCGGGTCGACCAATGCCGATAGATCAGGATGCTGCAGAAAGAAGCGGGGCGAGACGAGGCTGACTTTCAGGCAGCCGATTCCGGCCCGGCAACTCCAGCCTCCTCAGGGGCTGCTACGTGGCTCCTTCACTGCCTCTTTCTTCTGCTCGCCCTGGCTGCTGTTCGGGTCGTGGTTGGCCCCGGAATCTTCACCATCGACGAGAACGCCTACCGCTGGCAGGCCCAGAAGTTGGAGGCCACGGGCGAGTGGATCTCTAACTATCCGACCGATGAGCTTCTGGATCAGCAGACTTACGCCCCCCTCGTCCTCGGTCCAAAACTTGATACCGGTTGGATCGCCTACAGCAGGCATCCGGTTTATGTGAGGATGCTTGTTGGTTCCCGCGCTCTCTCTGACCAAGACGGGCCTGTAGCTGTGTCCATAGTTTCGGTGGTCATTATCGCCCTGGCTCTGGCTCGCGTCAGCAGTCGGTTTGGCGACGTTGACTGGCGCTTTGTCCTTTGGGGCGTGGGGCTGGCCAGCCCGTTCCTGATACACAGCCAGATCGTTTGGGCCCACGCCCCCGCGGCCGCGGCTTTTGCTGTAGCGGCTGCTGTGTTCTTCAACCGAGGCCCGCCGCCCGTCCATGAGCTGGTGGCAGGTGTGTTCTGCATTGTCCTTCTGATGACACTTCGCACAGAAGGAGTGCTTGCTGGGCTGGCTCTTGGGGTTGGCGCTCTTTTTATGCAGGTTCCGCGGCTTAGACGGGCCGCCACTTTCTCCGCCATCGGGGTCGCTGCCTTTGCGGGCGTTGTGTTGGACCGATTCCTGATGTTGTCGGTCCTGGCCGGATCAGTACCAACGACGACACCGAACACGGGGTCGACCAGCTTTGTTCGGGAACGGGCCGAGGCTGTGGTCTCGCTTTTGTTAGAGCCCGGGGGCGAGTCGGTTCAGGGCCTTGCCCGCCTCGTATCAGCGCTGCTCTTTGTGGCGGCAGTGGTGTGGGCCTACAAACGACAAGACGCATCGATGACCGCCGTGCTCTCTGTGTTCGCCGGTATAACCGGAGTGATTGGCTCGCTTATTGTCAGTGCCTATTCCGGCCTGCTCCCAGCGGTTCCCCTGCTGGTTGTTGGCCTGGTTGGTGCGGCGCACGAGCCCCGATTCCGCCCATTCGTTGTTGCCGCTGGTGTGATTGTTGTCGGGGTTTTTGGCACCTCCTATACAGACGGTGGCGGCCTCGGCTGGGGAGGCAGATACATGCTTCTGGCCTTGGTTCTTGTGGTGCCAGTAGTTGCGGCTGGCCTCAAGAAGCTGCCCGGCAGGCCTGGAGGAGCCGTCCTTCTAGTGGCAGCCCTTGTCGTCACCCTTTCAATCCAGGTTGCGGGCGTTCGGGTCCTTCGCCGCAACCATGTGAATTCCGAAATCGTTGCGGCCCAGGCGACCGAGGTGCTTTCCACCTTCGAGGGGACAGACCGGCTTCTGGTAGCAACCGACATTCGTGTTGGGCGACTCGTTCCCGACGCGGTGCAGCGAGTGCCTCTGCTCTCGATCGGGGCAGGCGAGCAACTTCCTGACGCGCTGAGGCTGGCCGCCGAGGCCGGAGTTTCAGACGTGACCCTCGTTGCCATAGAAGGCAATCCGGAGTTGCCGATTCCCGATGGTTGGGAGCTGGTGGCGTCAGAGTCAGTCGGGTCGATTCAACTCACGGACCTACGCTTCGTCGGCACTCCGTAGAATTCGCCGTTGAACCCCTCCGGAATTCACTCGAACGCGTGTTCCCGGGCAGCTATTCCTGTAGCCTGCCCTGGTGGGGAACACCATCGAGATTCGCGGCGCCCGTGAACACAACCTCAAGAACGTAGACCTCAAGCTTCCCAGAGAGAAACTGATCGTCTTCACCGGCCTATCCGGGTCTGGGAAGTCTTCGCTGGCATTCGACACCATCTATGCCGAGGGCCAGCGCCGGTACGTTGAATCCTTGTCGGCGTATGCCAGGCAATTCCTGGGGCAGATGGACAAACCGGATGTGGATTTCATCGAAGGCTTGTCGCCCGCCATCTCCATCGACCAGAAGTCGGCCAGCCGGAACCCGCGCTCTACCGTTGGCACCGTTACCGAGGTATATGACTACCTCAGGTTGCTCTTCGCCAGAATCGGAATCCCTCACGATCCCGAAACCGGCGAGCGGTTAATAAAACAAACGCCTCAGCAAATCGTCGATCAGGTCCTCCAGCTTCCCGAGGGCACCCGGTTTCAGGTGTTGGCGCCTGTGGTGAGGGGCCGCAAGGGCACGTACGACACGCTGATGCAAGATCTCGCCGGGCAGGGTTTCGCCAGAGCGGTCGTTGACGGGGAGTCGGTCGATCTTGCTGGTGACCTCCCCGAACTCGAGCGCTACGAGATGCACGACATTCGGGTTGTTGTCGATCGGTTGGTGCGTCGTGACGGGATCGAACGCCGCTTGACCGACAGCATGGAAACCGCTCTTCGATTGGCTGACGGCGTAGCCGAGATCGAGGTGGTTCCCGGCAAGGCAGAGCCAAAAGACGAGCCGCAGCTGCTTACCTTCAGCCAGCACTTGGCAAGGCCGTCCGACGGAAAGAGCTTCGAGGAACTGGCACCGCGAAACTTCTCGTTCAACTCGCCATATGGCGCCTGCTCGGCTTGCGACGGCCTTGGCACAACCTATGAGGTTGATCCCGAGCTCATAGTCCCAAACCCGGCTCTGTCTGTTGCCGAGGGTGCCATTCATCCTTGGTCGGGCAACCGAAGCCGCTACTTCGGTCGTTTGGTAGAGGCTGTTTGTGACGAGTACGGCATCCCGGTCAACAGCCCATGGACCTCCCTGAAACCGAAGCAGCGCAAGCTGCTGATGGAAGGTGGGGCGGCCAAGAAGGTAACCGTTCGCTACAAGAACCGGTACGGCCGGGTGCGCACCTACAACGCCAAGTTCGAAGGCGTGGTCAACTACCTTCGGCGCCGCCACACCGAATCTGAGTCAGACAGCCAGAGAGACCAGATCGAGGGCTACATGCGCGAGGTCGCCTGCCCCGTTTGCATCGGCGCCCGCCTCAACCCTTTGGCGTTGGCCTGCAAGGTAGACGACTACTCGATTGCCGAGCTTTGCGGCATGTCAATTGGCGAAGCGGCCAAGGCCCTTGCTGGGCTGAACCTTTCCGCTCGTGACCTGATGATTGCCGAGCGAGTAGTCAAAGAGATCAACGCCCGTCTCGGCTTCTTGTTGGATGTGGGCCTTGACTATCTCACAATGGGTCGTTCGGCGGCAACGCTCAGCGGCGGTGAAGCGCAACGGATCCGGCTGGCCAGCCAGATTGGGAGCGGTCTCACCGGGGTCCTTTACGTGCTTGACGAGCCATCAATCGGCCTGCATCAACGCGACAACGCCAAGCTGATTCAAACGCTGAAGCGGCTAAGAGACATCGGCAACACCGTGATCGTTGTGGAACATGACGAAGAAACCATCACCGTTTCTGACCATGTTGTCGACATTGGGCCCGGAGCAGGCGAGCACGGCGGCGAGATTGTCTACAGCGGAACCGTTGCCGGCCTGAAGAAGCGACGTTCCTCGATCACTGGCAAGTACTTGTCTGGCCGCAAGGTCATTCCGCTCCCTCAGCAGCGGCGCCAGCGGTCTGGCGAGCGTCTGGTGATTCGGGGGGCAAGGGAGCACAACCTCAAGAACATCGACGTAGAGATACCACTCGGCTGTTTTGTTTCGGTCACCGGCGTTTCGGGCTCCGGCAAGTCAACCCTGGTCAACGAAATTCTTCTGAAATCCCTGATGCAGAGCATCTACAAGTCCAAGAAACCTCCTGGCTTGCACACCGGGATCGAGGGTCTTGAGCATCTCGACAAGGTGATCGACATAGACCAGTCTCCAATTGGTCGCACCCCCCGGTCGAACCCTGCCACCTATACCGGCGTCTTCGATCACGTCCGGAAGTTGTTTGCGCTTACCAACGAGTCGAAGGTCCGGGGCTACCAGCCCGGCCGGTTCTCCTTCAACGTTGCTGGCGGGCGTTGCGAGGCGTGTTCTGGAGACGGGACGATCAAGATCGAGATGCACTTCCTGCCGGATGTGTTTGTGCCGTGTGAGGTGTGCAAGGGCGCCCGCTACAACCGAGACACGCTCGAGATCCAGTTCAAGGGCAAGAACATCACCGAGGTGTTGAACTTGTCAATCGAAGACGCTCTGAGCTTTTTTTCCAAGCAGCCTCCGATTGCCCGGCACCTTCAAACCCTGGTAGACGTTGGCCTGGGGTATGTGCGTCTTGGTCAGCCTGCTCCAACATTGTCTGGCGGCGAAGCCCAAAGGGTGAAGTTGGCGTCCGAGTTGGCGAAGCGCTCCACCGGCCACACGATCTACCTGCTTGACGAGCCAACAACCGGCCTTCACTTTGAAGACATCGGTCGGCTGCTAACGGTACTGACTCGCTTGGTTGATCAGGGCAACACCGTGCTGGTAATAGAGCACAACTTGGATGTGATTAAGACGTCCGACTGGGTGATCGATCTTGGCCCAGAAGGCGGCACTGGAGGCGGCACAGTAGTGGCCACAGGGTCACCGGAAGACTTGGCCGAGGTTGCGTCCAGCCACACCGGTCGTTTCCTGAAACCCATGTTGGAGCGAAGCCGAACCGACGCCTAAAAGATCAGCCCTGCCTGTTTGGGTAAAACGGCCTGAGTCATCCGTCCCTATGTATCAACCCCGGAGCGAGGCCGCCCGATACCGCAGTGGTGAGTGCATCCGTCCCAGCTGAGCGTCGCAGTTCGCCACCGCCGCGCCAGCGTGTTTCGACGGTGATCCGCCTTGTGATTGCCTGGTCATTCGGGTTCGTTCTCCTAGCCACCGTTGTGCTGCAAACAGCGGTTCCGGCCGAGACCCTTCTGCTTGACCGCACGGTTGTGTCAGGCGGCAGATGGTATGACGGCCTGGTTACCTCCCTGGGTGTGCTGGCCTGGACGGTTGCGGCAGCGGGCTTCGCCGCGTCGTCGTTTGTTGCCGGCCTGGCTGGCCGCCGACAAGCCCGACGGATCTTTGGGCTGGGGGCAGCTCTTGTAACTGCCTTGCTGCTTGACGACCTGTTTTTGTTGCATTCGAACGTGATTCCGAAGTACCTCGGAATCTCAAAGGTTGCTGTACTGGCGGTTCAGGCGCTGGCGGTCCTGGCTTGGGTCGCCCGGGCGTTCCCAGAAATCAGACGGTCTCGGTGGGAGCTGCTGGCAGCCTCAGCGGCAGGGCTTGGTGTTTCTGTTCTGGTTGATCGGTTCGGCATTCTCGGCAATGACCGGTGGAACCTCATCGTCGAAGACGGCGCGAAATTCCTTGGTGTACTTGCGTTGGCGGCGTGGGCAGTGAGCACCGCAGTTGACATCACAAGGTCCGTTGCCTCGCATCCGGCAGGCGCCACGGCTACTTCCTCTTCCGACGGTTCGCCTGAGGGCGAGCGTTCAATGGCCAAAGTGTGACCAGGTCGCCTGAAACGGGCCAGCGGCCCCAGCATCAGGGCTAACTGTTGGGTCTGTAGCTGCCGATAGATAGCCATGCCCGGGCCTGTCGTTCTGAGATGCAAGAAGTGATGCCCTGGACTCTGAGGCCGGGGTCGGTGACTGGCGGGCCCTGGTTGTGAGACGGTCGTGGATGCACGCGATTCTGGCATCTGGTATTGCCCTGATCGTCGTTGGTGCCCGGCTCCTATTTGTCGAGGTGGTCGGGCCTGCTCGGTTCGGTAGCTCAGAAGCGCAGCCTGCTATCTGGTGGGTTCTCCTGTTCGTTCTGATTCTGGTCGGCAGCTATGGCCTTGGCCTGCCGGAGATGCCTCGATCGCGAGCCGAGGCGTTCGCTCGAGGGCTTGGTGCCGTCGGCATCGCCTTCGGTGCTGTTTCACTGATTCAGTTGGGGCTGGTTGAGACTCTGATCCCGCGGTCTTCGATCCTGCTGATCGTGCTGGTGATGCCTCTGTGGTCTGTCCTGGTGTGGAACCTCGCAACCGACCTGAACCTGCGGTCGGCTCAGAAGGACCGGGTGATGCTGATTACCGATCGGCCCGATGACGCGGCCGCGCTTCGAGCCGATCTGGACGGAAGGCAAGAAGCCGGCGCAGTCTTGGTTGACGTGATGACCGTTGCCGCGGCTACTTCCGGCTCGCTGTCCAGCCCCGCTGTTTTGGCCCGGGTGTCAGAGGTGAATCCAACTGTGATTGTGCTTGACCGTTCGGCTCAGGCCGACGACCGGATCGTAATGCAGGTAAGCCAAATTCATCGGTCTGGGGTGAGGGTCCGGACCATGGCGCTGTTCTATGAAGGCTGGCTCGGCAAGCTGCCACTGGCCGAACTGGCCCAAGTGTCGCTGCTGTTCGACATAGGGGAGGTTCATCGTGCCGGTTACGCGCGGGCCAAACGGGTCTTCGATGTCGGCCTTGGCCTGGCAGGCATTGGGGTGGCCTGTTTGATCATTCCCGCGGTGCTGGTTGGCAATCGGCTTGGAAACCGTGGCCCGTTGCTGTTTGCCCAAGAGCGGGTTGGCAAGGACGGCGAGCCGTTCACCATGTACAAGTTCCGAACGATGACCGAGAGCTCTGACAATTCAACCTGGACCTCCGGGGTAGACGTTCGGGTCACCTCGTTTGGGAGAATGATGCGCAAGCTTCACATTGACGAGCTGCCACAGATGTTCAACATCGTTCGGGGTCAGCTGTCAATTGTTGGCCCTCGGCCCGAGCAGGTTGGCTACGTTGCCGAACTGCGCACCAAGATCCCTTTTTATGACGACAGACATATTGTGCGCCCCGGCCTCACAGGGTGGGCGCAGGTCAAACTTGGCTACACCGCAACTGATCAGGACGCCCTGGAAAAGCTTCAGTACGACTTCTACTACCTACGCCGACAAAGCATCGCCTTCGACCTGAGAATCGTTGGCCGAACACTGCGTGAGGTGATCGGCGGCCTCGGCCGCTGAGGTCGTTCGCCTGGCAGGGGGCTTCGGCTTAGCCGTCGGTTGGGGCCTGGTCGGTCGCTGGCACGGTCGTTGGGGGAGGAGGGGGGCAGATGGCATTTGGGCGACGGTCATCAACGATGGCTCGGCTTACGTAGCCGCGAACAGCGTTGGCCGGTTCGGCCTGGCCCGGTTTGCTGGTGATCCCGATCACCAGGCCGTCGCTGTCAAAGACAGGGCTTGGGCTGGGGGCGGTGCTTTCGAAGTCCATGCGGACCGCTATTCCGTCTCGGCTTCGAACCTGGTCTACTTTCACTTCTGCCACGGCAACGTTTGTCGGATCACTGATGTCTGCCACGAACACTTCGATGCCCTCGCGAAGCCGGGTTGAGACGCCCCAGGTCAGGCCGCTGGGAAGGGGCTCCTCGGTTCGAATGACTGCGAGATCTCGGGGAACGTTCCAGCCAACCACAACGCCGCGAACCACTGTGCCATCGGCGGTCTGAATCAGTGGCGTGGCATCTGTCAATACCTGTGATCGTGAGGCAAGCACTGTGCGATCATCAAGCACAACCCCGGACGCAGTGTTTCTGGTGCCGCAGCCAGTCAGTTGAACTGTCACGGCTGCAGCGCTTGCGAGCGCTCCGATCTTGTCGATCGGAGTTGCGAACGCCAAGGCCCCATTGTCGGGAGTGAGATCAAGGGAAGCCCCTCTGGTCTGATTGACATCGAAGGTTTCAACCGCGAGGAACAGGCCCGATGCCAAGAGGAGCACCGCAATGACAGGCACTCCAACCACGAACAACAGATGCCGCCGGCTGGGCCCGAGTTTAACGTTTCCCTCAATGCGAGCCGACGCGGCCGAAACGGTCGGCACTATCTCTGCCGCTTCGCCCGGGATCGTAGGGGTGTTCTTGGGGGCTGGCTGAGCGGGGGGCGGGCCGGCGATGGCCCCGGCTGGTGCCTGCGGGATGTGGGCAGCCGTCGGGGCTGGAGGGGCCGGTTGCTGCAGGGGAGCCGGTGCGGCAACCGGCCTTGGAAGAGCTGTTGGGCTGAGAGCGGCCCCTGGCGGGCCGGTGAGCGCGGCCGGCGGAACCGGTGGGGGCGCTGGCAAAGTGCTTGGACCGGCGGCTTGGACCGGAGCTGGTTGGGGCGGAGGGGTTGCGGGCGCTGTTCTTGGAGCGGTGGGTTCGGGTGCGCCGAGGCTGGAGAGGCGCAGGCCTTCGGGGAGCTTGCCAGGCATTGGCCGACGGTCTTGATGGCCCGATCCAGCCGCGCTGATCGAAGCGCTCGTCGAACGGGCGGCCCGAGAGGGGAGATTGCCGGGTGGCGCCGTTTCAGCTGTGGCTTGACCTGAGGTTGGCGGGCCCTGGGGCAGCGGGGGCGCAGGTTGTGGGGGC
>QIKW01000193.1 GCA_003231975.1 Acidimicrobiia bacterium
AGTCGTTGAGCGGCCCCGATGGCAGCTGGGGCCCTGAGACAGCGGGGTGGTGGCAGCGAGAATTCACCGACGGGGTTGACCCCGAATACACAGAGCAGATTCTGCCAATCATCGCTGGCCAGCTGGCAGGGGCCGGCCGGATCCTTGACGTTGGCACCGGTGAGGGCCAGGTGGCAAGAACCCTTCGCAGCCGCGGGGCGGCCGTTGTTGGCATCGACCCGATCTGGTCGATGGTCACCGAAGCCCGCTTGAGGCCCCCCGGTATAGCGGTTGCCCAGGCGGGCGCGGCGGCCCTGCCGTTCCGCTCGGCCAGCTTTGATGCCGCCGTTGCCTGCCTGGTGTTTGAACACATTGATCAGCTGGACGAAGCTATTGCCGAGGTTGCCAGGGTGTTGACCAGCAACGGCACCTTCCTGCTGTTGCTGAACCATCCGCTTCTGCAAACCCCTGGCAGCGGCTGGATAGATGACCAGATCCTTGACCCGCCAGAGCAGTACTGGCGCATCGGCCCCTACCTCATAGAACAGGCGAGCATTGAGGAGGTGCAGAAGGACGTGTTCATTCGGTTTGTTCACCGGCCTCTTTCTCGTTATGTGAACACCTTGGCTGCCAACGGTCTGGTGCTTCAGGAGATGCTTGAACCGGCGCCGCCGCCGGGCTTTCTGGCCCAGGCCCCGCAGTACGTTGAGGCGGCAACGGTGCCGCGCCTGCTGGTGCTGTGCCTCCAGAAGGCAGCGCCCAGTCCGCAGAGTGGGCAGAACGACCAATTGCGGCGTAGCGCCGCCAAGATGTGAGAGGCTGAAGTGGTGCCAAGCTCAGAGAACCGGGACGAGAAGCAGCTGGTTGTATTGGCGGGGCTTTCCGGCGCTGGCCGCTCGGTCGCCGCTGGGGCGTTTGAGGATCTTGGCTGGTTTGTCATAGACAACCTGCCGGTGTTCCTGGTCCCAAAGATTGCCGAGCTGGCAACCGCGGGGGCAGGGGGCAGGCGGCCACGAGAAGGTGGCCTTGGTGCTTCACGGCTATGACCAGGAAATGGCGTCACACGTGGAAACCCTGCGGGCTGAGTTCGACGATCTGAGGGTGCTGTTCCTGGAGGCGGCAGACGATGCGCTTATCCGGCGCTACGTCAGCACCAAACGCAAGCACCCGCTGCTGAAGGGCGACGGCACCTTGTCATCGGCCATCGCCGAAGAACGAGAACGGCTGAGCCTGGCAAAGGCGGTAGCCGACGTGGTGATCGACACCTCCGAGCTGAACCCGCACCAACTTCGGGAACAGTTGGCAGGGCGCTTCTCAGACGAGGCCAGCAGCGAGGCGATGCGAATCTCGGTCACCTCGTTCGGGTTCAAGCACGGGCTGCCCCTTGATGTCGACATGGTTATCGACTGCCGTTTCCTGCCAAACCCGCATTGGGACAACCAGCTCCGTCCTTTTTCGGGGCAGGACGAAGCGGTAAGAGACTTTGTGCTGAACCGTGATGTCACGCAACGTTTTCTTGATCGGTTGCTTGAGCTGCTGGAAGAGCTGCTTCCGGCCTACGTTGAAGAAGGCAAGTCGTACTTCACCCTTGGTTTTGGCTGCACGGGTGGCAGGCACCGGTCGGTTGCGGTGGCAGAGACTGTGGCAGCCAAGCTCAAGGATTCCGGCTGGCTGCCGAGGGTTTCTCATCGAGACATTGATCGCTAAACGAACTTCACGTCTACGTTCGCTGGCGCCCCGTGTTGTTGCCCTGGGTGGTGGCCACGGTTTGGCGTCTTCGCTGCGCGCGGCGCAAGAGTACTCGTCGAATATTGTTGGCATTGTGTCGGTTGCCGACGATGGAGGGTCTAGCGGCAGGTTGCGCCGCGAGCTTGGATTGCCTGCTCCTGGAGACCTGCGCCGCTGCTTGTCGGCTCTGGCCAGCGACGGCAGCCTCCTGGCCCGGTCGCTTGAGTACCGCTTCGACAAGGGCCCGCTAGAGGGCCACCCGCTTGGGAATTTGCTGCTGGCAGGCCTGGCCAGCGCAGGCGGAGACTTTCAGGCCGCCATCACCGAGGTGGCCCGCCTGGTTGGTGCGGTTGGCACGATCTATCCCGCAACCACAGAGATTGTGACCCTTGAGGCCAGCTCGGACTCTGGCCCGCTTCGGGGCCAGGTAACGATTGAGCGGGCGGCCGGCATCCGGGATCTTCGTTTTGATCCTGGCGAACCAAAGGCTCCTGCCGAGGCAGTTCAGGCCATTGCCGATGCAGACCAAGTTGTGATTGGCCCCGGTTCTTTGTTTACCAGCGTCCTTGCCACTGCAACCGTGCCCCAGATCTCCGAGGCGTTGCAGGCCACTTCGGCTCAGAAGGTGTATGTGGCCAACGTTGCCAACGACCGGGCTGAGGCCCGCGGGTTTGACCTGGCCGCCCACCTTGATGCCATTTCCGATCACGGAGTTCCCATAGATCTGGTGTTGGCCAACGGGGCGTCGCCCGGCTCCGAGGGTGAGCGGCGCAGCCGCACAGTTGCCGGCTACCAGGTTGTAACGGCCCAGATGGCGGCGGCCGACGGATGGGGCCATGTTCCCGCCAAGCTGGGCCACGCGCTGGCTGATGTGCACGCCGCGGCTCGTTACTAGCTGCGGCAGATAGATTTCATGGCTCGCGCACATGATCAGGCCTGCGGGCCGGAAGGAACATGCCATGACAGTTCGAGTCGGGATCAACGGGTTCGGTCGGATCGGCCGTAACTTTTTCCGGGCCGCCAAGGCTTCTGGGGCCGACATCGACTTCGTCGGAGTCAACGACCTCGGGTCGCTTGAAACCATGGCACACCTGCTGAAGTACGACTCTGTGCTTGGCGTTCTCCCCTATGAGATCAAGGCTGTCGACGGGGGCATCTCGGTCGACGGAGACGTCCTTCGGGTGATGAGCGAGCGCAACCCGGCCGACCTTCCCTGGGGCGACCTTGAGGCCGACGTGGTAGTTGAGTCAACTGGTGTGTTCAACACTCGCGACAAGGCAGCAGGCCACCTTGAGGGTGGCGCCCCGTTTGTTGTAGTTTCCGCTCCTGTTTCTGGCGCAGACAAAACCTTCGTGATTGGCGCCAACGAAGACACCTTCGACCCCGAAACCGACAAGGTCGTTTCGAACGCCTCCTGCACCACCAACTGCTTTGTGCCAATGGTGAAGGTGCTAGACGATGCATTTGGCGTCGAGAAGGGGCTGATGACAACCATTCATGCATACACCGGCGATCAGAGCACGGTCGATGGCCCTCATTCGGATTTGCGCAGGGCCAGGGCGGCCGCCATCAACATCATTCCAACCTCAACCGGGGCGGCCAGAGCCACGTCGCTTGTGATGCAAAGCATGCAGGGCAAGCTTGACGGAATCGCAATGCGGGTGCCGGTGCCAACCGGTTCCATTACCGACTTCACCGCGGTGCTTGGCCAAGAGGCCTCAGTCGACGAGATCAACGCCGCCTTCAAGGCCGCCGCCACCGAGGGCAGGCTCTCCAAGGTGCTGGTCTACACCGAAGACCCAATCGTTTCGTCCGACATTGTTACCTCCGCCGCTTCTTGCACATTCGACGCTGGGCTTACCACCGCCATTGGCACGCTGGTGAAGATCGCCGGCTGGTATGACAACGAGTGGGGCTACAGCAACCGCTTGGTCGAAATGGCCCAAATTGTTGGTGCCGCCAACCGGGCATGACAGTATTCGGCGTGCCTGAACTGGAAGACCTTGCAGCTGGCTTCGGCGACGCCGGGCTGGCGGGCAAGTCGGTTCTGGTGCGCGTGGATTTCAACGTGCCGATGGCGGCTGGTGAGATCACAGATGACCTGCGAATCAAGGCTGCGCTGCCAACGCTTGGCTGGCTTCAGGAGCAGGGCGCAAACGTAACGGCTTGTTCCCATCTTGGCAGGCCGAAGGGCAAGCCCGACCCGAAGTTTTCTATGGACCCGGTTCGGGCCCATTTGGCCACCCTGGCCCCTGGGGTGAAGCTGGCCGAGAACCTTCGGTTCCACCCGGGGGAAACTGCGAACGATCCAGCCTTTGTAGACAGCCTGGTGGCTGGCCACGATTGTTATGTGAACGATGCGTTTGGGGCCTCTCACCGCTCGCACGCCTCGATTGTTGGGCCGCCTCAGCATCTTCCGTCTGCTGCCGGCAGGCTTTTGGCCAGCGAGGTTGAGGTTCTCTTGCGGGTGCGAAGCGAGCCTCGTCGGCCCTTCGTAGCGGTGATGGGCGGGGCGAAAGTTTCAGACAAGCTTGGAGCAATCGAGGCGCTGCTTGGCATTGTCGACAGCATCGTGGTTGGTGGGGGAATGGCGTTCACCTTTCTCGCTTCCCAGGGGCGAAACATTGGTGATTCGTTGGTTGAGCCCGACATGATCGAAACGTGTGCCCGCATCCTTGCCAGTGGGGCAACCGTGCACCTGCCAGAGGATGTCACCGCTTTGGCTGGCGGCGAATTGTTCAACCCCGATGCTGGGGGAGAGGTGCGCCAGGCCGGGGTAAACCTGGCTTCGGGTTGGATGGGTGTTGACATTGGGCCGTACTCGGCTTCGTTGTTCACCGATGTGATTCTTGAGGCGGGAACGGTGTTGTGGAACGGGCCGATGGGAGCCTTTGAAGATCCCAGGTTTGCGGCAGGCACCCGCGCTATCGCCGAGGCAATGGCCGAAACGAAGGCGTTCACCGTTGTCGGCGGCGGAGACTCCGCCGCTGCGGTGAAAGAGTTCGGCGTTGACGACGCGGTCGATCATGTCTCAACCGGTGGCGGGGCGTCTTTGGAACTTATTGAAAAGGGAGACCTTCCTGGTCTCGAAGCGTTGCGCTCCTAACCGGGCGGGGCAACCCACGAAAGGAAATTTCTGTGAGTGATCAACCAAGCAGGAAGCCACTGATCAGTGGCAACTGGAAGATGCATCTGAACCACTTCGACGCGCTGAGGTTGGTGCAGGAGCTCAGCTACAAGGTGACCGAGGATGATGTTGCGGCGGTTGATATTTCGCTGCATCCGCCCTTCACCGACCTGCGAACGGTGCAGACGGTGATTGATGCGGATCGGCTGCCGTTCCTGTTGGGCGCCCAGCACTGTCACCACGAAGAGAAGGGCGCGTTCACCGGTGAGGTGGCGCCTGCCATGCTGGCCAAACTGAACGTCAGTTACGTGATTGCCGGCCATTCAGAGCGGCGCGAGGTGTTCGGCGAAACAGATGAGACCGTGAATCTGAAGGTGCGGGCCATTCTGACTGCGGGGATGGTGCCCATTCTTTGTGTTGGTGAAACCCTCGCCGAACGCGACGCCCAGCAGGCCGAAGCGAAGGTTGCGGGCCAGATTCGGGCCGGCCTTGATGGGGTCAACGCCCAACAGGTGGCAGGAATGGTGATTGCGTACGAGCCGATTTGGGCCATCGGCACCGGTCGGACCGCATCGGCCGAAGACGCCCAGGCGATGTGTGCCTTTGTGCGGTCAACGGTGCGAGACACCCTTGGCAACGACGCAGCCGAGGGTGTTCGGGTGCAGTACGGGGGTTCGGTCAAGCCTGCCAACGCCAAGGAGTTGATGACTCAGCCAGATATTGATGGCGCCCTGGTTGGTGGCGCCAGCCTGGAGGCCGACCCGTTCGCCCGGATAGCGCAGTACCGCCTCTGATATTGGGGTGTTGCCTGGTAACCTGTTGTGCTAGCAAGTCCCGCTTCTGGAGCCATTCATGGACATCGCCCTCGGCATAATTTACGTAATTGTTGGCTGTGGCACGATCTTTCTCGTGCTGCTGCACAGCGGCAAGGGCGGGGGTCTTTCCGACATGTTCGGTGGCGGCATGGGAGCCGCGGCGGCTGGGTCAACCTCGGTTGAGAAAAATCTGGATCGGCTCACAATTGTGGCCTCTCTGGTCTTCACTTTTCTCACTGTTGCGTTGGCTTTCGCCCTCGGGTAAGGAACTGTCACTAAACGAGGCAGGATTTGGCGCCGATGCATGAGGGGTGTTTCTCAGGCGATCTCTGCTAGCGGCCTTGGCCCTGTCTCTTGTGGGCGCGGCGTGTTCGAGCATCGACGAGGTGGCAAACGGTCCGGTGCCAGCCGACCCTCTGGGGCCGGTCGTCCTGGCCTTTGACGATGGCGAAAGCCAATCCGCCCAGGCTGCTGGCTCAGCCGGGTTAGAGGGCGAAGCCGCTGGAGACGGGGTTGTTCGCCTGGCTTTGGTGAGGCCAGAGAGTTGGAACCCGCGGGAGGTTTCGGTTGCCGACCGAGCCGCCATGATCGTGGCCGACCTCCTCTATGACGGGCTGACCGAGCTTGGCCCGGATGGCGCATTGGCTCCTGGCCTGGCAACTGGTTGGACGGTTGACGGAGAGCTCAGAACGTGGACGTTCAGCCTTGACGCCGACCGGGTGAGCGCAGAACAGGTTGTGCAGTCGTTCGAGTTGTTGCGATTGGCGCAGTCGACCACGGCTACCAATGCGGTGCTTTCCACGGTTGACAGCGTTGCTGCCCTTGACCAAGGGCGGGTGCGGTTCGTTCTTAGCGAACCAAACGGGGGCTTCGCCTGGTTGTTGGCAGGTTTGCCGTTCTCGATTGCCGATGGGCTTGGGAACGCTACGGGGACGTTTGGGGTGGCGGAGGACGTTGGCGGGATTGAGCTTGTGTCAGCGGGTGGGGGACCGGATGTGAGCATTCGGTGGTTCCCGACCCAGGGTGAGGCTGAGGAAGCCGTCGTTTCGGGCGGGGCCGATATTGCTATTGGGGTTGATCCTGGTCTGGAGCGGCCGGGGGTCAGTGTTCGTCGGTCGGTCAGAAGTGTTAGCCGGTTCCTTCAGGTGAATCCTCGTTCGCCTGAGACCGGCGATGCGGCTGTGCGCCTAAGCATTGCCGCCGCTGTTGATTCGGGCCCTCTGGCCAGGGCTAGCGGTAGCAGTGCTGTTGGCCAGCTGAGCCTCTCGTCTGTGTCCACGATCGGGGCCGAGGTTGATCCGTGTGGCGGGAAATGTGCATTCATGCCCGACGATCGGGCCGTTGGGGCGGTTGGCGGCAGGGATCTGGTGGTAGCTGGATCGCTTCGGCAGGGCGAGCTTCTCGCCGGTGTGGCGGGCCAGATGGAACTGGTAGATGTTGGGGCATCCGTGCAGACCCTGACCGAGGAGGAGTTGCTGGCCGAGGTGCTTGGCGGCACCGTGGATGTGTATGCAGCAGGGTGGATAGGGGAAGCGCCAACGCTGGACGGGTGGCTGCCGCTCCTCTTGTCCACCGGGATGATCGATCCGACAACAGTGCCAGAAGCCGCCGAGATGGTGGCGGTTGCGCTTGAGACAGCAGACGACGAGGTTCGCTGGGCCTCGCTGCGCCGGGCCGAGATGTTGGTGCTGCAAAGCGGGTATGTGATCCCAGTGGCGGCCAGGGCAGATGCGCTGGTGGTAAGGGACGGCACCGCAGAGTTCAGTGTTGATCCGGACGGCACCATGAGCTTCGCTTCTGTATGATCGCAGCGGGCATCCGTTAAGCTCTGCTGGCCCACTTTGTCGGAGTGGCGGAATTGGCAGACGCGCTAGCTTGAGGGGCTAGTGTCCGAAAGGACGTGGGGGTTCAAGTCCCCCCTCCGACACCGAGTTTACCCAGGTCACAGGCCACGGAATTCTGACTTTTTGCTCGATGTCATTGATTTGTCATCAGTTGATCTCTCTCGCTCAGTTCGTCGATCAAAGTCGACTGGTCCAGTCGACCGCAATCTGGTGGAGGATCCCCGCTACTCTTCTGGACCGGAGGTCTTGACGTTGGAAACGAAAGAGCTAGAGGTAGCGCTGCTGGACCTCGACGAGCAGAACCCAAGACTTCCAGAAGAACTCCGAGGAGCGGAGCAACCCGAAGTCCTCCGGTACCTGATCCAAACTGCAGTCATCGACGAACTTGCCCGCTCGATGGTGGACAACGGGTTCTTCCCGCACGAGCCGCTCATCGTCGTTCCGAAAGAGGGCTCCCGATTCCGCGTTGTCGAAGGTAACCGTCGGCTGTCTGCGCTGATGCTGCTACTCGAACTCGGTCCGGTGGATGCACTCGACGAGAGCTTGGTTCTTGACTCCGCACCGTCGGGCGACGTCCTGGAAAGCCTCGCGAGGGTGCCGTGTGTCATCGTTGAATCCCGCGCTGCTGTGGATCGCTTTGTCGGATTCCGTCACATCGGTGGCATCAAGACCTGGCCAGCAGAAGCGAAAGCAAGATGGATACTTCAGTCCGTCGAGGTCCTTCGTAAAGGCGGTGAGGATGATGATGTGTTCAAGATTCTTGGTCGTCGAGTCGGCTCGAACTCTCAGGGGATCCGAAATCCATATTTGGCGATGAAGATCCTGGTCCATGCGCGTGACGAGTTTGGTGTCAACACGACCGAGGTTCAGCAGGAGCGATTCGGGGTCTGGAACCGATCCATGAACTCGCCCGAACTCCGTTCATACATCGGTTTCGGCGAAGGCGCGGTTGGCGGTTACAGCGACGTCGTCCAACGGCTTGCTGGTCTCGACGCCGATCACCTGCGTGAAGTGCTCGGAGATCTGACACGACGTCAGGGAGCGAGGCGCGCTCTGTTGAGAGACTCGCGCCAGGTGACCGCATATGCGAGCATTCTTGCGAATAAGGACGCGCATGCGATTCTTCGCGAACACGAGGACTTCGAACTCGCGGAGCAAGTCCTCGAGAGAGCCACGCTCTCACAGCGAATCGAGCGTATTGGGTCGGAGGTAGGGATCTTGCTCCGGCAAGTACAGCGTGATGGGCCATCGGCGGATGCGGTCGATGCGGCCGAGGTTTTGACCAGGCTCACTCGCTCGTTGCTCGTGCTCCTCAAGACAAATGAGTAGCCCGCCCACGCTGCTAGAGCCTCGAATCGATGCATACGGCTCCAAGGGTCGCGTCGCGGCCTTGCTGGACTTCGCTGAGTTGTGGGCGCTTGGGGGCGCTCCTCCTTCCGTCGCGGGGCTGATCGATTACATCGACGACAACGGATGGTTACGTCGAATGAGCGAGCACTATGAGGAGATCGGCATCCCAGAGGATCCAGATGATGGGGAGGCAGATTTCGGTACGTCCAGGGAAATGGCCGCGACACGACTGACGAATCTCGTAGGCGAACGCAAAATACTGCTTGAGCGCCGGTACCCGTTCGAGATTGAGGAGGGACGGCTTGCGTATCGCGGTGACGGTGAGGAGTACCTATACCTCCTCGCCGTCACTGTTGCGCACGCCTTCTCCGATCTCTTAGATTGCCCCGATCCAACTGATGTATTCCCGAGGACTGTCGTCAGGGCGCTCAGCTCACGATCACTGCTGACAGCTGATGTCGGTGCATGCCGAGCGGCCGGAACGGGATTCGCTTCGACGGTGAAGGCTGTCGCGGACGCGATCGAACTCCGATCGACAGTCCACAGTGGCATGGTGGCGGTTTCTGCCAACGATGAAGGGGTTGATGTTGTCGCGCACTTCCCGTGGGATGCGGACCGGCCCGGTACCTGGGTGTTCCTCGGTCAAGTGACGTGCGCCAAGAGCGACCGTTGGGAAGCCAAGCTCGATGAGGTCGCTGGGGCCCGTTGGCAGCGGTACCTGAACCTTGCGAACAGCCCCTACGAGTTCTTGGCGGTCCCACACCATGTTGACTACGGCCACCTCACGTACCTGTGTCAGAAGAATCGAGGGGTTGTTCTCGATCGCCTACGACTGGCCCCCTGGATTGGCGAACTGTCCACCGAGGAGAGGGCGATCCTTGATGTTGTTCGAGGGACACCGTTGGCCGACCTGTAGTCAGCTTGCGCTTCGTGGCCGCGGTCCCTGGCCTGAGCCCGGATGATCTAGGTGCTCGCCAGCTAGGTGGACAAACTTGTCCGGAACAGCCGAGATCGCGAGGGGCTCCCAGGTGGGGTTAGCCGCCGGGATGGCGAGGTTCGGGGGCTCTCCGCTTCCGGTCCCTCCAAGAGCCTTCAAGATCTGATTGCCAACCAGTTCGGCGAGCAGAGGTGGTGTTGCGTTCCCGACTTGCCGCACCTGCTCGCGCCGGTTCCCTTCCACGATCCAATCTTGTGGAAAGGACTGCAGGCAAAGGAGTTCCTCGATCGTAAGTGGCCTGTTGTCCCAGTGAAAAGGGCCGGTAGAGGGTCCTGGGCTCGCTGGGATAGTCCAGGCGGGCCTGTCTCGGCTGAGCTTGAGCAGGAATGACCAATACCTCGTTCGATATCCGAACAGCGCCGCGCCTCCGCCCTTGCGCGTGTGCCACTGATAGTTGTGACCTTCTGGAATCGACGGAAGGAGTTCGGCCCATTTGCCACCAGGTTCGGGTGGATCTTCGCATGAGATGTGTCCTATCGCGTCCCACGCTGTACGTCGGGCTGCGTCTTCAACCACCTCCGGCATCTCGAATTCGAGGTTGGACTGAACCATAACGATTATCGCTCGCCTCCGGTGCTGCGGTACGCCAAAGTCGGCAGCGTCCAGGACCTCGGCATGGATCTCGTAGGGGATCTTCACAACCGCGTTGAGGTTCCGTAGTTGCGACTCAAGCGCTTCTAGCGCGGAGGCTGGACCGCTGAGGAAACCGGGTACGTTCTCCAACAGCAGCACCTTCGGCTGGAATCTGGCTGCGAGGTCGAGGAAGTCGAATAGGAGTTTCCCGCGGTCGTCGATCAACCCACGGCGGGCCGAGTCAGCCCACTGCCCTGCTGTTGAGTAGGGCTGACACGGGGGCGCGCCCGCCAGGAGATCGAGTTCGCCGGGCGTGAGCGCCAGGTCGGCGGGCGAAAGGGTCCGGGCCAGTTCAGCAATGTCGCCCGGAGCTAGAAGTGGCCAGTCGTCGCCGCGGTTCGCCTTGAGGGAACGGCACGTAGCCGGGTCAGTCTCGACACATCCGACAACCGTGAAGCCGCTTGCCTCAAGCCCGAGATCTAGACCGCCTAGGCCCGAGAAGGTGCTCAAGGCTGTGTAGCGGGGGCTGCTGGAAGATGGCGGTGTCGGCGCTCTCATTGTGGCTATGACGGTAGCGCCGACAACGCATGCGAATGGGCGACCGCGAGCTTTCTGTCTGTAATCAGACTTGTTTCCTAAAAATGCGCGTCGCCACCCGCTCCGCGGCATCGCTTTGCATTGGTGGGGTGACGTGGGTGTAGATCTCGCGGGTGACGTGGCTGCTGGAGTGGTTGAGTCGCTCGCTGACGATCTTGATGTCGATGCCTTCGGCGAGGGCGAGGGTGGCCCTGAGGGTGCCGAAAACTCATCCGCCCATGATTCTCAACGAATTTCTAGGCGGCGAGGGGTGTCGCCGTGCTAATGGTTTGCTAATGGCATCCAGCGTCTTTGAGCGGTAGGGAGCGGATTCGGTGGTCGCTCGATGCCGCTGTAGGGCACTGAGGGTGCCGAGAAGCCGTCGGTGCGTGTTGTGAGGTTCGACGCACGAGTTCGGTGGGGGAGATCGGCGTGTTTGGGACGCGCAGGAGATGGGGACCCTCAGGTGAG
>QIKW01000152.1 GCA_003231975.1 Acidimicrobiia bacterium
TCAATGTTGTGCAGGGGATTGGGAAAGAGGTTGGGGCCGCGCTGGTAGCTGACCCCAGGGCCAGGCGGATCAGCTTCACCGGGTCCCCCGAAACAGCCCGCCACATAGGCAAAGCAGCGGCGCAAAATATTGTGCCGTTCACAGCCGAGTTGGGCGGCAAAGGGCCCCTCGTGGTGTTTGCCGATGCCGACGTTGAGGCTGCCGCGGCCAAGGCGGCCGCTCAGTATGAGGACTCTGGTCAGGTGTGTCTGGCAGGCACCAGGCTGTTGATCCAGGAGTCGGTGAAGGATCAGTTCATGGCCGCTTTTCGAGCTGGCACCGAGGCTCATGTTCTCGGTAACCCACGTGATCCCACAACTTCGGTGGCCCCGATAGCCCACCCAGACCATCTGGATCGGGTAGAAGAGTTTGTTGAGAGAGCAAGAGAACAGGGCGATCGCGTTGTTTGGGGGGGCCGCCGGGTCGAAGGGTCTCTGCACTACGAGCTCACTCTGATAGAGCCCGCATCCAATGATTCTGAGATTGTTCAGCGTGAGGTGTTCGGCCCCGTGCTCACCATCCAGACATTCAACGACGAAGCCGAGGCGGTAGCGCTGGCCAACTCAACCGACTATGGGTTGTCGGCCATTGTGTACACATCAGACCGCGGTCGGGCCGAGCGCGTTGGTCAGGCAATTAGGGCCGGAATTGTGTGGGTCAACACTTTCCTGGTTCGAGATCTGGAGGCCCCGTTTGGCGGCTGTGGCCTAAGCGGAATCGGGAGGGAAGGTGGCCACTATGCGCTCGAGTTCCACTCCGACCTGCAAACCCTGGTGATCATGAATTGACGTTTGGCTCAAAGGGCAGAGATGGCTTTGGCCAACCCGTCGAGATCGGCAACGGTGACGGTTAGTGCCGAATGATCCTTCGGGCCAAACACACGAGGCACCTTCTCTTTGAAATGAACGCACACCCCGCCTTCGGTTGCGGTGCCAAACGTGAGGCCGTCGTCGGCAAACGAAAGCCGCATCCCAACCGCCTTGAACCAGTGGTAGTTGCGGGTGATGTGAGCCTCGCCGAGGTTTGAGATTGGGGTCTCCAGTGTCTTGAAACCAAAGGTGGCGGTGAAGGTTTCGTCGCCAAGCGTTACACCATCTTTGTCTTCTCGCACCCCAAGCGGCCACCACAGCCCGATGTACTTCTTTTCGAACTTGTAGGGGAAAAACTGGTCGGCCACGGCCGGATGCTACACGGGTGTGGGCCCTAGGTCGTTACCCGAATTGGCAGCCGCTTGATGCCAGCGATGAAGTTGGAGCGCAGCCTGGCTTCTTCGCCAATCTGTTCCATCGATTGGATCCGAGCCACGAACTCCTGGAGGGTGACCCGAAGCTCCATCCTGGCCAGCCAGGCTCCGAGGCAGAAATGGGGGCCGCCTCGACCGAAGGCCATGTGATCGTTGGGGTCACGGGTGACGTCGAACTCATAGGGGTTGGCGAACTTGTCTTCGTCGAAGTTGCCAGAAATGAAGTAGGTGACCACCTTGTCTCCCTTGGCGATCTTGACCCCGCGCAGCGTTGTGTCTTTGGTTGCGGTGCGCCGGAAATGCATCGTGACGCTTGTCCAGCGGAGGATCTCGTCAACCGCCAGGTTCCACTGCTGGGGTGAGGCTTTCTTCAGCACAGGCAGCAAGTGAGGCCGGTCAAGCAGGGCCTTCAGCCCGCCTGCCATGGTGTAGCGGGTTGTATCGTTTCCTGCCGCCACCAGCAGAGTGAAGAAGTTGTTGAATTCGGCTTCTGTTAGTTCTGACCCATCGGTGGTTGTGGAGAGCAGTTGGCTGATGAGGTCTTCGGTTGGGTCGGTTCGGCGCAGAGCGGCCTGTTGGCGGGCGTAGTCGAAGAGGGCATACCCGGCGGGGGACCGAAAGGGCATCAGCCGGAACTCATCGGTGTCCGCCTGGTCAACAACGTGATCGGTGAAGTCGGGATCGGTGTTCCCCAGCAGCGCGTCTCCCTGCTCCACCAGGAACGGACCGTCTGAATCCGGGGTGCCAAGCAGGCGGCCCAGCATTCGCATCGGCAGTTGCATTGCCACCTCGTGAACGAAGTCGAAATCGCCTTTGGCAACAGCGTCGGTGACCACCTCAACGGCCAGTTCCCTGATCTGGTCCTCGTAGGCCTCTACCTTGCGGCGGGTAAAGCCGCGGCTGACAAGGCGGCGGAGGCGGGTATGTGAGGGCGGGTCGTGCTCCATCAGTGTTCGTCGGGCGGCGGTTTCCTCAGCCGTCATCTCTTCCAGGCGGATCCCTTGGGATGAAGTGAAGGTTTCAACGTCTCGGCTGATGTCGATGATGTCCTGATACTTGGTTACGGCCCAGAAGCCCGAGCCTTTCGGCTCGTCAATCCAACAGACGGGGCTCTGTGCCCGTAACCTGGCGAACTCTTCGTGAGGCACCCCACTGATGTAGGTGTCGTGAGCGGTGAGGTCGACTGGTTGTGCCTCTATCGAAGCCATGCAGGTGATGATAGTTTGGATCCAAACGACTTGTCCAAGGGCCACAGTGTGGCAGAAGGAGATTCAGCCCCATGGGGGAGATTGTTGGTGTTGGCCTGGTGTCTCATGTCCCAACGATCATGCTGGACAGTTCCGCCCGCAGAGAGCTGAACGATGGCAACGAGATCAGCCTGGTGCCAGGGCTGCGGCGGCTGAAGTCAGAAGTTCTCGATCGGCTGAACCCAGACACCATCATCGTGCTCGACACCCATTGGGCCTCAACCGTTGAGTTCCTCGTTGCTGGCCACGCCCGGCGCTCTGGCCACTACACCTCAGAAGAGTTGCCCCGCGGTATTTCTGGCGTTCCGTATGATCTGGTTGGGGATCCTCAGTTGGCCAATGCAATCCAAAACGAAGTGGTGAAAGCCGGGTCTTGGTGTACCGCAACTGACGATCCGTACCTGCCAATCCACTACCCAACGATCAACCTCCTTCACTACCTTCAGGGCAACGAGAGGTGGCTATCAATTGCCACCGCCCAAACCGGCGAGCACGATGACTTCCTACTCCTTGGCGAGGCAATCAGCGAAGCGATTGCGGGTCTTGACCGCTCGGTTGTGATCTTGGCTTCGGGCGGGATGAGCCATCGTTTTTGGCCGCTGCGCCAACTACGTGATCACGAAGCATCAGACCCTGTTCACATTCGGTCACCCGAAGCCGGGCAGGCAGACGCAGAACGGCTCCAGTGGATGGCTGCGGGTCGACACGATCAAATCATCGACACCATGGACCACTTCGCCAAGTTCGCTCCCGAAGGGCGCTTTGGCCACTACCTGGCCATGATCTCAGCCATTGGGGGCAGGCGCAGCCAGGCTAAGGGAGAACAGTTCAGCGACTATGAGAACTCGGTCGGCACCGGCCAGGTTCATGTTTGGTTCGAACGGCCTGAAAGCGGCTGGCCCCTTTGTTAGGAGGGGCGCCTACAGGCGCCCCGACCAGTGTGATACTTCGCTTCGCCAATCGAGTCCTCCTCCTATTCGCGAGGCCCACTCTTGCCGTTCTTGGAATTCCTGCGGGCCGCGGCCCGCTGAATCAGCCAGCCGAACACCGGGTCGGCGTCGGGCGCCGGGATGTCGAGCATTTCGGGATGCCACTGAATGGCAATCACGTCGTGGCCCTCCATCTCAAGGGCCTCAACGGTTCCATCTTCGGCTCTGGCCGTAACCGTGAGGCCGGAGCCCACTTGGTCAACCGCCTGATGGTGAAGCGAATTGACCTGGGCATCATTTCCGTAGATGAGCCCAAGGCGAGAGTGGGCTTCGAACTTGACCGAGTGTGTTAGGGCGCTTGGCGGCTGATCGTAGCGAGCGTGAGGCGGCACATCTTGAACGATGGTGCCGCCGGCGTGAACATTCACAACCTGAAGGCCGCGGCAGATTCCAAGCACCGGAATTGACGCTTCCAACGCACCATCGAGGAGGGAGAATTCGATCTGGTCTCGCAGCGGCTCGGTTTCGCTGTTGGTGTTCTCGTGGCCGTAGCGGCTCGGCTCGATGTCGGCGCCACCAGGAAGCACGATGCCGTCAAGTAGTGGCAGGTAATGAACGGGGTCTGCGTCGAGCGGAATGTGAACGGGCAGCCCGCCCGCTCGAAGAACCTGGCGGGCGTAATCCGACAGGTACACATCCATATCGAGATGGTTCAGGGTTTCGGGAAAGCCTTCAACCTGAGCGCTCTGCTTTCGTCTGCCTGGCAGACCTATTACTGGGCTGGCTATTTTCTCCATTGCCAAGCACCCTACTGTCCGCCCTCGGGTTCGAGCCCAGATCGTTTGGCCCCAAACGATCCCGGCTCTGGGTGCTATTCTTCGCCGCAATGTTCGCCCTTGGAACCGAAAGACAGAAAGAGTTGGTCGGCACAGTTCGGTCGCTGGGCCCAGAATTTGCCGAGCGTGCCATCCGGTATGACAAAGAGGCGTCGTTTCCCTTCGAAAACTTCGCCGACCTGCGTGATGCCGGATTCCTTGGCTTGTGCATTCCGCAGAAGTACGGCGGGTTGGGTGCCGACTTCGCCACATACGCACTTGTGGCTGAAGAGCTTGGTCGATACTGCGGCTCAACTGCGCTCACCTTCAATATGCATACAGCTTCGTGCCTTCTGACCGGGCCAATTGCGGACCTGATGGACCTGCCAGATGCGGATCGGGCCAGTCTTGAGGGGCGCCGTCAGGTCATGTTCGCCGACATCTTGGCCAACCACACCATTCACGCCCAACCGTTTTCTGAAGGGATCAAGCCGGGAGCCACGGTTGGAATAGCCACGGTGGCCGAACCAGTGGATGGTGGCTACCTCGTAACCGGCCGCAAGATCTTCGCATCGCTTTCTGGTGCGGCGCAGTTTCACAACATCATCTGCCTTGTTCCAGGAGACAGCCGGGTTCGCATGATGGGTGTGCCTGCCGATGCCGCCGGGTTGACCATCTCAGGAGATTGGGACCCGCTTGGCATGAGGGGCACTGTTTCCCGGAATCTGGAATTCAAAGAAGCGTTCGTTCCTGAAGAAAACGAGTGGCTTCCGCCCGGGGTGTTCGACCAGATGACGGTTCAGTTCCCCTACTTCTACATGACACTGTCGTTCGCCTTCCTTGGAATCATGAGGGCCGTTTTGGATTTCACCGCCGAGTACCTGCGGGGCGAAACGAACGGCAGCTTCAGGGGAGACAACCCGCAGAAGCAGGCCTTGTGGGCGGAAATGAACTTGCGTCACCAGGCGGCCCAGGCTCTCACCTACAGGGTCTTGCAACTGGCAGAGCCGTCGCCTGATCCAGAAGACGTTCAGCGGGCCTGGGCCGCGGTGGTTACAACCATGGAGGCGGCGCCAGACATTGCCTCAATGGCCATTCGGGCCTGTGGGGGTCGGTCACTGTTGCGGCCGCTGCCTTTGGAGCGCTTCTATCGGGACGCGCGCTGCGGGGCAACCATGCTGCCTTGGAGCGTCGAGGTGTGCCTGGCTCGCCTCGGACAGCACGGCCTGGTTGACACAGACGAAAACTTTGCCTGAGCTGTTGTGATGGCAGCCCACACTGAATGGCATTGGATCGAGCGTTTCGGTGAACAGTTCGAGTTGTGCGGATTGCGGGCAAACGAGGTGGTCGTGTTGCTAAGCGAAACCCGCAGCCGCCCCGAATTGGTTGAAACCGCACGGTTGGCCCTTGGCCGGGCCGGGGCCCTCGTCAGCCAGCTGGTGATGCCTACTCCTGCGAATCCGGGCCCCGTTCCCATCCGCTCGACCGGTGCTTCGCAGGCGTTGGCAGGCAACCCTGCGGCAATTGCGGCCATGGCCGCGGCTGACTTCGTTGTCGACTGCACGGTTGAGGGTTTGCTGCACGCAACAGAACTTGGGCAGATCCTCTCTGCTGGAACCAGGATCCTGATGATCTCGAACGAGCATCCTGAGAACTTCGAGCGTTTCGGGAACGATCCGGGCCTGGCCAAAAGAGTTGCTCTTGCCAAATCTTGGCTGGACAAGGCCGACGTGATGCGGGTTTCGTCACCTGCCGGCACCGACCTTACGGTTGGCCTTGATGGAGCGGTTCGGGCCGGGTCAACCGGCTACACCACCACCCCAGGAGACATCGCCCATTGGCCGGGAGGTTTGGTGCTGGCGTTTCCCGCCGCAGGCTCGGTAAACGGCAAGCTGGTGCTGGCTCCGGGGGATCTGAACCTCACCTTCAAGGAGTACGTTCGCTCACCGATCGTGCTGTCAATTGAGAGCGACTACATCACCGCAATTGAGCCTGTTGCCGGAGAGGCCAAGTTTGACTCTGAACTGTTCGCCTCCTACTTGGGATCCTTCGGCGAACCAGACGCCTACGCAACAAGCCACCTTGGTTGGGGGATGAACCCAGCGGCCCGATGGGACACGTTGCCGATGTTCGACAAGGGAGAAATCAACGGCACCGAGGCTCGGGCGTTTGCTGGGAACTTCTTGTACAGCACCGGGGCGAATGAGGTTGCGGGGCGATTCTGCCGGGGCCACTTCGATCTGCCAATGCGCAACTGCACGGTTGTGCTTGACGGCCCCACAGGCCCGGTCACAGTGGTAAGTGGTGGCAAGCTGGCCGAACGGTTGGCCCCACCCGATGAACAGATTAAGGGCTGAACATGACCGGCGAGTTTGATCGATACCGCGTGCTGTGGGCCGACCACTTGGGGCTGGCCCGTGGCAAGTATTTGCCTGCGAGGGTTGCTGGCGGGGGCACATCGTTCTGTGTCGGCACCTACCAACTTGGATACGACCGGGAGATCTACGACGTGCCGTGCGGCATGGACTCAACCGGATTTCCAGACATTGATGCGATCTATGACCTGGCCGATGCCAGGCCTGGGTGGGAGCCCGGAACGGGGGTTGTCGTCGCCGACCTCACCAACGATGGCGAGCTGTTTCCAACATCGGCCAGAACCGCCCTGCGTCGTGCCGTTGAAGGCTGGACCAATCTGGGCTACAAGGCGTTGCTCGGCATTGAGCTTGAGGCGTACCTAATGGAACCAGACGGTTCAGGCGGGTGGCGGCCGCTGAACACAACCTCGGCCATGGTGTACGGAACCGGCCCGTTCACCGACCCCACCGGCCTGCTCGACGAAATCATGGTGCGGGCCGAAGCGTGCGGCATGCCAATTGAATCCGTCAACGCCGAGTTCGACTTTCCCCAGTTCGAGCTGACGCTTCAGTACGGGCCAGCCATGGAAGCGGCAGACAACATTTTCCTCTTCAAAGAGTTGGCACGGGAAACAGCCTTGGCCCACGGTTTGCTGCTCACCTTCATGGACAAGCCTCTGACTGAGAAGGCCGGATCGGGCGTTCACATCAACATCTCCCTAGAAGACGCCGACGGTCAAAACGCGTTCGTTGACGAAGCCGCAGAAGACGGCTTGTCAGGCCTTGCCCGAGGCTGCATTGCCGGTTTGATGGCCCACCACGAGGGCCTAACCGGCCTCTTGGCGCCAACGGTGAACTCCTACAAGCGGCTGAAACCGTTCCAACTTGTTGGCTACTGGGCCAACTGGGGCCACGATCACAGGCTGACCGCGGTTCGGATCCCGCCTCACCGCGGAGCCGCCACGAGGATTGAGCACCGCACGGGTGGCGGCACGGCAAACCCATACACGGCGGCCGCAGCTGTGTTTCAAGCAGCCCGCCTTGGGGTTGTTGGCGGTCTTGACTGCCCAGCGCCCGAAACTGGTGACTGCATCGAGTCCACAAACACCAAGCGTTGCAGCCCACCAGACCTTGCCTCGGCCATGGACGCGTTGGAGGCAGACCCCGCCCTGGCCCACGCGGTTGGGGCCGAGCTGGTCGAGAATCTGATTGCGATCAAACGGATCGAATGGAACAGCTTTATCGAGGCCACCCCAGACCACGAAGAACGCCCCGAGTCGCCAACCCCATGGGAGCTCGCCACCTACCTCCCGTTTCACTGATCAATTGGGACCTGCCTTGCAGGTCCGGCTTCGCCTATCCAACGCAACAGCTCGCTGCGTGCCGACGCCGTCGGCAACGCGTAACACGATCCTATTGGGACCTGCCTTGCAGGTCCGGCTTCGCCTATCCAACGCAACTGCTCGCTGCGTGCCGACGCCGTCGGCAACGCGTAACACGATCATATTGGGACCTGCCTCGCAGGTCCGGCTTCGCCCATCTGGGTAACCCGCATCTCGCAGGTCGCCGATGGCGACTACGCGTTGAGGTGTTTGGTCACCAGATTGTTGAACGTAGTAGGGGCCTCGCTTGGGGTGAGGTGGCCCGCTCCTTCAATCACTTCGAGGCTGGCGTTTGGAAGGTTGTCTGCCAGGAAGCGGCTGTACGGCAACGGTGTCTCTTCGTCAAGCTCGCCAACGACCACCAGTGTTGCTGCCTTGATCTTGTGCAAGTGTGGGCGGAGGTCGTGTGAAGGCAGGCAGTGAACGGCGGCTCGAAGCCCATCTGGCTGGATCCGTTTGAAAGCCGAGATCGCCCGGTCTCGCTCAAGGCCGCCAAAGCCCGGGGCCGTGATGGCATCAATGACAGCCTCGGCGATCTCGGCTGGGGTTAGGCCCGCGTCAAGGGGGCCCAGCCGAAGCTCTTTCCAAACCTCAGGATCGGTGCCATCGGCCCCGAATACGGCACTGGTGTCTGCCAACACAAGGCTGCGAACCCGTTCAGGGTGACGAAGGGCTAGATGCAGGGCCTGTTGGCCCCCGAACGAAAGGCCAACAACGTGGGCTTTGGTTACCTCGATCAGGTCAAGCAGGTGGGCCGCTGCGATCGCGATTCGTTCGAAGGTGAGGCTTTCGATCGGCAGGCTGGCGCCATAGCCGGGCATGTCCCAGGCCACACATCGGAACTGTTGGCCCAGCTCTTTCAGCTGAGCCTCCCATGCCGTGCGGCTGCCGCCAAGGCCGTGCAGAAACAACAACGTCGGGGCGCCAGCTTCCAGCGGCTCGCTTTCTCGCCACGCCAACCCCTCGAGGTACCGGTCCAAGATCACCACGGAGAGTCTGCCAGAGCCAGAGCCGTTACGGGGCTGTCCACCTCAGCGGCAAAGCGCGGGGCCCTCTGAACTCGAAACCGGTCAGCTCAACTGGGCCGTCCAGCTTCAAATCGGGCAGGCGGGCCATAACTCGTTGGGCCCCAACTCTTACCTCCTGGCGGCCCAGCCACTCGCCGAGGCAGCGGTGAGGGCCCGTTGAAAACGCGGCGTGACCACGTTCGCTTCGGTGCAGATCGATCCTTATCGGGTTGGCAAAGTGGGTCTCGTCCAGGTTGGCAGAACGGATAACGCCAGACACCAATTGGCCTGCGGGAATGGCTACCCCCGCTACTTCGGTGTCAACCGTTGCCTGGCGGGTGATCGTGCCGACGGGGGAGTACCGGCGGAACACTTCTTCAACCAGTCGACGCCACAGGTCGGGCTGATCGGTAACGGCCTCAAGCAGGTGAGGCTCGGTTAGCAGCACCCAGATCACCAGGCCGATTCCATCGCGGGGCTCATTGATCCCGCCCGAAATCATCAGGCGTACGTTGTTCAGAATCTCGTCGGCGGTTAGGGGCCCATCTTCGGGATTGGCGGCCACGAAGTCAGCGAGCGCTCCACCGCCCGCGATAGGGCCGTCGGCGGCTCTCAACTCTTCGATTCGGGCCGCGATTACTGCCCCTAGCTCGGCCTTGGTTTCGTCTCCTAGCTCACGCTTTGCGGGGTCGTTTTCGAAGTTCGCGATGTCGGCGCAGAGCCCGGAACACCACCGCCACATCGCAGCCGCGCCATGCGAGCCAAGGCCAAGCACATCGGCCAGCGCGCCGGCCGACAACGGCTCGGCATAGGCCGCCATCAGCTCTGTCCGCCCGTCGGCCGCGAAGCCATCAAGCAAGTCGTTGGCCATTGTTGCCAACCGATTCTTTACAAATTCTCCGCTCACCCCTCTTGGCTGGAAAGAGGGCAGCATTGCGCTGCGGGTACGGGTCGACACTGGCGGGTCGGCGGTCATCATGTTTGGCCCAAGCGCACGGGCCAAGAAAGACGGATCAGTATTCGCGGTGAACAACTCTGGGTGGTCATCCACGTATTGCACGTCGTCCCAGCGGGTAACGAACCACATCGCAAGCGCGGGAACCCAGCACACGGGAGCATCCTCGCGCATCTGGGCCAGGATGGGCTCTGGGTCTGCATCGAGGTCGGCCAGCGACAGATCGGCCAGATCCAACATTGTTCAGGTTGCTCCTCGCGACAGCTCTAAGTCAGGCCTGCTCAGGAGGCCGCTTGGAGGGCCTGCCAAACCTTCTCAGCAGTTAGCGGCATGTCTATGTGGCGCACGCCTCGTTGGCTGACAGCATCTATCACCGCGTTGTGGATGGCGGGGGTTGACCCGATGGTTCCGGACTCGCCAATTCCCTTTGCCCCAAGTGGATTGCG
>QIKW01000142.1 GCA_003231975.1 Acidimicrobiia bacterium
CGCAGCAACACCAGCACGCGAATACGGCACCCCCGCACAAAGCGAGGCAATACCGCAGCTAGCAATAGCTCAGCCACTTGACAACAAAATACGAGGGCCCTGGCAGGTTCCAAATGCTGCCCGCGGAAGAGACCTGAACGACCCGGCCCAAGTTTGGTGTCTTCGGCCGCTCTCGGCCCGAGACGTGGTGGGGGTCATTAATCGGCCTTGGGCCTAGCCGAGTACGGCAAGTAGCGCGGCTAGGCCAGGGGGTAGCTGGCCGGGCCGGTTTGGCCGGGGCGGGTTGAATCGGGCTATGAATGTTTGCATGGATGCTGAGATAACCGAAGACCAGTTTCGGAGGCGCTGCCGGGCGTTCTTGGAAGAGCACGCCACCGGGGCCAAGTTCGATCTGCCAGACCTTCGTGGGGCAAACGAGCTTGAGGCGTCGAAGTCGTTCCAACAAAAAGTGGCCGCCGCGGGCCTGGCTGGAATTACCTACCCGAAAGAGTTCGGGGGGTTGGGCCTTGGGAAGTCCTATGACCGGATCTGGCGCGAGGAATACTCCGAGTTCCCAGACATGACAACGCAGCTGATAATCAGCCACGGCATGTGTCTGCCAATGATGGCCGAGTACGGCACCGATCAGCAGAAAGCTCGATTCCTGCCCGATCTGATCACGTCGAAAGCTGTTTGGTGTCAGATGTTTTCAGAGCCTGGCGCCGGTTCTGATGTGGCCAGCCTCCAGATGAAGGCAATGCTTGATGGGGATGAATGGATTATCAACGGCCAGAAGGTCTGGACCACGCTGGCTCACGTTTCTGACTACGGGATTCTGATTGCTCGCACCGACGCCGATCAGCCGAAGCACCGTGGGATCTCGATGTTCATCGTTGACATGGGGGCCCCCGGAATCGAGATTCGCCCTATTCACCAAATCGACGGGGGCATGCACTTCAACGAAGTTTTCTTCGCTGATGTGCGCCTGCCAAAGGACTGGTTGGTTGGCGAACTGAACGGGGGTTGGGGCCTGGCAACGGCCATGTTGATGTATGAACGGGTGGCCATCGGCACCGGGTCCACCTCTGGGGTCAGCACACCAACATCTGACTACGCCATCAAAACAGCCAGGAAGTTCGGCCGTCACAAAGAAGCGGTTGTTCGCCAGCAACTCATGCAGCTCTACAGCGAGGAGACAACCAAAAGCCTGGTTTCGCTTCGCACCAGAGCCGAGATGCAGGCTGGCAAAACTCCTGGGCCTGGCGGCTCGCTCAGCAAACTGCACGGAGCCAAGATTGCGAGGCTGTCCCGATCGTTGATCATGAACGTTGCCGGCCCCGAAGCCGCCGCGTTCGAACCGGGCGATGAAGAAGCAGCCCGCCATTCAAAGTCAACGCTGCGAAGCTTCGCCGCCAACATTGCGGGCGGCACCGACGAAATTCAGAAGAACATCATCGGTGATCGGGTGCTTGGCCTGCCGCGAGACGTCAGCGTTGACAGAGGGGTTGCCTTCAAGGAATTAACGGTGGGCACTCAGTAGCTTGCGGTTAGCCGCATTGAGGTATGGGCAGGGCTGGGTTTGGTTGGTGAGTCAGTTCGGGCAGAGGGTGGACTTTCAGCGACAGGAACTGCACTGGCAGTTCAATCAGGGCAACGGGGCCGTGGGCAACCTCACCGTGCAATTGCATGGTGTCGCCTGGCTCCAGCCGGTAGCGCTTGGCCCCATAGCCGTACTCAAGAACGCCAGTCACCATGTAGATGAACTCAACACCGGCGTGCTGGAACAAGGGAAACACTTCGCCCGGTTCGGTGATGGTTACAAGCACTGGTTCGATGTGGCGAATTGGCCCTCGCAGTGAGCCAAGGTCTTGATACCGACGGCCGTCACCGCCCCCTTCGTGAGCAATTTCCAAGCCGTCGCCCGCAGGCACAATCACCGCATCGTGCTCTTCGTCCAAGCCCCTAAAGAACGCGGTTAAGGGCACGCCGCCTGCGTTGGCCAGAGCCGTCAGGCTGGCCAAACTTGGCGAGGTTAGGCCGTGTTCGATCTTGGAAAGCATGCCAAGCGACAAGTCGGCCTTCTCGGCGAAACGTTCCATGGTCAGCCCCAAGCCCAGCCTGAGCTCGCGAACTCGCTCGCCAACAACGCGACACACCTCGTCTGCTGTGAGGGGATCGATTTGAACCGGTTGGTTGTCTGGCACTGACGGCCTTAGAACGAATCTCTAGAAGAGAGTGAGGTATTGGTTGATCTCCGAGGCGGTTACCTCATGGTGGTGGGCCATGAACTCGGCCCGTTTCACCTTCACAAAGTAGTCTCGATATGGGCCGTCGGCTGTCATCCCAAGGCCAGCACCGAGCACATCGTTAGTTGCCAGGTTGTCTGCTGCGTGCAGCAGGGTTGGGGGCAGTGTCTCGATGCCAAGGTCGGCTACTTCGTCTGGGGAAAGGGCGAAGAGGTTGGCGGTGTTTGGCACTCCGGGATCTATGGCGTTGTCCATCCCGTCAAGCCCGCAAGCCAACATTGCTGCAAACATCAAGTATGGGTTGGCTGCTCCGTCTCCGAGCCTCACCTCAAGCCGGTCGGGTTCTGGGATCCGAATCATCTGGGTTCGGTTGTTGCCCCCGAAGGCGGCATAAGCAGGAGCCCACGTTGCCCCAGAAGCGGGAGCGCCAACCCCCATCCGCTTGTATGAGTTAACAATCGGGCAGGCAACCGCAACCAGTGCCGACGCGTGGCTGATGAGGCCACCGGCAAACTGGTAGGCCATCTCGCTTAGGCCAAGGCCCTTGCTGTCGGTTTCGCCATCCTGGCCAACAAACAACGGCTGGTCGGTGTCGGCACTCCAGAGGCTGAGGTGGGCGTGAAGGCCGTTGCCGGTTTTGTCCCCAAACGGTTTTGGCATGAAGGTGGCGTAGCGGCCGTCTCGATGGGCCATCGTGTGAATCATCAGCCGGAACAGGATCAGGCGGTCGGCTGTGGTCATGGCATCTGCGTACTGCCAGTTCTGCTCGAATTGGCCGTTGGCATCCTCGTGGTCGTTGGCGTAGTTGCCCCAACCCATGGCGTTCAGGTTCTTCGAAACGTCGGTGAGGTGAGGCAGCATCCGGGTGAGGCCTCGGGCGTCATAACAGGGGAGAGGGTCGGTGTCTCTTTCATCGGCCACCGAGATCGACCCGTCTTCGGCCCGGTTCACCAGCGAGTATTCGGCCTCAACCCCGGTTTTCAGCACCAGGCCCCTGGTGGTCAGTTGCTCAAGTGCGTTGCGCAAGATCACTCGGGGGGCATACGGCCAGAGCTCTCCTTCCACCGTTGGGTCGCACTGGATCGCAGCAACATCTGGCTGCCACGGCAACTGGGTGTAGGAGCCAACGTCTGGAAGGCACAACATGTCTGGACTCGATGGGTCCTGGCCCATTGGGCCGGCTCCGAATCCGGCAAAGCCTGCTCCATCGGTCATTAGCGACTCAAGCGCTTCAACCGGCACCAGCTTGGCGCACGGCTTGCCATGCATCTCAACAAACATGGCGTAGATGAACTCAACGCCGTCGGCGGCCACTTTGGCCTGAATTTCTTCCAGTGCACTCACTATTGTCCTCCTGAGGATTGGTCGGACCGGGCTCGACTCCGACGGCATCTACCACTACTGTAGGTGAAGGCCCTTCACTAGTGTAAAAGGGCACGCATCTTTGCTTGGAGACATCATGTGCGGAATCGTTGGACTTTTCCTGAAGACCGAAAAATACCGGCCCGAGCTTGGCAGGCTTACCGCGGTGATGCTTCACGAAATGCGGGATCGGGGCCCCGACAGTGCGGGGTTCGCGGTGTATGACCAGGGCATTCCGGGCGTCACTCGAATCACCGCTCTGGCTGAGGGCCAGCTTCCAGACTGGGCCCCAATTGGTGCTGGCCTGGAGGCCGTGCTTGGCGCCGAGGTGAAAGTGAGGGCGATCCATGATCACGCCGTGTTCGAAACATCGGGCGACGGCCGGCTTGCCAGGCAGTGGCTGATCGACAACGGCGCCTCAATAAGTGGGGCCGCCATAGACGTGCTTAGCTACGGCAGCCAGATAGAGCTCTACAAGTCTGTTGGAGACCCAGACTTGGTGGCCCAGCGGTACAACCTGGCGGCTCGGTCCGGAACCCACGCGGTGGCCCACACCCGGATGGCAACCGAATCAGCGGTTACCACCAACGGGTCGCACCCGTTCGTAACGGGGGCCAACACCTGCCTGGTTCACAACGGCTCGCTTTCGAACCACAACCAGTTGCGCCGCATGCTGGAACAACAGGGCGAGTCGTTCCAGACCGAGAACGACTCTGAGGTTGCTGCTGGCTACCTCGCCTGGCGGCTAAGAGAAGGAGACTCCCTTGATCAGGCGCTCAGCCAGGCTCTTACCGACCTGGATGGCTTCTACACCTTCGCCATTGGAATCGAGAACGGCTTTGCCATCCTCAGAGACCCAATTGCTTGCAAACCCGCAGTGATTGCCGAAACCGACGACTGGGTTGCCATGTCTTCTGAGTACCGGGCGATAGCGCAGCTGCCCGATGTTGGTGACGCCACCGTGTGGGAGCCAGAACCAGCTCGTGTCTACACCTGGACCCTCGCAGCATGAGCACCACGTTTGACCTGGCAAACACCACGCTGCGAGAGCTGAACCTGGCCCTTCATCAGGCAACATCGGGTGAGTTCCTCGTTAGAAACCCACGCGGCGTCAACGCCCTGGCCGCTGGCGTGAACAGTGAAATCACCGTTGAGGTAGACGGCTCGGTTGGCTACTACTGCGCTGGCATGCACAAACTGGGAACGGTTCGGGTAGATGGCAACGCGGGCACCGGGCTGGCCGAGAACATCATGTCTGGCACGGTTCGAATCACCGGCAGCGCAACCATGTCGGCTGGGGCCACCGGTCATGGTGGCCTGGTTGTAATTGAGGGCAATGCGGGCGCCAGATGCGGCATCTCGATGAAGGGGGTCGACATTGTTGTCGGTGGCAACGTTGGCCACATGAGTGCATTCATGGCCCAGGCCGGGAACCTCGTGGTGCTCGGCGACGCCGCGGCCGACCTTGGCGACTCCATCTATGAGGCAAACATCTTTGTGAGGGGCGACGTTGAATCACTTGGCGCCGACTGCGAGCAGAAGGAGCTGAAACCCAAGCACCGAGAAACGCTTGGTGAGCTGCTGGCGGCATCGGGCCTTGCGGCGAAGCCAGAGGAGTTCCGACGTTTCGGTTCGGCCAGAAAGCTATACAACTTCCACGCAGACGACATTGATGCAGAGTTGATTGACGCAGAGTTGATTGAGGCTGAGCCAAGTGCGGCAGAGCGACTAGCAGGTTTAACCGGGGGCCAGCCATGAGCAACGACAGAACAAGCATGGCCGATTGGCATCACCGAGAGTCCTACACCTATGACCGCAACGTCATTGCCGAGATCAGACGGGCCGCCAACACCGGGATCTACCGAATTCGTGGCTGGGGCGCCAAACGAGTGCTGCCAACTCTGGATGACTTGGTTGTGCTTGGGGCGTCGATGTCTCGCTATCCACTTGAGGGCTACCGCGAGGCATGTGGCACCGACCTGGTGATTGGGCAAGAAACCTCGGCTAAGCCGGTGAAGCTCGACATTCCAATCACCATTGCCGGAATGAGTTTTGGTTCGCTGTCTGCCCAGGCCAAGGAGGCGTTGGGCCGGGGCGCTAACGCGGCTGGCACCTCAACCACCACCGGCGACGGAGGCATGACCCAGGAGGAACGCCAGCATTCAGCCATCCTGGTGTATCAGTATCTGCCGTCTCGCTATGGCATGAACCCAGACGATCTACGCCAGGCCGATGCCATTGAGGTTGTGGTTGGCCAAGGGGCCAAACCGGGCGGGGGCGGCATGTTGCTTGGCCAGAAACTCACCGAGCGGGTGGCCCAAATGCGCACCCTGCCTGAGGGAATTGATCAGCGTTCGGCTTGTCGGCATCCAGACTGGACTGGGCCAGACGACCTGGAAATTAAGATCATCGAGCTGCGAGAAATTGTGGACTGGCAGGTACCTATCTACATCAAGGTTGGTGCGGCCAGGCCCTACTACGACACTGCCCTGGCGGTAAAGGCTGGGGCCGATGCGGTGGTGGTTGACGGCATGCAGGGCGGCACCGCGGCCACCCAGGATGTGTTCATCGAGCATGTTGGCATCCCTACCATTGCCGCCATTCCCGAAGCGGTTCGGGCGCTTCGGGAGTTGGGGGTGCACCGCGGCAGGGTGAAGCTGATTGCCGCAGGCGGCATTCGTTCTGGTGCCGACGTTGCCAAAGCTTTGGCGCTTGGGGCCGACGCGGTGTCAATTGGCACCGCGGCCCTGATTGCCATTGGCGATAACAACCCTGCCTATGACAGCCAGTACCGAGAGCTTGGCTCGGCGGCTGGAATGTGGGAAGACTTCCAGGACGGCACCGATCCGGCGGGAATTACTACCCAAGACCCGGCCCTGGCCTCCCGGCTTGACCCGGTAATTGGCGGCAGGCGTCTGGCCAACTATCTCTCGGTGCTCGCCATTGAAACCCAAACAGTGGCAAGGGCGTGCGGCAAGAGCCATGTGCAGAACCTCGAGCCCGAGGATTTGGCGGCGCTCACCGTTGAGGCCGCAGCAATGGCAAAGGTTCCCCTGGCCGGGACCAACTGGATTCCCGGCCAGGGCAACAACTGAAGCGGCCGAGTCAGGAACCCGGAATCTTCAACAGCATCAACTGCCCGGATTCACGCTTGATCAGCGTTCCCGGAATTGTGGTGGCGTCTTCAGCGACGTTGGTGCTGTGAGCCTGCACGGCCAGTATCCAGTGGCCTCGGCCGAACCAGCGGGAGGCATCCACAATGCCGGTTGATTCACCGCCCGGATCATTGACCGATGCGATCACTCGCCAAGATTCAGTCCTGTAGCTGTACTGCCAGATTTTGGACTCGCTGGCATCTTCTTGAACCATCAGGCTTCGCCTACTGGTGTCGAGGTTGTCTGGTGACCGCATCGGGACAAACACCTCGGTGCCAACCGCATCACCGTCAGCCATGATTGAGAAGCTGTCAACGATCGTTGGGTCATCTGCGTTCATCACCATCTTGATGATCCGGCCGTTGTCAGCCATTCCTTGGGCGCCATCTGGTCGAGACATCCGGCCGGTGGCGGGGTCGGGGAGAATTCGTGATCCGCCCGTGTCGGCGATGTAGACCGTGCGAGGGCTGAGCTTGTCGTAGGCCAGGTCTTCCAGCCGGATTGATTGGAACACGTTGTTGTCGTTAGACCAGTCTTCAAGCGCGTCCTGATCTCCAAGCGCCACTTCGCGAGGCACCGGGATGAATTCACCCTGGAAGGATTCGCCAACGTCAAGGTCCAGGTAATCGTTGGCACCGTTAAAGGGATCAGCCGCATCGGCCAGTGGAACACCATCGGCTCCGGTTACTCGGAACGCCCAGAGGCTGCCTTCGTCTGCGAACACCGCGTCTTGGTCGTCGGCAAGGTACATGTAGAGCTGTGATGTGCCTGCGGAGAACGTGTCGTCGGTGGTCAGCATTGCCAACTGGTCCCATCGGCCGGGAACCAGAACCGTGTTTTCATGGTTGAGGCGACCCATGCCCGGGATTGCGGTGAACTCACCCGTTGCGGTATCAAGCGCTACTGCGAAGCCCCGTTGAACGCCGTCGACTGAGTTGCTGGTTTCCTCGCCGGTGAAGAACACGTTGGTATCCATGCCCTCAGCCGGAGTGGCCATTGACGCCGAACAGAACCTCAGGAAACCTTCATCGGCGCTGATCGCAACCGATGCATCAGTTACCGAGCCTCGGCCCAGAGGGCCGCCGACTCTGCTGATAGTCAACTTCGACACTGATGCGTCCTGGAAGTCCTGCTGGTCTCTGAACGGCACAGTCGACTGTTCATGAGCCACATAGACCTCGACCGAATAACGATCGAGCCGCTTCACGCCAATGCCGTCGGGGATGCCCTCAAAGACGAAGTCTCCAACGGTGTCGCCGGTTGAGATGATTGGCTTAACGTAGGCCTTTCGAGACATGGCCGGGTCGAGGGTGATAAACGCTGGCTGGCTGGTGAGGAATCCCGGTGCTGGTCTAACCGGATTGGCCGACACCGGCGGTGCCAGGGCCATCACAAACGCCATGGTGGTCGCCAAAGCACCGATCTTGAATCTCTTGTGCATGTTGTTCCCGCTCTCTCATGCCTGCGCCTTGGTGTGTGAGATTACCCGTCCTCTAGTCTCGCGTCGACCCAGATCGCCCAGAAACTCTGTGTTCCACTATGAGGAAACTCTCGCTACTCTCATGGCGGATTCTGTTGTAGGGTGCAGTGACGAGTTGGGGTGCAGAAAAACCTGAGTCCTTGGGGGACACGATGACCGATCTTGAGCGATTTGTTGAAGCCGACGGCCGAGAGGCCCAGATAGCTGAGATCGAGCGCCAGATCGAGGCCGACGGAATCCTTTATTTGTACTGTCAGTTTGTTTCGGTAACCGGCCGGATCATGGGCAAAGGCATCCCGGCCAAGCATTTCCGCACCATTGCCTCAAAGGGCTTTCAGCTGGTTTACGGCTCTACCGCCAACCTGTTCATCGACCGCCACGGCGACTACATCGGCTACGGGCCAGAGTCTCGCGAACTGGTTGGGCTAGCCGAGGTTGAAACGTTCATGCCGCTGCCGTGGGATTCCAAAACGGCCAGGGTGTGGTGCACACTGTTTCGGGGCAGGGAAGAAGAGGTAGACGGCGGCGCCTTCCTAACCTCTGACTGCCGGGGCAACCTGCAACGAATCCATGCCGAGTTCGAAGCCAAACACGGCCTTCATCTCAGGGCTGGCTGTGAACCGGAAATGATGTGGCTCCGGGCAGACGACAAGGGCAAGCCGATCTTTGAGGGGCTCACCAAGCCAAACTGCTATCACATTGATCAGTTCGCCGAGCTTCAGCCGCTGATTCACAAAGTGATTGAGTACTCAGAGGCAATGGGTCTCGACATGATTCAGGGCGATCACGAAGATGCCCCTGGTCAGCTCGAGCTGAACTTCAACTTTGATCGGGCCGAACTCACCGCCGACCGTCTCAGCACGTACCGCCAGGTTTGCAAACAGGTTGGCCGTGAACTTGGGGCGTTTCCGTGTTTCATGCCAAAGCCGTTTATGAACGTGTCGGCCAACGGCTGCCACCACAACATTTCGCTGTGGGACGGCGACGACAACAAGTTCATGCCAGAGGGAGACAACCCCCAGTTGCCAGGCCCAATTGGGATGAAGGCAATCGGTGGGATTCTGGAGCACCTCGGGGCCCTTACCTGCATCACCTCGCCAACCGTCAACTCTTACCGCCGCCTGTGGGACACCGGCTTCTGGGCCCCAGTGTTCGCCGACTGGGGCTTCCAGAACCGGACAACAGCGCTGCGAATCAGCGCCCCTGGTCGGTTCGAGTATCGCTCGGTTGATTCTGCGGTCAACCCCTACCTGTCGTTCGCCGCGCTGCTGAAAGCAATGGATGACGGGCTTGACCGCAATCTCGATCCCGGCCCGCCGGAGGAACGCAACATTTACGACGCAATCGAGTCTGGCAAAGACGTCAAGAAGATTCCGCTGTCGCTTGGCGACGCGCTAAAGGCACTCGACCAAGACGAGGTGATTAAGAGCGCCCTTCCCAACGAGATGTACCGGGTGTTCGAGCATTACAAACGCGACGAGTGGGAGCGTTTCATGGCAACCGTTACCGATTGGGATATTGAGGAGTACCTCGACATCCTGCCCTGAGCAGTCAAATCAGACCCAGTTACCAAGCAGCCCTTTACGAACAAGCTAGTACCGAGCAGGCCCAGTACGAACAGCAGGGAGAACAGCAATTATGTGCGGCATAGCAGGAGTGATCCATCGGGGTGGCACATCCAACATCGGGGCAGAAATCACCGAGATGCTCCAGTCGATGAAACATCGGGGGCCAGACTCCACCGGGTTCGCCCTCTATGGCCCGCCAGACGATCTGGTCGTTATCCGGTTTGTGCTGGCCGAGCCGAACGAGGGCGGCGGGTTTGAAATGGAGCAGCGGTTGGAACGTAACCGGGCCGAGGTTGAGTCTCGGCTGGCCAAGATTGGGGCCGAGGTGGCAACAATGACCAGCGAGACCGGCTATGCCTTTCGGGCAACGGCTCGCTACAGCGGCGAGCTGAAGCCGCTGGCCGACTACCTGGAAGACATCCCGGGTTGTGAGGTTCTTTCGCTTGGCCACTCACTTGAGATCATCAAAGACTTGGGTGACGCAAACGAGGTGGCCCGGCAGTACAACCTCGACGGATTCACGGGAACCCACGGCATTGGCCACGTGCGAATGGCAACAGAGTCAGATGTGGATCTGGCCAGCGCCCACCCCTACTGGGCCTACCCGTTCTC
>QIKW01000204.1 GCA_003231975.1 Acidimicrobiia bacterium
TCTGCGAAGCAGACCCCAATGTGGGAGACCGTCACGCGTGGTCGCCGTCGGCGACGAGCTTTGAGCTGGTGACCGGGATCGCCGGAGGCGGGTCTGCGAAGCAGACCCCAATGTGGGAGACCGTCGCGCGTGGTCGCCGTCGGCGACGAGCTTTGAGCTGGTGACCCGGGTTGGCCGGAGGCGGGTCTGCGAAGCAGACCCCAATGTGGGAGACCGTCACGCGTGGTCGCCGTCGGCGACGAGCTTTGAGCTGGTGACCGGGATCGCCGGAGGCGGGCAGGTCCCAATATCAGAGCTGCCAGAATGGGTGGTTGGAGGTGTCGCTTGGGGTGGTGAGGATCTCGGGGCCGTCTTCTGTGACAAGAATTGTGTGTTCGAACTGGGCGGTGCGGCTGCCGTCGGTGGTGACGGCAGTCCAGCCATCGCTCCAGAGCCTGGCCCGGTAGGAGCCCTGGGTGATCATTGGCTCGATAGTGAATGTCATTCCCGGCTCAATCACGTCGGTCAGACGCGGATGGTAGTAATGGCAGATTTGGAGGTCGGTGTGGAACTGTTCCCCGATGCCGTGGCCAACGAAGTCTCGTACAACCCCGTAGCCCAGGCCCTCGGCGTGCTCTTGGATTGCCCGGCCAATGTCGTTCAGTCGGTTGCCTGGTTGGGCGGCCTCGATCCCGCGCATAGTTGAGTCTCGGGTAACGACGGTGAGCATCTTTGAGGCTTCGTCGACCGTGCCAACAAAGAAGGTTGCGTTTGTATCGCCGTGAACGCCCTCTTTGAACAGCGTGACGTCGAAATTGACGATGTCACCGTCGTGAAGGGGTCGGTCGTCTGGGATTCCATGGCAAATGACTTCGTTGACTGAGGTGCACACAGATTTCGGAAACGGCATGACGGTTCCTGAATACATCAGGGGGCTGGGGTAGGCGCCAACTTCAATAGCGCGCTGATGGCAGGCGGCATCGATCTCTTCTGTGGTTACCCCCGGACGCACGAGGGTTCCGAGGTAGGCCAACGTATCGCCTGCTAACTGGCCAGTTCGGCGCATCCGGCTGATCACATCGGGGGACTTCACGTGGGGCTCGTCCCACCGGTCGAAGTCTTTGCCGCCCGCCCAGAGGGGCTGGTCTATTTCGTCTGGAACGATGCGCGGGGGAGAGATGTCGCCCTGGCGGATGGCTTCTGTTGCGAGTTTGTGGCAGCGTTTGTACTTCTTGCCACTGCCGCACCAGCAGATGTCGTTGGCTTTCGGTAGAGCTCGCATTCTCTAAGGATAGGGGCCAACAGCTGCCTTAGGCTGGCCGAGGAGGCTTCGCCGCCCGTACCCTGGCCGCATGTCTTTGCGCGTGCTGGTTGCCAAGGTGGGTCTGGATGGCCACGATCGGGGGGTGAAAGTGGTTGCCCGAATCCTCAGGGATGCCGGAATGGAAGTTATATACACCGGCCTTCGTCAGACTCCTGAGATGGTTGCTGCTACCGCGGTCGATGAAGATGTCGACGTCGTCGGGCTTTCAATGCTGTCTGGCGCCCACCTCACGCTGGCCCCTCAGGTGGTCAAGCTGCTTGAAGCGCAGAACGCAGGAATTCCGGTGGTGGTTGGCGGCATTGTGCCCGACCGTGATGTGCCTGCGCTGCTGGAGGCGGGCGTGGCAGGGGTTCTTCACCCTGGCGCCTCTTCTGATCAGGTGGAGGATGCGGTTCGTTTGGCCGCGGCCAGCAATTGAAGGCTTCCCCTGGCAGCAAAACGGCGAACGCCGCCAGCCCGAGAGCCAGCGGCGTTCAGCGACCTAGTTGAGGGATTAGACGACCCGAACGTTCTGGGCTTCTTCGCCCTTTCGGCCAGGAGCCACGTCGAACTCGACGGTCTGACCTTCGTCCAGGGACTTGTAGCCCTCACCTGCGATGTTGGAGTAGTGGACGAAGACGTCATCTGCTCCTTCGCGTGAGATGAAGCCGAAGCCCTTTTCGCTGTTGAAAAACTTGACGGTGCCTTGCATTTGAATAAGCTCTTTTCTTCCGAGCAGGCCCTAGTGACTTGCTCGACATATAACTGTAGGCCAGCCGTGGCCACAATCCCACGCGTTGCAAATATGTCTGGCAAACAACACTGGCGGACCGCCAAGCGCAAACCGGCTCTAGATGCCAAGCGGTTCGGTCCAGTTTCCGAACTCCAAAGCAAGCGCTTGGATGATTTCACCGACGGTGGCGTACTCCCGAACGGCCTCCAAAATCACGGGCATTGTGTTGGCCAGCGGATCGGCGGCGGCGTGGGTAACTGCGGTCAATGCTGTGGCCACTGCGTGGTCGCTTCGGTCGTGTTTCACGGTGGAAAGCCGCTTCAACTGGCGTTCCTCGACCTCTGGGCCGATGTAGAGAATGGGGGTCTCGGCATCGTCACCGTCTGTGTAGTCGGTCACGCCAACAACGATTCGGTTCCCGTTGTTCACGTTGCGCTCAAAGGCGTATGCGGAGTCTGCAATTCGGCCTTGGAACCATCCGTCTTCGATGCCTTTGTAGACACCTTCAAGGATTGAGCCGTCGCCGAAATCGTCCAGAATGACAAATATTTCCTCGGCCTGGCGCTCCATCTCGTCTGTCATCCATTCAACAAAATGGCTGCCGCCGAGAGGGTCGGCAACCTCGGTAACCCCGGTTTCGGTGGCAACGATCTGTTGGGTTCGAAGCGCGATTCGGGCCGCCTTCTCGGTTGGGAGGGCCAGGGCCTCGTCATAAGAATCCGTGTGCAAGCTCTGCGTTCCACCTAGAGCGCCTGCCAAGGCCTGAATGGCAACCCGCGCAATGTTGATCTCGGGCTGCTGGGCGGTTAGGGACACTCCCGCGGTTTGGGTATGGAATCGCAGCTTCAGCGAGCGCTCGTCCTTTGCGCCGTAGCGGTCCTTCATCCATCTGGCCCAAATTCCGCGGGCAGCCCGCAACTTGCCGATCTCTTCGAAGAAGTCGATGTGGGCATTGAAGAAGAACGACAGGCGGGGGGCAAACTCGTCTACGTCTAAACCCGCTTTAACTGCAGCCTCGACATAGGCAAAGCCATTGGCCAGGGTGAACGCGAGCTCTTCGGCCGCCGTTGAGCCCGCCTCTCGGATGTGGTAACCCGAGATGGAAATTGGGTTCCACTTTGGCAGCTCGGCTGCGGTGAACCGCATCAGATCCGTTACCAGCCGAACAGATGGCCTTGGAGGGAATACGTACTCCTTTTGGGCCTGGTACTCCTTCAGGATGTCGTTCTGCAGGGTTCCAGACAGCTGCGCTCGTGCCGTTCCACCTTTTTCGGCAACAGCGACGTACATGGCCAGCAGAATTGACGCGGGCGAGTTGATTGTCATCGACGTTGAAACGGAGCCGAGGTCGATGTCGGCGTAAAGCTCCGCCATGTCGGCAAGAGTGTCGATCGCAACGCCCGCCTTGCCGACTTCGCCTAGTGCCTCCGGGTCATCTGAATCTCGGCCCATCAACGTTGGCAGATCAAACGCAGTTGACAGCCCGGTTCCTCCGTCGGCCAGAAGTTGCTTGAACCGCACGTTGGTGTCGTCGGCCGTGCCGAAGCCTGCGAACATTCGCATGGTCCATAGGCGACTGCGGTACATGGAGGCGTGGATTCCGCGGCGGTACGGAAAGAGCCCGGGGAACGGGCCCTGGTCTTCGCCGTACACAGCGTCGAGGGGGACCCCCGACATTGTTTCGAATGTGTCCTTGCGGCGCGGCGCCTTGTTGTAGAGGGATTCCCACTCTTCGCGTGCGGTCATCGTGCCATTCTCTCATGGTAGGAACGACAACCGAAACTCATGGCTGACAGAGCGCTTGTCAAGCTGACGGTCACGCGGCCCGATGAATCGGTATGGACCTTTTTGATGTGGCCCAAAGCCGCCAGATCCGCATGACGAACAACAGGGTCTCGTCGGCTGAGTCAGTTTCTGATCACCGGATGAGGCGAGCCGACAATGAGATTGCCGAGCTGGCCGAACGCTTCGAGCGGATGCGGACGACTTGTGAGGCAATGTGGCAGCTGGTGTGCGAGACGACGGGCCTGACTGACGCTCACCTGACGTATCGAGTTTATGAATTGGACGTCGCCGACGGCCAAAAAGATGGCAAGCGAACCATTAAGTCGACGCCATGTGAGTGCGGGGCCATGGTCAATGCGAAAGTCGCCGCCTGTCAGTTCTGCGGGGCGCCTGCCCCGGCCAGATCGCCGTGGGATTCCGTCTAGCTCGGGTAAGCAAATGGGAATCCTAAAAGACGCGGCGCGGCCGTTCTGGGCTGAACTGGATAGCCTCGCCTTATGGAAACGGCGGCAGTTGCCCGCACCATTGACCACACCCTCTTGAACCCCACTGCGGTAGACGCCGAGGTGGCGCAGCTGTGTGCAGAAGCCAATCGGTTGGGTGTTGCGGCTGTCTGTATCTCGCCGTCGCGGCTGCCGCTGCCCCGCGGGGCGCTGCTTGACGGCATCCAACTGGCCACTGTTTGCGGCTTCCCGTCTGGGTCTCACCGCCCCGAGTCAAAGGCGGCCGAAGCTGTTCGTTCCGCCGAGCTTGGCGCTTCAGAGATAGACATGGTCCTGGATTTGGGCCGAGTAAAGGCGGCCGATTGGGACGCAGTAGAGGAAGATATTTCTGCTGTTCGCGTCGCCCTTCCGGGGCCTGTTGTACTGAAGGTAATCATCGAGTCGGCAGCCTTGAGCGACGACGAGATCGTTGCCAGCTGCCAGGCAGCTGAGCGGGCAGGAGCGAACTTCGTCAAGACCTCAACCGGATTCCACCCAAGCGGCGGTGCTTCGCTTGGCACTGTGCGTTTGATGGCTGCCACCGTTGGTGGACGGCTGGGCGTTAAGGCCAGCGGGGGAATCCGCACCAGAAAAGCGGCCGAGGAAATGATTGCGGCCGGTGCCACCAGATTGGGTACGTCTTCTGCAGCAATCATCCTTGGGTCAGCGGAGGGGTAGCCAGTGGCGTTCTCTTTGGCCGGGCAGTTGCTGATCTCGAAACCAGCGCTGCACGACTCGAACTTCGACGGAACCATCACGCTGTTGTTGGAGCACAACAGTGATGGTGCGCTCGGGTTGATCATCAACCGACCATCTGCGCTGTTGGTTGAGGACGCGTTTCCGGTCTGGGGTTCGCTGGCTGTAGAGCCCGGTGTGGTGTTTGCCGGTGGGCCGGTTGAGAGGACTGGGCTGCTTGCCCTGGGGGCGACCCCCAACGCCGACGGTGCTCTGGCGCTTGGCCTTCACAGTTTGGATATAGACAGCACAGCCCCCACCAACGATGGTCTGGCCATCGACCGGGTTCGGGTGTTTGCGGGTTACGCCGGCTGGGGAGTCGGCCAGCTCGAGGGCGAGATCGCAAACGGTGCGTGGTGGGTGGCAGACGGCTTCCTGGCCGATCTGTTCTTTGACCAACCCGACCAGCTCTGGGCCAAAGTGTTGCGGCGCAACGGCGGCGAGATGGCCTGGTTTGCCCACTTCCCCCAAGACGCTTCACTCAACTAGAAGTTACAGGCCAGCGTCTTTGAGGACGGCATAACGAGGTTTGATCAGTTCATTGATGATCCGAAGGCGCTGCTCGAATGGCCAGAATGCGCTCTTCATTGCGTTGAGCGTGAGCCATTCCATGTCTCCCAGCCCGTATCCGAGAACCTCACTGAGCTTGGCGAATTCGTCGCTGAGCGAGACGTTGCTCATCAACCGGTTGTCGGTGTTGACCGTTACCCGAAAACGCAGGTCTCGAAGCAGCCCGATGGGGTGATCGGCAATTGAGGCCGCTGCGCCGGTATTGACATTGGAGGTTGGGCACATTTCGAGCGGGACCCGCCGATCACGAACGAACGAGGCCAACCGGCCGAGGCGGGCCTTCCCGTCTGAGTCCACCTTGATGTCGTCAACAATTCGAACGCCGTGCCCCAGGCGCTCGGCGCCGCAGTAGCTAAGCGCCTCTTGGATCGACGGCAGGCCGAAAGCCTCGCCTGCGTGGATAGTGATGTGCACGTTCTCTCTCATGCACAGTTGGAACGCGTCGAGATGGCGCGCCGGGGGAAAGCCGGCTTCTGGGCCGGCGATGTCGAATCCGACCACGCCGCTGTCTCTGTGTCTCACGACCAACTCGGCGATCTCATATGAGCGAGCGGCCTGCCTCATGGCGGAACAGAGAACTCCAAGGGTCAGATCTGTGCCATTGCAGCCTGCCCTGAAACCACGCAGCACAGCCTCCACCACCTCATCGAGGGAGAGCCCGCGCAACATGTGTTGCTCTGGGGCAAACCGAACTTCGGCATAAACGATGCCATCTGCCGCCAGATCCTGAGCCGCCTCAAAGGCTGCTCGTTCCAAGGATTCTGGTGTTTGGGTTACACCAACAGTGTGAGCGAACGTCTCGAGATAGAGCTCAAGCTTGTTGCGGTCTGCTCCGCGGCGGAACCAGGCGGCCAGATCGTCTGGATCGGTGGTAGGCAACTCGGTGTAGCCGGTTTCGGTTGCCAACTCGATCACGGTGGTTGGCCGCATCCCGCCGTCGAGATGATCGTGCAGCAGCACCTTCGGAGCCTTTGTGAAGATGTCTGCGGTCAGTTGAGTCATGCGGCAGCGTAACGGCCGTTTTTGATGCAAGGTGTTCGCTGAAAGCTCTAGTAGGGCTCGGCAGTGGACTGAACTGGGGCCTGTGTGCCGAGAGCCGTGGCCGACTAGAAAGGCACCGCACTACCAGTGGTGGTTGAATTGCATCAACCAACCCGCTCGATCACTACCGAGTCGTGTTCTGGGGGGTCTGCGCCAATAGTTACCGCGGCGTGAAGAGCTTCGATAGCTGGCCCGAAACGGCTGGGATCATCGGCCAGCAGACGCAGCACCGGTTCCCCTTTTTGAACCGGGTCGCCAGGTTTCTTCAAGAGCTCTATGCCTGCCCCAAACGAAACAGCATCTTCCTTGCGGGCTCGACCAGCACCCAGCCGCATTGAGGCTATTCCAACAGCCAGGGCGTTGATTTCTGTGACGAAACCGGCTGCGGATGCGGCAAAGTCGCTAACCGAGCTTGCCGACGGGCGATCTGCGCCAGGGTCGCCGCCCTGAGCCAGCACCATTGCCTGCCATGTTTCTGTGGCGGCACCAGAGGCAAGAACTTCGGCGGGGTCGGCTTTGATTCCACACAACGACAGCATCTCGTCAGCCAGGGCCAGTGTCAGGTCGATTAGATCTTGTGATCGGCTGTCGGCAACCCCGCCAAGAACAGCAACAGACTCATCAACTTCGACGGTGTTGCCAACCATCGAACCTAATGGGTTGTCCATTCTGGTAAGTAGGGCAACGGTGTTGACTCCGGCGCGTTGGCCGATACCAACCATGGTTTCGGCCAGCTGACGGGCGTCTGGAAGGTTCGTCATGAATGCGCCTCTGCCAACTTTCACGTCGAGCACCAGGTTCTTTGTTCCCCCGGCGATTTTCTTGCTCATGATCGACGAGGCAATCAACGGGATGGACGCCACCGTGCCAGTGGTGTCTCGCAGGGCGTACAAAAGCTTGTCGGCCGGGGCAATGTTTGTGCTAGCCGAGGCGATCATGGCGCCAACCTCACGCAGTGTCGTTCGCATCTTCTCGGCTGACAGTTCGGGTCGCCAGCCCGGGATGGCTTCCATTTTGTCGATCGTGCCGCCGGTGTGACCGAGGCCCCTGCCTGCCAACTGAGGCACAGCAACTTCCTTGCTGGAGGCGGCAACGAGCGGGCAAAGGATCAACGAAACTTTGTCGCCGACCCCTCCCGTTGAGTGTTTGTCAACAGTGATTCGGCCAAGAGCGGTGTGGTCAATCCGGTCTCCGGACTGGATCATGGCCTCGGTCCAAACCGAGAGTTCGCCGGGAGTCAGTCCGTTCAGAAAGACCGCCATGACCAGTGCCGCCGCCTGCTCATGGCTGACAGTTCCATTGGTGTAGGCATCAATGAACCAACGGATGGCGTCGTCTGGCAGAACGCCTTTGTCCCGCTTCAGGATGATGACCGAGGTTGCGTCCCAAACAGCCATCGGGTTATCCGTCTGCCAGGCGGGCCTGATCGAATCCGCCTGGCAGCAGCTCGCTTATCGGGACCGGTGTTCCGTCTCCGTCGACCAGGCAGCCAGGGCCGCCGTTTTCCAGCAGCAACTGCCGGCAGCGACCACAGGGCACGCACGGCTGACCCGAGCCAGAAACCGTGAGCACGGCCACCAGGCGGCCGCCGCCGGAAGCGTGGAGCGCCGAGACCAAACCACATTCCGCGCACAAACCAAGGCCGTAGGAGACGTTCTCTACGTTGCAGCCGGTGATGATGCGTCCGTCGTCTACCAGGCCAGCCGCCCCGACGTGGAAGTTGGAATAGGGGGCGTAGGCGTTCTTCGAAGCCGCGAGGGCGGCGGCTCGGAGGTCTTCCCAAGGAATCGATGGCGGCATCGTCAAAGTCTCCTGCGTTGTGTGGCCAAACTACTTGGTTCCGTAGATTCGGTCTCCGGCATCGCCGAGGCCGGGCACGATGTATGCGCTGTCGTTCAGTTTCGGATCTAGGGCGGCAACGGTGATTGGGACGTCTGGATGAGGCCCGTGAACCGCAGCCACGCCCTCAGGGCAGCCAACAATTGCGATCATCCTGAGGCTCTTCACGCCTGCCTCCTTGAGATGTTCTATGGCGGCGACGGCGCTGCCGCCTGTTGCCAGCATGGGGTCAACCAGAATCACCTCGCGCCTCTCGATGTCGATTGGGAACTTTCGGTAGTACTCAACTGGCAGGTGTGTATCGGGATCCCGGTAGAGGCCGATATGTCCAACCTTCGCGTTCGGGATGAGGGTGAGGATCGCCTCAACCATGATTAGGCCTGCCCTGAGGATTCCAACCACGGCCGGAGCCGGACCGGCGAGTTGTTTGGCGTCGGTGGTGGTAAGTGGGGTTTCAACCGTGACGGTCTCGGTGGGCAGCGCCCGAAGAGCCTCATATGCGGTTAGGAGGGTGACCTCTTGGCACAGTGAGCGAAACTCTCCGGCGCCGGTGTTCACGTCTCGGAGCAACGTGATCTTGTGGTCAACCAGCGGATGGTTGATGACGGTTAGTGATGACTGCGGAGATGCTGATTGCGGAGATGACATAGTTCTGTATTCCTACCAGTGCCTGCGGCCCATCAGTGCGGCCTCGGCGCGGCGGGCCATTTCTCTTGCCTGGTCGAGATCGTCGCCCATTGCTGTGACGTGGCCCAGCTTGCTGCCGGGCGCAGGCCGCTTTCCGTACAGGTGAACATGGCTGCCCTCAACGGCCAGTGCTTCGCCAAGGTGATCGGCTGGGTCAATTCCGTCGTGCCCGCCGATCACGTTCACGGTGACTGTGGCAGGCGCTACTGACCGTGTGGGTCCGAGAGGAAGATCCAGCACCGCCCGGACGTGGTTCTCGAACTGCGACGTTGGGGATCCCTCGATGGTTACGTGGCCTGCGTTGTGGGGCCGTGCCGCCAGCTCGTTCACAACGAGGCCCTTGGTTGTGAGAAAGAGTTCAACTGCGAGGACGCCTACCGCTTCCAGTTCGTTCGCAATTCGAGTTGCTAGCTCTTTGGCCTCGGCTGCTACGCGATGACCGACTGCGGCCGGCGAACGTATTTCGTGCACTGCGCCTTCCTGTTGAATTACCTCAGCCAGCGGATAGTTCCGGCAATTTCCGCCAGGGCGCCTTACCACTAGCGCCACCAGTTCCTTGACAATTGGCTGGTAATCCTCGGCCATCAGCTCGCGGTGACCCTGCTCTGACATAACCCGCATTGCCTCGGTCTCGGTTTCAACTATCCAGACGCTCCGTTGACCGGGCCTGCCGCTGCGGATGGACTTGATGACCACCGGAAAGTTGAACTTCCGGGCGAAGTCCATCAGGTCGTCTGGGCCCCTGAGCTCTGCGAACGCAGGCACCGGGAAGCCCCGGTTGAGCAGCACCCTTCTCTGGTGCATCTTGTCAAAGGCAGCCCGAAGAGTGCGGGTGCCTGGCCGAATGCACACGCCGCCTTCCTCCAGCCGCTCCAGGAGGCCAATGTCGATTCGTTCGTGCTCGAGGGTGATGATCTCACAAGACTCAGCGAACATTGCGATGGCGTCGGGGTGGCTGTAGACCGCGTCGGGAGCAGCCAGAGCTGCAGAATCGTCAGATTCCTCTGCAAGCAAACGAGGGGTGATTCCCAGCTTCACAGCCGCCTGATGGGTCATCCGCGCGATCTGGCCGGCCCCGATGATGCCGAGGCTATAGAGAGCAGGTAGTTCGCTGGACACAGACTGAGACTACCAATTCGGTCGAAACGGGGACCGTTTCGACCGAGAGTTTTTGGTCGCCAAGGAACTCGGAGAGTTCCCCGGCGCCTGTTTGTTTCAGGCAGGACCGGCGAAGCCGGATCCTGCCTGGTAAGGGGCTCCGCGGGAGCTCTGCCCCCTTAAACCCCCGCCACAAGTTTTTTCGCTTCGCTCAAAACTCGCCCTTGCCGTGAGCGTCGTTCCTCGGCCTTGCGGCCTCG
>QIKW01000032.1 GCA_003231975.1 Acidimicrobiia bacterium
CGAGGAATGCCACACCGAGGGGGCCAAACAACGACGAGACCGTGGCAACTTGGTCAGATCCATCGCTGCCCGTTGCCGTGATCACGTTGGCGTTCAGGCTGTCGCGTAGCCCTTTCAGCGGCCCGCGCCAGGTGATGATGTCTCCCACTGCCCAGGCCGCAACCGCCACCACCATCGCAAGCATTCCCGCTCCGAGTTTGTAGAACATCCCAGATATGCAGGTCTGGGCAATCACCATGCCTGCCCCGAACATCAACCCGCCAACAATGGCGGCCAATGGAGCGAAGCCCGGAATGAACGGGTTGATCACGTTCGTGGCAATCAGCAACTGAACAATTGGAGTCGAGACCAACAACAGCACCACGTAGGCTCGCAACAGCGAGGTCTGGGCTGGGCGGTTGAACAGATTGCGCCAGGTGCTGTGGAAACAGAAATCGCCTCTGGCAAACACAAAGCCGAGTGCACCGCCGGCAAGGACGGCAAGGATGATGGTCATTGCCCCATCGTTTCACGCGTGCGTGCCACAGACCAGGCACCAGCAATTGCCGCCAGGCTCAACGTGGGGTACCACTGAAGTTGCTGCACCCAGCTCCGCTCGGCGAAAGCATCTGGGTCCTGGTAGGTCAGGTAGCTGAAAATCAAGAGCGCGCTGAGCGCCAGCCAGGGAGCGACCAGAACCCAACGGGCGCGAGGTTCGTCGAAACCGGGAGCAAGGAACGGAACAAACCCCAGCAGCAGCAACACATACCATGGGTGCAGCACGGGTGTGAACAGCACATACGCGATCAGGGGCAGGGCCATCAGTCGCAGATGTTGTCGCTCGCTTTCGGCGCCGCGGGCCAAAAGAAAGACCCACAAAAGAGCGGCCATAACTGCAACGCCAACCACCAGACGAGTGAGCGCCGCTGGCTCGTTCCAGCCACGGTCATCCAGGCCGAAACCCGCGATCCATTCTTCGAGACGCTGGTAGAGCGCGCTGTTGAACCTAAAGGTGTTGGCATAGGCCCGAGCAGATCCAAAGACTCCCGTGCCGGAGTTGTCAAGACCGAAACCAAGCGACGCTCCGGCCACCACGATGGGAGCGGCGACGGCCACCGCCCAAGTTGCGCGCTGGCGCCAGTTCCACACCCAGAACAGCACCGGCACCAGCAGGATGGCCAGCGGCCTGGTGAGGGTGGCGGCTGCGATCAGAACCGGTCCGCCGTAGATTGCCAGCGGAGTGCGGCGGGCCCGGTCAAACGACAGCACAAGCCCCCAGCCAACCAGCCCCACAATTGCCGCATCCAGATGGGCGCCGTGCGCAACCTCAACGATCACCAGCGGGTTCAGCCAATAGAGCAGCACTCGCCGCTGGGGCAGACCAGCCAGACGCAACAACTTGAGGATCATGGCGGCGCCAAGAACGTCGAAGCCGATCATCAGCAGTTGCATTGTCCAGGGCTCTGACGGCAGAACGATGGCAGCGGCTGCGAAGATGCCGTGCGCCACCGGCAGATAGGGCGAGGCCAGCGAGGTGTTGTTCGCCTTGGCCCGCGCCGGGATGTCGTAGGGATCCCCGGCGGGCGAATCGATCGCAAAGCTGTACGGGCTGACCCCTTCGCTGACGAGGTGGCCTTCCCACAGATACCGGTAAACATCATCGCTAAGTGTTGGTTCGGTTGCCAACATCATCAGCCGCAGGCCAAGCCCAAAGAGCAGCAGCCAGCGCCACTTGGCCACCGGGCTACGGCGAGGTTGGACCCGAACCATTAGCAACAAAAAACCGGCGAACGCCACAAGAAACCAAACGATGGTGCTCGGCACGACGTTGCCCCGCAACGTGCCGTTAACCGCGTCAAGCCAGACGAGCCCGACAAAACCAGCGGTCAGCAAGGCGGCCGCAATCGCTGGCACCAGCCGATCACCCATGAGCACCCCCCAGCAGGGAGGAAGTTGGCCGATCATGGGCGTTGACCAGGCGGGCGATCCCGAAGGCAACGCACCAATACAAGAACCCAACCAACAGGTAGGTGGCCACCCAGAACGGCGTGTTGGAAACGTCACCTCCAAGCGCGATCCTGGCGTTTGTTGTGAGATCGGCGACCCCAAGAACCACAACAACCGAACTGTCCTTGAAGATAGTGATGGCCTGGGTTACCAACGCAGGGCGCATGGTGCGAAGGCAGTACGGAAGGGTCACCGTTCGCGCCACCGTGACCGGAGACGCCCCGAGAAGCCGAGCATCGCTGACAAGCTGCTGAGGCACCGCGGTGATTCCCGCCGTGACAATATCGGCCTGATAGGCCGCGGCGTAGAGCGTGAGCGTTACCGCGGCCGCCCAGAATGCGCTGAAGCTCACACCAAAGAGCGTGCCGGTACCAAGCAGCTGGAACATCAGCACAAGCAGAACGATCAGTGGGATACCGCGAATGGCCCACACGACTCGGCGGGCCAACACCTGCACCAGCCGGTTGCGGCTGTGGTTGGCGAAGGCCAGAGCAATCGCCAACACCAGCCCGGCCGAAATCGCCCCCGCACTTAGCAAAAGGCTGAGCAGCAGGCCTCCGGGCCGACGGCTCGGGAAGCCCCACAGCAGATTGGGAAGCTGGCGCAGAAGAAAGTCGAACTGATCAGACATCTAGGCGCCTGTCGACCGCGCGGCCCCGCCACAGCGCCAGCTCGATCCGACGCAGCCCGAATTCAAGCAGCGTGGCCAGCAACAGATACAACAGGGCCGCGAAAATCAGCAGCTCAGTGGCCTCGAAGGTTTTGGTGATGGTCCCTTGAATTTTCTGAAACGCATCTGGAACAGCAACGAAGGAAACAAGGGCGGTGTTCTTGAGGTTGTGAACCAGCCGATTGATCACGCCTGGGAATGCGATGCGAACGCCATCTGGAATCGTGATCGTGAGGTACGCCGATCGGGCCGAGGCTCCGAGGGAACGGGCTGCGTCGATGCGTTGCTGGGGCACAGAATCCAGACCTGCCCGCAGAATCTCTGCCAGGTGGGCGCCGGTGTTGACCGTCAGTGCCACAACAGCCGCTAGCGCATAGTACGGAAGCGGCAGGGTTGTAATCGTCTCGATCGTGTCGACAAACCGGTTGTCAAAGAACAGGGTTTTGCGAAGGCCTGCCGGGAAGAGGTTTGGCACCGCGAACGCGAAGAAGATCAGCAGGATTAACGCTGGCACGTTTCGGAAGATCTCAACAAACGTTGCTGCGGTCCGACGGGCCCAGGCTCGACCACTCCTGCGGCCAATCGCGGCCCCGAGCCCAACCGCAAACGATGTGATCGACGTGATCACGGTTAGCGCAACTGTGACCGCCACTCCGCCTGCGATCTGCAAGCCAAGTTCGCCTGTCAACCAGTCGGGCACCCCCCAAAGTTAGGCCCGATCTTCCAAGATCCGGTTCACCCGACTTCACGAAGGCCGGCGTCAGGTGGGACGAACCGCGGTGAGCGTCATGACCGTGTCTGGTGGTTCGACAAGACCGTGACCAGCCACATTGCGAACTTTGAACCCAACACCTTGCACCAGATCAACCAATTCGGCCTGGTTGAACACCCGATAGGTCAGGTTGAAAATCTCGCCGGAGCCAAGCTCGAACTGTTCCCCGATCGTCGAAGTTGCATGATCGAACGAACGGGTCACACGGGTGGGCCCAAGCATCTCGTCTGCGACGAGGCCAGCAACCACTCGGATCCGGTCTGGCACTTCTATCACGACCTCCCCACCTGGTTTCAGGGCACGTCTGATTCGTCGCAGCATCTCAACGTGGGGGGCGTCGTCGGCAATGGGACGGTCCAGTTGGCCCAGTGTGGTGAACAGACATACAGCCAGGTCATAACGTCCAACGTCGGCCAGTTCATCTGCTGCGATGCCCTGGAATTCGATGGAGTACCCGGCTGCGTCGGCGCCAGACCGGGCAGCAGAAAGCATTGCCGGGGAGGGGTCGATACCGGTGACCTCGGCGCCCCGTGAGGCAAATTCGATGCTGTGGCGGCCAAAACCGCAGCCGACGTCGAGCACTCTGCCCGACACCGATCTAACCATTGTTGCAATCTTGTCAACCTCGGCCGCGGTGCGCTCGGGAGTTAACAAAGGGTGAGACAGGTACGGAGACCCGTCATCAAAGAAGTTGTTTCCGATTCGGGGTTCGTCCATCTTCTTGAACAGCCGCTGAGCGCTAGGGGCCTGCCCGATCAAGCGTCTTCTTGGCGCGAGGCCAGCCAATCTTCGTAGCTGACTGTTGGCAGGTCATCTGCCTGCCAGCCACTGAAGCCGGTCTCGATATGTGAGGCGTTGCTCATGCCCATGTCGTTCAGTGTTTTAACGGACAAACTTGTCCGGCCGCCCGAGCCTCAATAGAAGATGAACTCGCGGTCCTGGGCGAAGATTGGCTTGTGATAAGGCGAGTCTGGATCGATCCAGAACTCAAGCATTCCTCGCGGTGCATGGAACGCGTTTGGCACTACCCCACCTTGTTGCAGTTCTCGAACATCGCGAATGTCGACCAGAAGAGCGTTGTGTTCTTGGGCTCGGCGTTGCGCCTCGGCAGGCGAATGGCCAGTGATCTCGGCTCTGGCCGCCGCCATCATTTGCTTAACACCCATCTTCATCGTTTGCCCCTTTCGGTTGGTAACAGACTAATCCCGCGGCCCGGTGATTTGATCCCAGGGGGCATCCAAGCACAAGAGTTCACTGTTCGGGATTCGCCCAACCAACTGTTCGGTGACTGGATAGCGGTCTCGCTGGGGCACAACCACAACCAGCGCGGCCTCTGGATCATGGCGCAGTCGGTAGTCGGCTGCCTCTGGGCCCAGGTCTGGGTCCACCCCAACCGAGCACACAACCACGACGGCTCCACCGGCGGCGGCCTGCCCGGCGGCGGCACTTGGTCCGTTGCCAAGCGGGCCGCTTCCCACCACGCTGTCCAGGCGCCGCAGCGGGGCGATTGCATGCAGCTCCGAAGCCCCCGCCAGGCCAGGCGAATCCAACAGGTGGCTGCGCAGCCACCTGTCTCTGTTTAGCCTGCCCAAAGGATGCGAGGGAACTCCAGGTCGACGATGAGGCAATACCAAGTTCACAGCGTCACGCAGGGCGGTTTCGGGATCAGCAGACTGCTTGATCAGGCTGTGAAACTCTCGGTCGACCTCGCCAATCCCCACCTCGAGCCGCCAACCGCCTCGGTCAACCACCCTGCCAACTTCAAGCCCGGCCACCTCAGCGATCAGATATCCGTGATCGTGAACTGCTCTGGCACCGGCCGCCTCGATGACCTCGGCAAATGCGCTCTCTTGCTCTGAAAGCGGAGGGACAGGTGTGTGGGCCTTGGCCCGAGCAACAGTCATCTCGTCCGTCCCGGCGAGCCACAAAACGATTCCATCACTGAACATTGGGGTCTCAGGATCGGGGCCGCTGAACAGGTTAGCCCTGCGCGCCAGGTCACCGGCGTCTGAGGGGTTGTCGACAACGAGGTTGAGCTGGTCTGCCCTCAGTCGTGAAGCCCAAATCAGCGCTGCGCCCAAAGATCGGACCGCGCCATTGGCTGGAGGGTAGAAAAAGGCGCGTGACGGGCCCTCATCGGGGTCATCGAGAACGCCCCTAGCAGCGGCCCCGCCATCCTCGATCAGCAGTTCCCCGCCGGTGGCCAGCCGAACCAGGCCTTTCAGCTTCGCCGCCCTCAGACTGCCGGTTCGATCCTCAGCCACAGCAGTTGCTGGCAGATCTGTTGGCAGCGAACGGGTTGTTGGGCTCAGCTTTCAGATTCAGCCGCGGTCTCAGGCTTAGCCGCGGTTTCAGATTCAGCCACTGGCTCAGCGACAGCCGCTGTTTCAGGTGCGGCTGCGGTTTCAGGTGGGGCTTCAGACTTAGCCGCGGTTTCAGGTTCAGCCATTGGCTCAGGTGCGGTGTCAGTTTCAGGTGCGGTGTCAGTTTCAGGCGCGGCTGCGTCGGCCAAGCGCTTGCGGCGACCAAAGCGACGCTCGAAGCGCTCCACCCGGCCCGCGGTGTCGATGATCTTCATCTGCCCGGTGAAGAACGGGTGGCTGGCCGATGAGATCTCTACCTTGTAGAGCGGGTAGGTGTTGCCGTCTTCCCACTCGACGGTCTCGTCCGTCTCAATGGTTGACTTTGTGAGGATCGAGAACTCGGCACCGGTGTCGAGAAAAACTACCGGACGATACGTGGGATGAATGTCGGCCTTCATAGGTGGTCCAGTGTGGCGGTGTGAAGCGCAGGCTGAAACCTCACAGCGAAGTAGCCGTTGAGATTTCGCGGATGAACTGGGCGTTGGACTTGCTGGATTCCAGCCTCTCCACCAACCGTCGAGCTGCCTCAACCGGCGGCCCATCTGCCTCATCGACCGCGGCGGCCATCAAGCGGCGCAAGTTGTCTATGGCCTCCAGGTCGTCTGGTTCAACCAATAAATCAGCGCTGCGAGTTGACGAAAGCTCGATGTCTATGTTCGGAAAGACTCCCTCGTCGGCCAACCACGCATCGAGGTGCAGTTCTGAGGTGGCGGTACCCCGGAACTCGTCGAAAAGAGCTTCGTCGAACACCGAACCGGTGCCAACCGTGATGGTGGCAAGGATGGTGAGCGACCCAGCCTCTTCCAGCTTGCGGGCCGCACCGAAGAAGCGCTTCGTTGGATGAAGGGCGCTGGCATCAACACCTGTGATGGTTCGACCCGTTGGAGGCGTACCGAGGCTGTAAGCCCTGGCAATTGTGGTTAGCCCATCGGCAACGATCACAACGTCCTGGCCTGCCTCAACCATGCGTTTGGCCCGCTCGATGGTGAAATCGGCAAGGGCGCACTGTTCTTCTGGTGAAGCTTCGAAGGTGGCGGCGCCAACCTCGCTGTGTTCGAGGGCCCGCTCTATCGCAACGACCTCTTCGGGCCTACCGTCGAATTGCAAAACCATCAGGTGCGATTCGGGGCTGTTGGCCTCGATGGCCACCGCAATCTGTTTCAGCAGTTCAGCCGAGCCAGCCTCGGGAGGGGCAACAATCAAGCATCGCTGACCCTTGCCGATTGGCGCAACCAGATCAACCAACCTGGCTGCCGAGGCGGTTGGCACCTCGGTCATCTCAAGCGTTAGGCGCTCAAATGGGTAAACCGGAGTGAGATCCTCGAACCGGACCCGGGCCTTGCTGGTGTTGGGGTCGGCTCCGTTCACACTTGTAATGGTCTGAAGAGCCGGATTTTTCTCGTTGCGGTTCGCCGGCCTGGCCGTCCCTGCAACAAGGTCGCCCTTGCGCAGCCCGTACTGCCTTGCCATCTTCACCGGCACATAGACGTCCTCAGCAGATTGGCGATAGCCATTGACCCTGAGAAACCCGTAGCCGTCGTCTCTAAGGTCGAGGTAGCCCGAAGCCTCGATTGGTTCGAGGGGAGAGAGCTGCTCGTCGTCTCGATCCCGACCGCGGCCACGTCGACGGCGACGACGATTGGCAGGTTCGACGTCTTCTCCAGCGGGCTGAGCATTGTTGTCGGTGCCGCCGTTCCCGCTGTTGGTGTTAGCGGACCCGCTGTTGGTGTTAGCGGACCCGCTGTTGGTGTTAGCGGACCCGCTGTTGGTGTTAGCGGACCCGCTGCTGGTGTTGCCAGCCCCGCCGGCCCCACTGTTGTTGCCCCCTGGTGAGCGCTCGGCCTTTTGCTCGCCGTCGTTTGTCTTGGCACCGTTTGGCTTCTTCCGCGCCTGCGTTTCGCTGGTCCCCGAAGGCTTCGCATCCTTGGCTTGGTTGGCGGTCTTTTGGGTTCGAGCCTTTGCCGCTTGGCCACCACCGCCGTTTCCAAGCTCGGTTTCCCACTCTGCGGGCGGCTCGTTGACCTTCCCACGCCGCCGCCTGGCAGGTGCACCGCCGTTGGCCCTGGTGCTAGCACCAGTTGACTGTGCTGTTCCGGCTGATTGTGCTGTACCAGTTGATTGTGCGGGACGCTCCGCCCGAGTATCTAAAGCTGCTGGTTCGGCGCCCGCACCGCTGTCTGAATGGGCGCTGTCTGAATGGGTGCCCTCATCCGAAACCACCGGTTCTGATGGCGCAGCAGGGCTGGCCATCCCGGAAAGGTCCATGATGGAATCGATCAGATCAGACTTGGTAGCTCTGCTGGTGGGCTTGCCACCCAAAGCGGTGACGATGGTCTGAAGCTCGGACTTGTCCTTCTTCAGCAGGTCAACGCGTTCGGCGGTCATATTGTCGGTCACGAACGCTCTCCTCAGAGGTGTGCCGGCTCTTGCCGGATAAGTCCAGGTTGGGTGACCAGGACGGCTCGATGGTCGGGTCGCACGCAGGGCCCAACGCAGAAGCGTTTTCATGTTCCCAAGAGAGGGGCATGTCCCTGATTACGGGGCGCTGAGGGTAGCGGCCTCAAAAGACTGAGATCCGCGCGCTCGGCCCACTAGGCAGGTTAGCAACAACCAGTGCCAACTCCCACCACTTCCATTGCAGATCTAGATTCGACCGACAAGCACTCGAGCCTCTGCAAGCACGGATTCCAAGGTGTTCTTCGCCTCAACCAGATACTCCCTACGCTCTAACAGCTCAGACAGGAACGCTGGCAGCTGGGGGCGGAATCCGAGGGCTGACTCGACTGCATCGGGAAACTTTGCCGGGTCAGCGGTTGCCAGGCACACCATTGGCACGCCGTCTTCGGCCCGACTTTTGGCCACATGGGTGGCTACTGCGGTGTGGGGATCGATCACCAAGCCAAGGCGGTCATGAACCCGAGCTATCTCTGCCAAGATTGCGTCATCGTCGGCGCGGCCTGCGTCAAACTCAGAGCGAATGCGCTGGACCCACTGGGCAGGCACCTCAACCGAGCCGTTCTGGCGGAACCGTGCAAGCAGCCCAACCAACTCTTCGGAATCTCGATCACCTGCTTCCCACAGCAGGCGCTCGAAGTTCGAGGAGATTTGAATATCCATACTGGGGCTCAGTGATGGCACAACCGAGTGGGCCTCCAGCCGCCCCGTCTCGAAGAACCGAGTAAGCACGTCGTTGCGGTTGCTGGCAACTACCAACCGGTGAATCGGCAGCCCCATCTGTTTGGCGTACCAACCAGAAAGAACGTTCCCGAAATTGCCGGTTGGCACGCAGAAACTTATTGGGCCAGCGCCGTCGTTGAGCCTAAGCCATGCGCTTACGTAGTAGACGATCTGAGCCATCACCCTGGCCCAGTTGATCGAGTTGACAGCGGCCAAACCGAATTCGCTTCTTACCGCCGAGTCGTTGAACGCAGCCTTCAGCAAATCCTGACAGTCGTCGAAGGTGCCGTCGACGGCAACGTTGAGGATGTTGGCCGCGTCAACGGTTGTCATCTGTTTGCGTTGCACGTCGCTGACTCGACCGCGCGGGTGCAACACCAAGGCCGAAACGTTCTGTTTGTTCGCAAGCGCCTCGATGGCGGCAGAGCCGGTGTCTCCTGATGTGGCAGCAAGCACCATGGCCCGTTGGCCCCGTTCGCCAAGCTCATGGTCAAGCAGGGGGCCAACCAACTGGAGGGCCACATCTTTGAACGCAAGCGTTGGCCCTTTTGACAGATCCAGCAGGTGGGTGCCATTTCCAAGGTCCACCAGCGGGCATACGTCGGCATGGCGGAACCGGGAATAGGCCTGGTCAACCATTTTGGCGAACACAGCGCTGTCAATTGACCCTTCAACGAACGGCCACATCACCCGAGTGGCAATTTCAGCGTAAGGCATGGCGGGATCCAGCTCTGGCAAGTGGGGAATCTGTTCTGGGCAGTAGAGACCACCGTCGGTTGCCAGCCCGCCAAGCAGGGCATCGGCGAACTCCAAGGGCGGAGCTTCGCCACGGGTGGAGAGGTACTGCACCGTCATTCTGCTGGCCTCATTCTGCTGGCCTCATGTTTCAGCCGATTACCCGCATCACGCTGCGAACACCGGATACCACGGCCAGCGAGCGAAGATCCTGAAGCGTTGCCTGAAGCGAGCGCTCCAACGCCTTGTGGGTGATGAAAATCAGTCGCGCCCCTCCCCCGAGGCCCTCCTGTTCCATGGATCTGATCGAAACCCCGTATTCGCCGAAGACGCCAGAAACCTGTGAAAGCACGCCAGGCGAATCAACAACCTCAAGGTTCACGTAATAGGCGCTTTCCAGATCGTCGATAGCTCTTATTGTTGCGGATACCGAAGAGCCTGCTCCCGGCACGGCGTGGTAGGTGCCTCGCGCCAGGTTGTGGGCCGCGTCTATCAGATCTCCGAGAACTGCCGACGCCGTTGGCCTGCCGCCTGCGCCCCTGCCGTAAAACATCAGCTCTCCGGCGTCTACCCCTTCAACAAAGACGGCGTTGAAACTGCCTCGGACCGAGGCCAGTGGATGGTCC
>QIKW01000181.1 GCA_003231975.1 Acidimicrobiia bacterium
AAGAAGTAGCTCATGGCGGGCCTGCAAGCAGGCAGGCCGCATCTGCTGTGGCCAAAGGCTCAACGAACATTGGGTCGGCCCTGCGGATCAACCACTTGGCTACACGCTCATCGTCGGCCCAAACCTCCTGGCCTTCTGCTGTCATCTGTTGGAAGAAGCCCTGAAGCCCGCCAACGGCAACGGCCAGGTCTCCCGTGGCCACCGCTGCTGCCTCGCTAAGCGCCCAGGCGTGCTGGTCGGTCATTCGCTGCAATCGTTCCGGCGACACGCCTTCGGCAATTGCCAGGCCGGGGTCGGTTACCGCAGCCACCGCTAGCGCCCGACATACGCACCTGGCGTCGGTGGCCTTTGCCAAGTCAATCTGGTCAAGCAAATCGGCTGGCGCCAAGTCCCCGGCTGGATCAGGCCCTCGATCAAGGCAGCTGTGCGGGATGGTCGGCGTTGTTGGCGATGCCTCGGTAGGTGAGCCAAGTGGCACCGAGCCTGGCGGGCTGCCTATTTGCGGTCCTGGTGTCTGAGCGGTGCACCCAACCAGGAAAGCAGTGAACAGCCATAGAAATTTCGTTGCATTCAGAGCCATTCGGCCCCCTTCGGACGGGCGCTCACTTGAGCGCCGGAAATCGTTTGGGGGAAGGGGCCGATACGGCTGGTTCAAAGCGTACTGACTAGTTCAGAGCCTACTGGGGTGCGGAGCGTGCTTGGGCGAGCTCATGGCACCCACAGGGTTGCAACTACACCAACAATCTCAGGGCCGTCGGGGCCGGGCTCGACGAACAGTGTGGTTGTTTGCCACTCGCTTTCGGCCGCGGCCGAATCACCGATGCCAAGGGTTACGAACGTGGTGCCGGCAAACATCTTCTGGAGAACTGATTGGTCAAGCCCGTATGGCGACACCTGCGTCGGGTCGGTGCCAAATTCAAGCGCCGCCGCCGCTGGTTCAGCCACATGGAGAAGGTCAAGGTACGTGGAGTCCATTTGCCCGTTCTCAAAGCGGGCCTCAGGAACCGCCACAGTGCGAACCAACGTCCAGAAAGTTGAGTGCGTCAGCTCTGCTGTAAGGTAACGGTCAAGACCGGAGGCCCACCCAACGTGAACGGGCCGCCGAGTGCTCCACGGAAGCGCGACCATCGTTGTGCCGTCGCCATTGACAGCGGCAATGAAACTCTCGGCAAGCACGGTTAGGTCGGCTTCGGCCACCTCGCCTTCTCTGGCCAGAAAGGCGGCGTTCACCCAGCCTGCTCGGCTTCCCTCTATTGGCTCCGGCAGCCAAACGTTAAGCCACGTAGTTGTTTCGGGGGAGCCCTGATCGCCGACGGACAGAACCCGGCTGCGAAGCCGAAGCCCGGTGAAACCGGCGGGGAGAGATTCCAGTTTCTGGCCAACGCCGGCGTCAGGGCGATTTCGCACCCACAAACCATCAGGGTCATCAACAGGGATGGCCGTGACGGTGTAGGTGTCTTCATAAAGTGGGGCTGAGACTTGAACAGCTACCGCCGACATCGGGGCAAGGGTTGAATCAGACCCAATGTCTGAAGTGACAACTACCCAGGCCCACTCTTCTCCTGAGACTGTAAGGGTGGCCTCAAAGGGTTCCGGAGTAGCGAAACTTCCGCCTTTGGCGTACTGCATAGACAACTTGACCCCGTCGTTGCCAGAGAACAGCTCAACCGCCAGCCCTCCTTCGAAGCCCCTCCCCTTGCCTGCTACCGGAATAGTGGAATCCTGAATGCGGAGCCCGGGCACGGGGCTGGTGATGGAAATTCCAGGGGTATTGGCCCCAACAACAACAAAACCAGGAGAACCATCGCTCAGTTTCTCGGTGCGAAGCTCCAGTTCTGTGATTGGAACGATCTGGCCGTTCTCGGCTTCTGTGGTAACCCTCACAACAGAACCGTCCACCTCAAGCAGTGCCTCGTCGCCAGGTAGCTGAATCAGCTCAAGAAAGCTTCGGGCAGCCTCAACCTCTGATGCTCGGCGCGGTCCGTAGATGAAGTCTGGTGGAGCTGGCAACGTGGAGTTGCTGCCGGTGGCTGACTCCGAACCTTCGCCCGTGTCTGTCTCATCCGGTACTGAGGGTTGCGCTGCTTCTCCGTTGTCTCGCTCAGGCGCAGTGGTGGTTGGCAAAGGAACTGTCTGTTCTGCGCCGAGGCCGGTGGTTGGGCCGGGCCCGGCACCAGTGCCAACGGTGACCTGTTGGCCGCCGCTGTTCTGAAACGCAAAGATGCCTGCTGCTCCCAGAACCGCAAGGCTGGCCGCTGCTATCAACAGCCTCGGCCCAAGCGACCGGCCGTTTGCCGCACGGCCAGACACCGATCCTGCCACCAGCCGCCGCTCGATGGCTACATAGCTCTGCTCGGTTGGCTCGAACCTGTCGGCGTGGGCTTTGAGAGAGTCTCTCAGGTCGTCTTCGAGCGTCACGGTCGGTCCTCCGAAGTTTCTTCGCCAAGCAAGCCAGAGAGTTTGGCCAAACCTCGATGGGCGTGCGATTTGACCGACCCTCTGGCGATTTCAAGCGTGTCTGCAATATCTGCCTCTGACAGGTCGAGGTAGTAACGCAGGACAAGCACGTGCGCCTGCTTTTCAGGCAAGGCACGAAGGGCCGTGATAATTCGATCCTGCTCGGTTGAGGCAATACCTGACTCTTCTGCTGCCGCCACCAGGCCGGGCAAATCCGGTGTGTGGGCCCGCCTGACCTTGCGTTTGCGCAGCGCCGACCGAGCCCCGTTTAGCACCATCGATCTGAGATAGCTGGCCTCTCTGCCGGGTGCAACGTGGTAGTTGCCACCAACCAGCTTCACAAAGGCGTCCTGCACTACTTCTTCTGCTGTCTCGATGTCGTCAACTGAGAACGACGCCAGCTTCACAAGCGAGCGGTAGTGCTGGTCATACAGGATCGGCAGGCTGGATTTTAGGCTCTGGCCGCCCTTTCCGTCGGTGACGGCCAGAGCCCTGGGATGTTGGCCAGAAGCGCGCCCAACTCGCCTCGTCGACCGGGAGACAAAACGCCTCGCGGTGTCGCTGTCGAGCGGGTCACGCTCCAAGGTCAACACCCTCACAGGGGAAGAGACGCCCGAACACCCACCCAGGTTTACCCGATGCGGCGATTCTTGGTTAGAACTTTGAAAGATTGAACGGGCGTCGCTCGGTAAGCAGAAGCCTGTCGAGCGCATTGACGGCGTCGTGAGGGCCGGAGAGCACGCCTGCTGCCGCCAGTTCACACACTCGGGTTTCGCCAAGCACAACCGAGCCCAGTTGCTCGGGAGTCAGCGTTAGATCCGGCAAGCCGGACGCGCCAGAAACCGAGGCAGCCCCGTCTGTAACGCTCAGAGACCAGGGGCCGCGCTGATCCTCGAACACCGGGTCGTCCACTTCCAGGGTGATCGTGCCGTCACACAGGTAGGAACGCGTTGTCAAGAGCTTTGGCACGTCCAGCGGGCGAACCCAAAGCAGGTCGTGCAGATCAACTTGTTTCAGCTGACGGGGGTCGGCCAGGTGGTGGCGCACTGGGGTGTCAACCGGGGCTTGGGTCCAGTTGATCGAACGGGTGAGGGGAACGTTGGCCGCGAACTGGAACAGCGCCAGCTCGGCAACGGTGTTGGTTGCCAACAGCTCTCGGACGTTCACCGCGTCAGAAGTAACCCAAGTGCCGCCGCGCTTTAGGTCATACAGCAGGTAGCCGTCGGCCTCGCCCGCCGCGTTGCGATGCAACACGCCAAGCTGCTTGCCCCCTCCCAGCCAGCTTTCCTCCTTGTCAAGCACAAGCTCCCACCACCCGCTTGATCGGCTGGTGGTTCCAGGCACCGTTTCGGCTATGGCGCCGTAGATCTTTTCGAATTCGGCCCGCGACTTGCGGGGCTCCGCCAAGAGTTCCAACGATCCGGGATCAGCCAACGGCTGAAGGAAGCCAGCGCGAGCGGAGTCGATCTCATAGGAAGCCATGGAGGTGGCCCAGCCGTAGCCAAAACGTTTGTAGAGGCCCGTCTCCGAAGCCAGCAAAGTGGAGGCGGCCATGCCCTTGCTTTTGGCCAGCCGAAGGTGTTCGGCCATCATCAACTTCAGGCCGCCCCTTCCTGTCTTTGTGGGGTCTATGCCAACCGCGGCCAAACCACCAGCAGGCACCTGGCTGCCGCCTGGCAGCGTGAGGCTGAACTCATAGCTGACACAGCCGCCGAGGATTTCGTCTTCGTCGACAACCCCAACCCTCAGCTCCAGCGGCCACATTTTCCGAAACCGAAGTTTCGCCTCGTCTTCCTTTGTGTCTGTGGAATCGATCGAATCGCCAAAGGCGGCTTTGATGGCCGCCTCGAAGGGTTCCCACTGATCTTCTGACTCTGGACAGATAATGCTGAGGGCCATCGGCCCAGTCTGCACCAACTCACCGGGAAGGGCCCGGGAATTAGATTCAGAGGTCTAGATGAAGGCGCAGGGCATCCTCGAGCTGGTCCATGAGATGAAAGGGAAGCGTCCCAACCAGGGAGCCAACACGTTCGGTCACAACACAGCGGACCTGTTCTGCTTGTGCCTTTGAATCGTGGTCCAGCCCGGTTTCCTCGGCCGACAGCAGAACCTGAAACGGATAGATCCGGTCAATGTTGGAGGTGACCGGCACGACCGTAACCACGCCGCCGCCTAGGCGAGCTGCTGTGGTGTTGGCGCCGTCATTGCTGACGACCACCCCCGGTCGGGTGCGGGCGGCCTCACTTCCAATCACGGGGTCGAGGTTGACAAGTCGAATCTCGCTACGTCGCATCAACCGTCGGCGACCGCATTGTTCCATGCGTCGTTAGTGGGATCGTTGGCCCATTCGGCGAACGCTGCGGCATATGCGTCGGTGAGCTCTGATGCCCGTAACAGCCGGATGGCTCGGTGGAGCGTTGCGGAGCGAGACGCGATTCGGTGGTTCCTGGTGTAGGCATCGAGGAATTCGACGTCTTCTTCTGGAATGCTGACGCTAACCTTCATACCTTGCATGCTACCCAAGTAGCAACTGCAACGCTACCAGCAGAACTACTGGCGGTTTCTGCGGCCCTGAAGGATCTGGTTGACTGCCTTGCCGTCGGCTTGGCCTTTGGTCAGTTTCATCACCTGCCCGGTGAAGAAACCTTGCATCTTCCCCCGCTCTCTGTCGTCTCCGCCAACAAAGCGCTCCCACTCTTCAGCATTGTCTGCGATCAGCCCATCGATTACCGATTCAAGCGAAGAGCTGTCCATTGCTTCAAACCCCAACTCGATGGCCACATCGGTAGGTGCCCTTCCGGAAACAACCATTTCGGCCAACACCGTTTTAGCCTGCGTTGACGTGAGCTTCCCGCCAGACTCAAGCTTTACCAGTTCAGCGAAATTGTGCGAATCAAGTGTGTCGGCTCCGTCGACGGCCAGATTGTTCACAACTTGGGTTAGCACTCGCCCGGGATCTGCCCCGGCGTTGATGGCCTCTACCGCCAGTCCATCCATATCTCGGTCTACCGCAATGGCCGCGGCCTTGGCATCGGCGCCCATCGCCACCAGAGCTATGCGCCGGTCTCGAGGTAATGAGGGCAGAGCAGCCCGGATTTCTTCAATCCATTGCGGCGATGGATCCACCGGAACCAGGTCTGGGTCAGCGAAGTAGCGGTAGTCCTCGGCCTGCTCCTTTGAGCGACCGGCCCGGGTGCGCCCGCCAGCCTCGTCCCAGTGCCTTGTTTCCTGCCTGGGGTGTTCGCCTGCTTCATAGAGGTCAACGTGTCTCTTGCCCTCATAGGTGATAGCTCGGCCCAGAGAACGCAATGAGTTCACGTTCTTCACCTCGCACCTGGTGCGCAGCTCGTCTGACCCAGCGGGCCGAACCGAAATATTGGCATCAACCCGAAGCGACCCCTCTTCGAACTTCCCATCCGAAGAACCGATCGCAATCAGAATGGCCTGGAGCTCGCCGACGTAGGCCTTCGCCTCTTCTGGGCCACGAATATCTGGATGAGAGACAATCTCGATCAGAGGCACGCCAGCTCGGTTGTAGTCAACCAGCGAGTAGCCGGCGTCGTGAATGCGCCCAGAGGCCCCAACGTGGGTGCTCTTGCCGGTGTCTTCCTCCATGTGGGCTCGCTCGATGCCGACGCGGTGGCCGGAGGCCAGCTCAACCCAGCCGCTGATGTTCAGCGGCCGGTCGTACTGGCTTATCTGGTAGTCCTTTGGCATGTCTGGGTAGAAGTAGTTCTTCCTGGCGAACACACAGCGCTGAACTGTGCAGTTCAGCGCAAGGCCAAGGCGAATGGATAGTTCGACCGCGAACCCGTTGACAACGGGAAGGGTTCCTGGCAAGCCAAGGCACACGGGATGAACATTTGTGTTCGGTGGTGAACCGAACTGGTTTCGGGCCGGGCTGAACATCTTTGTTTTGGTTGCCAGCTCGGCGTGAACCTCAAGCCCGATAACGAACTCCCAACCGTCTGGAAGCGCCCCTTGCTCTCGAGGCACATCACTGATACTTGCCCATGAGCTGAGCATCGTTGCCGATACCGGCTGTTCAACTTCGGTCACTGCCCGGCTCCGTTCTGGCTGGCCTCAAGCACGGCAGCCACTTGAATCAGCCGCCGCTCGCCAAGCATCGGGGCCAGCACCTGAACGCCAACCGGAAGCCCGTTTCGACCCGAACCAAACGGAACCGAGATGGCGGGATGGCCTGCCAGGTTTGACGGCAGGGTGGCAACGTCGTTCAGATACATCGTTAGCGGGTCATCCTTGGCCCCAAACGGGAAAGCAACGCACGGCGACGTTGGCGAGAGCAGCACGTCGAAGTCTTCATAGGCGCGGTTGAAGTCGTTGATGATCAAGGTTCTGACTCGTTGCGCCTTGCCGTAAAAGGCGTCGTAGTAACCGGCGCTAAGGGCGTAGGTGCCAAGCATGATTCGGCGCTTCACTTCAGCCCCGAAGCCAGCGGTGCGAGACTGGATCATCATTCCTTTGGTGTTGGCCGCCCCCTCAACCCGAAGGCCGTAGCGGACGCCGTCGTATCTGGCCAGGTTCGACGAAGCCTCGGCCGGGCCGATGATGTAGTAGGCGCTGAGGCCATAAATGGTTGATGGCACCGAAACCTCGCTAACAGTTGCTCCCGCAGCCGCCAAGGCTTCGGCGGCGGCCTGGGTTTGGGCCAGAACCTCCGGCTCGAATCCGTCGGCCAAAGGACCAGAGCCGGTGAGTTCTGAAATCACGCCAACACGCAGGCCACCGGCACCATCTTCGAGATGAGGGGTGATAGGCGCGATGGCCTCGGGAATGGACGTTGAGTCTTTTTCGTCGTGACCGGCGATTACGTCGAACAGTGCAGCGGCGTCGGCGACGGTGTTTGTGAACGGGCCGATCTGGTCGAGGGAACTGGCGAAAGCAATCAGGCCGTACCGGCTTACTGCGCCATAAGTTGGCTTCAGGCCAACAACCCCGCACAGCGCGGCGGGTTGGCGGACCGAGCCACCGGTGTCTGAGCCAAGCGCCAGCGGAGCAAAACCGGCGGCAACCGCGGCAGCCGAACCGCCAGAAGAGCCGCCGGGAACCAGCGAGGTATCCAGAGGGTTCTTGGTTGGCCCGAACGCTGAATTCTCGGTTGAGGAACCCATTGCAAACTCATCAAGGTTCGTCTTGCCAACCAAAATTGCTCCCGCCTCGGCCACCCGCTGCACAACCGTTGCGTCATAGGGAGGCTTCCAACCTTCCAGGATCTTGGAAGAGCAAGTGGTTGGGATGCCGCGGGTGCACATGTTGTCTTTCAGCGCAATAGGCACCCCCGCAAGCGGGCCCACATCTTCCCCAGCAGCAACCCGTCGGTCTACAGCCGCTGCCTCAAGCCGGGCCCCGTCGGCGAGCACTTCGTTGAAAGCGTGTATCTCGCCTTCGCGCTGGGCGATCTCGGCCAGGTACGGCTCAATCACAGCGGCGGCCAGGCGGCTGCCAGACCTCACATCGGCCGCTATCTCAAGGGCCGTTTGGGGGTTGGCGGTCATGGCTCTTCTCCCAACGCTGGGGGCACCCTGAACTGATGGTCCTCGGCTGCTGGCGCCGCGGCCAACGCCTCGTCTCCAACTTGTGGGTCATCAACCTCGTCGGCCCGGAACACGTTGGACAACGGGTATGGGTGGTGGGTTGGAGCAACGCCGTCAACGTCCAACGCCTCCACATCCTTCGCGTGCTCCAGCACGGCAGCCAACTGGCCGGTGAAGGTGTCAAGCTCTTCCTCGGTCAGAGTCAACATTGCCAGGTCGGCCACCTTCGCTACATCATCACGAGACAGGGATTCAGACACGCCGAACATGCTACATAGGGGTCTGGCGAGACAGGCTGGCTTTGCGCAGCGGGGGTTGGCTTGGGTTGCTAACGTCCGGCAATGACCGCCACCCAGTTCATCCTGCCCGAAAGCGAACTGCCAAGGGCTTGGTACAACCTCAACGCCGACATGCCGGTTCCGATGCTGCCACCGCTGCACCCCGGAACGCAGGAACCAATCACCCCAGAGTTCTTGTCGGTGCTCAGCCCGATGGCACTGTTGGGCCAGGACGTATCGCCAGAGGCTGAAATTGAGATTCCCGAACCGGTAAGAGACATTTACAAGCTCTGGCGGCCAACCCCGCTGTTGCGGGCGAAACGCCTGGAAGAGGCGCTGGAAACACCGGCCCACATTTACTACAAGTACGAAGGGGTCTCGCCCGTTGGCTCCCACAAACCAAACACAGCGATTGCCCAAGCTTTCTACTTGAAAGACGAGGGCGGCAAAGCCTTCACAACCGAAACGGGCGCCGGTCAGTGGGGTTCTGCGTTGGCCCTTGCCTGTAGTTTCTTCGACCTTGGCTGCGAAGTGTTCATGGTGCGGGTTAGCTACGATCAAAAGCCCTTCCGCCGCAACGTCATGGAGTCCTACGGAGCATCGGTTTATGCCAGCCCGTCAAACCGCACCGAGTGCGGCAGGAACATGCTGGCAGACGACCCAAACCATCCCGGTTCGTTGGGAACGGCCATCTCCGAAGGCATTGAGGCCGCTGTTACCTCAAACGGCGAGAAGAAGTACAGCTTGGGCTCGTTCCTGCCCCACGTGCTGTTGCACCAAACCGTGATTGGCGAGGAGGCATTGAAGCAGATGGACATGGCTGGTGAATACCCAGACATCGTGATCGGCTGCGCGGGCGGCGGCTCCAACTTCGGCGGAATCGCATTCCCGTTCATCCGTGAGAACGTTCGCAACGCTCGGGGAACCAGGATCATTGCGGCCGAGCCTGCCGCCTGCCCAACACTTACCCGCGGCAGCTACACCTGGGATTGGGCCGACAACGCAGGCCTGGCCCCAATCTGCAAAATGCACACTTTGGGCCACACGTTCATCCCCCCACGCATTCATGCCGGAGGGCTCAGGTATCACGGGATGTCTCCCCAAGTCTCAGCCCTTGTCGACGGAGGCTATGTCGAGGCCGTTGCGCTCGACCAAGTCGACACCTTCGAAGCTGGCGTGATGTTCGCAAGAACCGAGGGAATCCTGCCAGCTCCAGAATCAAACCATGCGGTGCGGGCGGCAGTCAACGAAGCTGTTGCCTGCAAGGCCACCGGTGAAGAAAAAGTGATCCTGTTCAACCTTTCCGGCCATGGCAACTTCGACATGCAGGCATACGCCGACTACCACGATGGCACGCTTGAGCGCTATGAGTACCCCGAGGAAGACATTCAGAACGCGTTGACCAGACTGCCCGACGTGTCTTTCGCCGGCTGAGGTTGGGCGCTGCCAGCAGGCGCTTAGGCGGTGGCTGTGATAATGCTGGCGAGCGCCAAGATTGTTGCTATCTGCATAGCAACGATTGTGCGGAGTTGGGCCGCCATCTTTTGCTGGAGTTCCCCGTTTAGCCGTTCCAATTTGCCATCGAATCCAACCGACGATGAATCCAACCGGGCACTGAAACTGGACTCCATCGCATCAAACCTCGCGCCAACACTGGACTCCATCGCATCAAACCTCGCGCCAACACTGGACTCCATCGCATCAAACCTGGTTTCCAGGCCATCAAACCTGGTTTCCAGGCCATCAAACCTGGCCCGCACCGAACCCAGGCCAGCGGCCAGATCGTCTTTCGTTGCAAAGTTTTCGTAGTTGATTGGCGGCATAGCTTCCATCGCAATCGCCGCAAGCCGTTTCCCGCCAAGAACGGTCTCTAGCGCTTGCCTTAGATCGAGTCGATCCTGTTCGGATGAGTTGGACCTTTGAATTGTCATTCTGGCTACCTATGAGTCTATTCACGCTGCTCTTGCCACCACGGCTCTGGAGACGGCTCCCATTCCGGGTCGGGATGAATGCAGTCGACTGGGCAAACCGGCAGGCACTTGTCGCAGGCCGAGCACAACTCGGGGATGATGATCACGTCTATTCCGTGGTTGAAGATGGCCCCCAGCGGCTTTGGGCAAGCCCGCAAGCAGGCGTCGCAATCAATGCAAACGCTCATGTCGATCTTCAGCGGGGCGTTCTTCCAGAGCGGGTTGCGGGCACGAGTTTCTAGCCGCTGCTCCCGCCCGGTCTTGTTGTCTTGTCCCCCAACCCCACTGGTCACGTTGGTGACGATACTGCGACGCTACGGTTGGCGAACAGTTCACCAAGCGGGAGCGCATGTGACAACCACTCACCCTTTCCTTTCCGACAAGTGGATTCAGGCCGCACAAGAGCTGCGCCAGGAGTTCGCAGAAGAGCTTTCAGACCC
>QIKW01000215.1 GCA_003231975.1 Acidimicrobiia bacterium
ATCGACCACCACAAGATTGCCGTCTTCAAGCCTGGCTGCCAGGTCCTCTCGTGTGATCTGGTCAAGCGCGTTCCGGTTGCCGAGATAGTCCACAGCCAACTGGTCGATCTGGCCCTGATGCGCCTTAGCCACTGCCTGCACTTGGTCCCAAAGACCCTCGACGTCCGATGAAGCCAGACGATAGTAGATACGGGTTTTGTCTCGACGGGTGCCAACCAGCCCAGCGGCGGCCAGAGCCTGAAGATGGTGCGAAGTATTCGCAATGCTCTGCTCGATCTCGGTTGCCAAATCTTCAACGTGGCGCTCGCCTTGAGCCAGCACATCAACCAGTTCGGCTCTGCGCCCGCTGGCTAGCGCCTTGGCCACAGCGGCGAACTTTCTGTCTCCCATGCGGGCTCCCATTCGGATCAGGCTTAACTTGAGTCTATTCAAGTGTTTCCTTGACAAACCAGTCAACCGTTCTAAACTAATCAAAGATTCGTTTGAATATCGATTGAAGAAACGATGGCCGCAAAGTTGAAAAGGACCGCCGGAGAACCAAGAGACCACGGGATCAGGCTTGGGCTGCGGGAGAACCTGGCCCAGTTTTCGCTGTTGGTTGGAATCAACGCCCTGGTTGGCGGCCTGATCGGCCAAGAGCGAATTGTGCTTCCTTTGCTGGCGAAGGACGAGTTCGGTCTAACCGCATTCACCGCAACGCTGACGTTCATTGCCGCCTTCGGCGTGGTGAAGGCTGGAACCAACTTTTTCGCGGGAACCCTGTCTGACCGCTACGGCCGCAAGCCGGTGTTGGTTTGGGGCTGGATCATCGGGCTCCCTGTTCCCCTGCTGCTGATTTGGGCGCCAACCTGGAACTGGGTGATCTTCGCCAACGTGCTGCTTGGGGTCAACCAGGGTCTGACCTGGTCAACAACGGTGATCATGAAGATCGATCTCGCCGGGCCGGAGCGGCGGGGATTTGCCATGGGCCTGAACGAGGCGGCGGGTTACGGAGCCGTTGCTGTAACCGCACTTGCGTCGGGCTACATCGCTGAACGGTGGGGCCTCCGCCCGGCCCCGTTCCTCCTTGGATTGGCCTACGCCGGGCTTGGCCTCGGGCTGTCGGTCTTGTTTGTACGCGAGACAAAGGGCCATGTTGTGCTTGAGTCAGAAAGCCGGACGACAGGAGGGAACAGAACAGACGCCGGGCTAACCACAAGGGCCATCTTTATGAAAACGAGCTTTCGCGAGAAGTCTCTTTCTGCCTGCTCCCAGGCCGGGCTGGTGAACAACCTGAATGACGGGTTGGCTTGGGGGCTGTTCCCGATCTTCTTCGCGGCCAGCGGATTGTCGGTTGGCCGCATCGGCATCCTGGGCGCCATCTACCCCGCCGTCTGGGGGTTGGGTCAACTCTACACCGGCGGGCTGTCTGACCGTGTTGGCCGAAAGCCGCTGATTGTTGCTGGCATGTTCGTTCAAGCGGTGGCTATTTCCTGGATGGCAGCCACCTCGGGGTTTGGCCAATGGGCTTTCGGGGCGGCGCTGCTGGGGGCAGGCACTGCCATGGTCTACCCAACGTTGCTGGCCGCCATTGGTGATGTTGCCCACCCAACTTGGCGAGCCCGCTCGGTTGGCGTGTACCGCCTGTGGCGAGACAGCGGGTTCGCGGTCGGTGCATTGCTGGCTGGGCTGCTGGCAGACCTGATCTCAATCGAGGCCGCCATCTATGCCATCGCCGCACTTACCGCTGCCTCGGGCCTAGTAGTTCTGGTTCGGATGTATGAAACTCATCCTCGAACAAGCTGACCTAAAGGGGCGCGTCGCCCGCTCGAAGCTCACGCAGGTGAGCAGCCACCTTGTCGAGCCCCTTTGCAAGGGCACGCACGTCGGCCTTTGACAGGTGGTCAAAGGTGTGGCGCCGAACGGATTGCAGGTGAAGTGGGGCTATCCGCTTGAGTAGCTGCCACCCCTCATCCGTGAGCACCACGTTGATTGCCCTGCCGTCCTCCGGGCATCGTTCTCGGCGCACCAGCCCCCGGGTGCAGAGGCGGTCGATCCGTTGGGACAGCCGGGTTCGGCTGGCCAGCATGGTGGTTGCCAAGGAACCGACCCGGAGCGAACGAGTTTCCTCGAGGGAAAGCAGATGGAGTACCTCGTAGTCCTCAAGGGTTAGATCCGCGACAGCTTTCAGGTCGGCCGAGAGTGCGTCGAACAAACCAGAGCCCACCTCCAACATGGCCCACCAGGCCAGCTTTTCGTCTTCGTCGAGCCACTGGGGATCTGACGGGTCGGTGTTGGAGGCTGGCATGGGTCTACTCGGGCTGGGTGAACTGAATCTCTAGCTCGATGGCAACTTTGTCGCCGATGGCAACTTTGTCTACGCCAAAGGGAACGTCGAAGTCAACACCGTACTCCTTGCGGGAAAGGGTGCCCTTGGCGGAGAAGCCGGCGTGGACTTTCTGATCCATTGGGTAGGTCTCGGCACCGTTGAACTCCGCAGCCAACGTGATCGGCTTTGTGACGCCGTTCAGGCTGAGATCGCCAATCAGTGTGTATTCGCCGTCTCCGTTGTCGGTAATGGACGTGCTGGCAAACTCCATCGAGGGGTTGGCCTCGGTTGTGAAGAAGTCAGCGCTCTGGAGGTGCCCATCGCGTTGCTCATCGTTGGTGTCTACCGAGGCCAGTTCGATTGAAGCGCTCAGTTGGGTGGTCTCAAGCGAATCTCCAACCGTCAAGCTGGCGTTGAACTTGTTGAACCGACCGCGAACCTTGCTGATGCCCATGTGGCGAACAGTGAATTCAACGTTGCTGTGAACGGGATCGATCGGCCAGACACCCGCTACCAGGGGGAGGGCTGCTGTTGCTGTGCTCATTGGGTTTCCTTTCGTTGGCGAGAGTCGCCAGATATGTCAAAGTTGACCTATTTAACATATGTCAACTTTGACATATTCCCAACCTCGTCACACCGCTGGCTCAGTCCACTCGTTGCGGCTCGATCAGAGTTGGCCGCATGAACACATCGAGAGCAGCCAGAAACTCATCGAAGACCCGGCCGTCGCCAAGCTTGACTACCCCACCATTGGGTCGGCTATCGCCTCCCGGGCTCCGCCCATCCAGCTTGAGCGCCAGGTCGATCAGGGTTTGTCTGGTCACCGCAACCACAACGTCTGCTTGGTTGATTTGGCTTTCTGATGGCTCGGGCTGGTGATGGATGGCGTGATTGCTCACTCCCAGCAGATGCGTTTCGTCCAGGTCGGAGAACTCAATCACGATTGTTGCTGTCGCCCTGAAACGAGCGGGGTCGAACCTAACTCCCATCATCTCTATGACCTGTTCTGTGTTCATGGCGTAGACCGTCCGGTGGGGCAAGCTCGGGCCCGCAGGCAGGGAGCCATTGCGTAGCTCCGAAGCTCCAGACAGGTAGGCGTTGCGCCACGTTGCCGACTCGGACTGATATCCAAGCTGCTCCATTGCATCGGCCGAGAGCTGCCTGGCTTCCTGGTTCGCAGGGTCCGCAAACACCACGTGGTTTAGCACCTGGACTACCCACCGATAGTCGCCCTTCGCAAAGTACTTGCGGGCTTGGCCTATCACCCTCTCTGCCCCTCCCATCATCTCCACGTATCTGGCGCCCGCTTCAGTTGGCGGCAACGGGTTGAGGTTGGAAGGGTTCCCGTCATACCAGCCGAGGTAGCGGTTGTACACCGACCGCACGTTGTGGGAAACAGTGCCGTAGTACCCCTGGGCGTGAGATTGCGAAGCAAAACACTGGGGCAGGCGCAGCTGGTCTGCTATATCGTTTGGGGTGAGGCCGTGGTTGGCCAGGCGCAGCGTCTGGTCGTGGAGCCAGCGGTAGAGATCTCTTTGGAGGGTCAGGAAAGCTCGAACACTTTCGCCTCCGAATCTTGGCCAATGATGGCTGGCAAACATCGTTTCGGTTTTGTCTCCCCACAACCCCAACGCTTCCTGGATGTATTTGCTCCAGACCAGCGCGTCGCGGGTTTGGGCGCCACGAATCGGGTAGACGTTATGCAGCGTGTGGGTGCAGTTCTCGGCCATGCACAGCAGGCTGCGGTCTGGAAAGAAGAAGTTCATCTCGGCCGGAGCCTCCGCCTCAGGAGTGTTCTGGAACACGATTCGCACCCCGTCTACGTCTAGTTCCTCACCCGTTTCAAAGACAGTTTCGGTTGGAGCGATCAAACCGCCGGTGCCAAGCGGGATCCCGATACCGAGCCCGCAATCGACATGGCCCATCGGCCCGGGAGGCAGCAAAGGCCCGAACTGATAGATGGCCCGGCGCTGCATGATTGGGCCTGCCGTTACGTTCTCGGCGACCGCCTCTTCCATGAAGCCAACCGGAGCGATAATCCGAACGTCGCCCGCGTCAACCGCCTCTTGGCTGGTAACTCCCTTTACTCCGCCGTAGTGATCAACGTGGCTGTGGGTGTAGATCACAGCCATCACGGGGCGCTCTCCAAGCGTGGCGTTTGCCAGCTCGAGGCAGGCCGCAGCGGTGGCCTCAGTTGTTAACGGGTCAATAACCAGCCAGCCTCGCTTCGTTGCCATGAACGTCACATTGCTTAGGTCATAGCCGCGGGCCTGCCACACACCGTCGCACACCTCGAACAGCCCATGAATTGAGTTGAGCCTGGCTTGGCGCCACAACCCGGGGTGAACTGTTTCCGGAGCAGCCTCACCGGCACGAACGAAGTCTTTGTCTGCAACATCCCAAACCTTCCGACCCTCGTCAGAGATCAGCCCCGTGGGGTGCTGGGCGATCCGGCCCGCGGCGGCCGCCGCGAAGTCTGTGTGATCGTCGAAGTTCACAACCGCCGCCGACAGAATCTGGCTGGTGTGCTCGGTCGCAGGTTTTGGCAACAGCGGGCTTTCCTGGTTCATGCCCTAACACTGTCATATTGGGGTCTGCTTCCGCAGACCCGCCTCCGGCCAATCCCGGTCACCCGCCCGCTGCGTTGCCGACGCCGTCGGCAACGCGCAACCGCTGTGACTTAGCCCGAAAGCGGGAACTGGCATGGATTAGGTGCGTTTTCGCCACTATTCCATGCCAGTTCGGCCCTCATACTGGGTCTCCGTCGTCGGCAATGAACTGGCGGTAGGCCTGTTTTGCCACCTTGGGGTTGGCCGACATGTGGATCATCATCAGGCCCTCGATCTGAGCCATCAGGGCCGCCGCCTGGTTGGACCGCTGGGTTGGGGTTGGTGCGTCCACCAGGCCGACAACGCCTTAGGAGATCAGCGTGGGGGCCGGTTCCACACTGGAGTTGATTCCCGTTGACAGATCCAACTTTCGGAGCCGTCGGGTGATCTCGGATCCCGCCTTCTTTGCCACTTTTAGCTCGGCCTTGATTGTGACAGGGTCAAGAGCCAGAGGTTGTATGGCCAGCGGGGCAAGTGTGGCCAGCACGTTGCGCTTGTAACGAAATTCGGCAACGGCCCGGGCTACCAACGACCCGAGCAGCATGGCCAGAATAGAGAAGCTCATCGGCCAGCCATAACCGGGAATCCCAACCACCGCCATCAAAATCGTAAGAGCGAACACACCAGCTGAGGGCAACAGAACCTGTCGAACAGCCCGGTTGCCTTCGGCATCTGGAAAGTCTTGGCGAGCAAGTTCGAGGGCGCTCACGCTCTCGTGGAACAAGGCCACACGTGTCTCGACCGGTAAAGACGTCGGATTCGTCTTGATCATGCGTTCTACCTCAAGGCGTTGAGCCCACCGTTCCTCGGCCGGGATCGACTGAATCTGGCTCGGGTCAACATGCCGAGCGAAACGACAGATGTCTTTGCCAACCCCGACAAACCCCTCGTTCTTGGACTTACCAAGTGAGACAAAGTACAGGTGAGTCTTCGTGCGAATCTGCTGCAACTCGAACGTGTGGAGCCCCCGGTGGACCGGGCAGTAGTCCTGGTATTCGGTAATTACTTGGCGCTTAACCTTGGTGCCCGAGATGAAGATGAACATGTTTGGCTGCCTCTTTGTTAACACCGGATCGCAATGCGTTCGATGATCTGCTGCTGGGTTTCATCGACCGGCCCAACCAGGTCCTTTACTTCACGACTTCCCAAAGAACCCGGCGCCAAGAGTTGCCCCAGCGTGGCGCGCTGAACGAGGTAAGCGTCTAGCTTTGGGATGTCAACGCCTCAACACCCCAGCCCACCCCGCCTTCACCCAGCCAGGCCGAAGAGCAGCAGCGAGACTTAGCGGCGCGGCTGGCGTGCTGGTCTGGCCCTGTCGATCCGAAGCCCCTGGCCGGGGGGCTCACCAACACAAACCTGTTGGTGAAGGACGGTCCAAACACCTTTGTTGTGAGGCTGGGCCAGGACCTTCCGTTGCACGGCATCCAAAGGAGCCTCGAAGTGGCAACGGCCAAAGCCGCCCACGCCTGTGGCCTGTCGCCCGAGATCGTGCATCACGAGCCCGGCGCGCTAGTAATGAGGTTCGTTGATGCCACCACACTTACCGAACAAGACGTGCAACAGCCCGAAACCCTGGCCCGAGTCGTTGAGGTTCTGAAGCGATGCCACCACGAAATGCCAAACCAGCTTCGCGGGGCAACCCTGATGTTCTGGGTGTTTCAGGTGTGCCGCAACTACCTGCACACCGCCGCCCAGGGCAAGAGCCGGGTGGCATCGCGCCTGGCCGAATTGGCGGCGGTGAACGACCAGCTTGAGAAGTCGGTTGGGCCGATCCAACCCGCTTTCTGCCACAACGATCTTCTGCCTGCGAACTTCCTCGACGACGGCTCCAAGCTTTGGCTGCTGGACTGGGAGTACGCGGGCTGGAACACGCCCCTATTCGACCTGGCAAACCTGGCAACAAACAGCCAACTGTCACCAGAGCAGGAGGCTGGGCTTTTGGAGCAATACTTCGACCAGCCTGCCGGGCCTGAACTCCTGATCAGAATGCGGGCACTGGCGTGTGCCTCGCTGCTCCGAGAGTCCTTGTGGAGCATCGTGCAAGAGCAGCACTCAACACTCGACATCGACTACGCGCAGTACACAGACACCAACCTCGCCCGATTCGATCTTGCCCTTGAGAGGATGGCCAACAGCAAGTGACGGCGTCGGCCCAACCAACCAAGTTCCCAACCGAGGCCGAGATTGTTGTGATCGGTGGAGGAATCGTCGGCTGCTCAACCGCGTACCACCTGGCCTTGGAAGGCGCCACCGACGTTGTGCTGCTTGAGCGGGCTCAGCTCACCTCGGGATCAACCTTCCATGCGGCAGGCCTGGTTGGCCAACTGCGTTCGTCGGCGAACATCACAAAGCTGGCGAAGTATTCGGTCCAGCTGTACAACTCCCTGGAGGCCAAAACAGGTTTGGCAACAGGCTGGAGGGCGAATGGCGGGCTACGCCTGGCATGCACCCCAGACCGCCTGATCGAGTTGAAGCGGAGCGCCACAACCGGCCGATCTTTCGGCCTGGACATAGAGATCCTGTCTCCGAAGGAAGCAGGTGAGCTGTGGCCGCTGATGGACACAGCAGATCTGGTTGGGGCCGCGTTCCTTCCCGGCGACGGCCAGGTCAACCCTTCAGATATCACCCAGGCTTTGGCCCGCGGCGCCAGACAGGGCGGCGTTCGGATAATCGAGAACGCAGACGTGACCGGAATCACCGTAGAGGGCGGGCGGGTAACCGCAGTGCAAACCGACCGAGGGCCGATTGGCTGTGAAAACGTGGTGAACTGCGCGGGTCAGTGGGCCAGGGAAATAGGTGCGATGGCCGGCGTCAGCGTGCCCCTCGTTTCGTTGCAGCACCAGTATGTGGTTACCGAACAGATCGACGGAGTCCACGAGGCTCTGCCAACCCTTAGAGACCCAGACCGCCTGGTCTATTTCAAAGAAGAGGTTGGCGGCCTGGTGATGGGTGGCTACGAGCCGAACCCCTTGGGGTGGGCTAACGAGGGCATCCCGGCGGACTTCAACGGCAGGTTGCTGGCCCCTGATTGGGACCACTTCGAGCCGCTGCTCACCCAGGCGGTTGCAAGAGTGCCTGCTCTTGAACAGGTTGGGTTGCGCAAGCTGATTAATGGGCCCGAAAGCTTCACTCCAGACGGCAACTTCATTCTGGGCGAGGCGCCTGAAGTAGCGGGGTTCTTTGTTGGCGCCGGGTTCAATGCCTTTGGCATAGCGGCTGGTGGCGGGGCCGGGCAGGCCCTGGCCCAGTGGGTTCTTGGCGGCGAACCCCCGGTGGATCTCTGGCCAGTCGACATCCGCCGATTCGGTTCGGTCGCCCGAGACGTTGGCTGGGTGCGGGAGCGCTCATCAGAGCTCTACGCCAAGCACTATTCCATCTCGTGGCCGGGTGAGGAGCACACCAGCGCTCGCCCCCGGCTGCGTTCGCCGCTTTATGAAACCTTGGCCTCTGCCGGTGCGTGTTTTGGCTCAAAACTTGGCTGGGAACGCCCCAACTGGTTCGCTCAACCAGGCGAAACGGCCGAAGACAGCTACTCGTTCGGCCGACCAAACTGGTTCGACGCGGTTGGTGAGGAGCACCGCGCCTGCCGGGAACGGGTTGCCCTGTTCGATCAAAGCTCCTTCGCAAAGTTTCGGCTGACTGGGCCCGATGCCACCGCGGCCCTGCAATGGCTTTGCGCCAACAACATCAACCGGCCTCCCGGCCGCCTCGTCTACACCCAGATGCTTAACGGCCGAGGCGGCATCGAGGGTGATCTGACGGTCACCCGTTGGGGCCCTGAGAGTTACTACCTGGTTACCGGCACCGGGTTTCGCACCCACGACCTTCACTGGATCGGCAGCAACATTCCTGACGATATGGAGGTGGAGTGCCTTGACGTGACTGAGGAAGTGTCTGTTCTGACCCTGATGGGCCCGCTGGCCCGTTCTGTGTTGGAACTGGTCACGCCCAACGACGTCTCAAACGCGGCCTTCCCGTTTGCTAGCGCTGCCAGGCTTGAGATTGCCGGAGCTTCGGTCGACGCGCTGCGGGTTACCTACGTTGGCGAGCTTGGCTGGGAACTCCACATTCCAAGAAACCACGCTGCGGCGGTGTACGAAGCTCTGATGCTCGCAGGCAAAGACTTTGGGATCAGCAACGCCGGCTACCGGGCAATCGAGTCGCTCCGGTTGGAAAAGGGCTATCGGGCCTGGGGCAGCGACCTGGGGCCAGATCACACCCCCATTGAGGCTGGCCTAGGTTGGGCTGTGAAAGATCCAGCCGCAGTAGCGTTTCAGGGAGCAGACGCAATAGCTGCTCAGCGCCAGAATGGGGTGCACTCTCGCTTGGCCTGTTTCATGATTGAAGACCCGGCCATCACCCTCCTTGGGCGGGAAACGATCTACCGAAACGACCAAGCTGTTGGTTGGCTGACTAGCGGCGGATGGGGATACACCGTTGGCGCAAACATCGGCTACGGGTATGTCACCTCAGCAGAGATTGTGGATTCGGCGTTCCTGACCGCAGGAACATATGAACTGGAGGTTGCCGCCAAGCGAGTGCGGGCCCGTCTGCAACCGGAGCCACCCTATGATCCAGGCATGAAGCGGGTGCGATCCTAAGATCCACGACATCTTTGAAGGCACCGAGCAGATCCAGCAACTGGTGATCAGCCGGGCTAGTTAGGGCATGCGGATCGAGTAAGCAAACAAAGGGACCAGGGCACTCTCGGCACTAACGGTCACCAGAGGTCAACAGCGGTCACATCCTGTGGGTAACTGATCCATCCCTACCCTCATCCCTACCCGGGTAGGGAGGCATGCGCTATAGTCGTGGCTCTCACTCATGCGACCAGCCTTGCAGGCTTGAGGGGGCGACCACGCGTTGACGATCACCACCGAGGTGACCTTTGCTCGGTCAGCCGCGAAGCGCAGCGGCTGATCTTGGAAGACCAGAGCGGGCGAGGTGTTCGAGTACTTCGCCAACGGTCATTGGCGGATTACGCAGTGCAGCCGCCTGGGCCTGAACGACCCCAGAGACAATGCTTGGTGCAAGATCGATCAGATGGAGAACGAAAATGTCGGGAGTCTGCGCCTCGATGTTGTATGGCTCCAAAGCCGACGCCGGGAAGTCCCTGACGTTCTCGGTGACGATTACTCCGGAGCCAG
>QIKW01000250.1 GCA_003231975.1 Acidimicrobiia bacterium
ATGGCGAAACCCTGAAACTGGGTAGGACTAAGCGTGAAGCTAACCGGGCTCAGCGTCGGGCTTTGAAAGCCGAGTACGGGGGCTGTGCTCATCCTGATTGTGGGGTCCCGTTCGAATGGTGCGAGATACATCACATCAACCAATGGAGTGATGGCGGTCTCACAGACATCGACAACCTTCTCCCGCTCTGCACCGGCCACCACCACCTGCTGCACCAGCAACACTGGCAAACCAGTCAACGAAACAACACCTGGACCTTCCAAACCCCGAACGGCCGAACAGTCACCACCAAACGAAGAACCAAACCCCGGCAAAAACCCGGGCACCGAAAGCCCGACCGGCAGAAACACCGAACCCCAGAACCCGGGCAGCCAGAATCCGAAAAACCGAAACCCGGGCATCACCAAACCAAGCACCAAAAGCCCAACCAGCCCGAACCCGAACACCAAAAACCCGCAGCGGCCTAACCCTGATCCCACAACCCGAGCACTACCAGCCGCGCCCAACAAGCAAACAACAGCAACACCAGCAACACCAGCACGCGAATACGGCACCCCCGCACAAAGCGAGGCAATACCGCAGCTAGCAATAGCTCAGCCACTTGACAACAAAATATGCCCGGCGGCCCGGTCCCCAAAGACGGCTTCGAGCCCTCAGTTCCAGGCAGGGATAGCCACGCCTAGCACGGCGGGGCTTTCCGGTTGTGCGATTGTTAGGCTTCGGTTGGCGCCAAGGGGCTGGGGCTGGTCTTGGCGGGAGTGCTTTGCGGCTCCGGTTGGGTTGACTCCGGTTGGGTTGGGCTGTCCAGGTATCTGGCGTGAGGCGAAGCGGCAATGGCTTCGCGGACCTCGTCCCAGTTCTCTATCGCGGCGGCCAAATCGTTGGAGACAATCTTGTGAAAACGCTCGGTTATTGTGATCGGGGCCACACCCAGGAAACGAAAGATCTCGTCCATGTGAGAGTCGCGGGCCGCGGCCGACGAGAAGAGGTCTTCGTACGTGAGGTGGATCCACTGGCCGGGCTGAAGGGCTTCGACCATGGCCAGCTGTTCGTGCTTCTCCTTCTCGAGCGCATCCATACGAGCCATGAACTCAGGCACCGAAACTGACAACGCCGCCGCCTCTGCGCTGCCGGCCTGACTGACCGCAACGGTTCCAGTTGCCCGCAGCGCGGTGATGGAAACAGCGCGGCGCAACGTGTTGTCTCGGACGAGGCTGATCACCCGTATCTGGGGGCGATCACGAAAAAAGTCACCAAGATCGTCTGTTTCAAACCGAATGCCGAAGTCTTTCACTCCCACCGATTTCAGATCGGCCCACTTCTTGTACCTGCCTGGCAAGCCCTGCCGCCTCCGAGAGACAGCCGAGTAGCCTTGGGCTAGCCGGTAATGAAGCTTGGAACGCAATACGAAGTCCAAATAGGCCTCGACCGTGCGGCCTCCGTAGCCCAACTTGTCGTGCAACTTCCTTGACGGCATGTAGGAGCCAAGCACCTCGCCGTAATTGCAAAGTTGCGCATGCTGATTCAACGATTCAACCAGGAAGTTGCTACCACTTCGCCCGTTGGTAAACACCACATGCGGATACATCCCAAGCCTCCCACCAGCCGTTGTGGTTGTGTGTATCGGCAAAATCGGCCGAAAGGTTGAGGCCAGCTTGGAAAGTCGCCGGGGGCTGGCCTAGCAGGCCATCTGGCCTGGGTCGAAGATTCTCGTGAGCTTGGCGACCCCGCCGTCTTCAACCAGAACCTGGGCCACTGCATCGGCCATTTTCTGGCGCGTGGTTCTGGACAGCGTCCAGCCAAGGGTTGGGGTGGCGCCAGGCTCGGCCTCTGGGGCAATCGTAATGTTGCGACCTTCACCGAACTCAACCCGAAGCATCTGATCTGCTGTGCTGGATTGGGTTCCCCTGGCGGCCAGGATTGCTTCCAGCGGGGCAGCCAGCGGAGGCCAGAGGCCCCCGACTCGGGAGGCGGGCGAGAGCCTGAAATCGTCGCTGATCTGGACAAAAATGGGTACCAGGCAGTACTCGGCAGCTAACTGCTGGTTGTACTCAGCAACTCTGGGAGCAAGCTGACGCCATACATCGGCCGCTGTTTCTGCTCCGTTCGCGTCTCGATAGCCGCCGTCAACCACTTCGATTGTCGATCTGGCCTGGCCCGGCTCGGCCGAGGTCTCACACGGGGCCAGCCTCCCCGAAGGTGCAATTAGCGGGAAGCGGGCCGAAAGGAGGGCGGCGGTTGACAGTCTGAAGTCCTCGTCGGGGCAGAGGAAGGTGTCGATGCCATATGCATCTGGCATCGTTGCGCTTGTTGGACCGCCAGACCCGCAACCGCCAACGTCGGCGTTCACCGCCAGAACTCCGGCAACCAGTCGGCAGCCGTCGTCAACCGAGGTGCCGTTCAAGAGAAGCATCGGCAGCTGCGGAACAGCCTGCCACGTGTTGCGTATCCCAAACTGCAACCCGGCACCGTCCGCGTCGGTGTTGAACTGACCCGCCTCCCAAGACTTCTCCATCACCGCCGCTCGGTCTTGGCCCATTGGCGATGGGAACCCCAGAACAGATTGAGCCAGCTCGACGTAGGTAAACCAGGCCAGCGCAGGCGAAAGATGATCCTGCCCCAGCCTTTCGTCAACCCAGGCCGTGTCGACAGCCACGGCCGTGCCGTCACCGCCCTTGATCTCGGTCAAACCGCCGTCTCGGATCCAAGCCTGGTGAGCGGCCAGGCCCAGGCTGCCGCCCGAAATGCCGCTGGCGGCGAATATCTGCCGCCCGTCGAAGGCCGCAACTGGCTCGGACAAACAAGCCTTGCCGGGATCGGCTTCAAGCGCTCCCATCACTGCCGCAGTCCACCACGCTGCCCTGATGCCACCACCCGAAGCAGCCATGATGATTAACGGGTAGGGCCGCTTGTCGGCTGTGTCGAGAAGTACCTGTGCTGGCGGATTTTCAGCAGTCAACTGAGTCTCAGCAAAGTTGGGCAGCCCGTTGGTTGACAGCCACCAGCTCCAAGCTTCATCCATGGTTGCCACTGCCGGCGGAGCCGCCGAGCACCCTTCAGGGATTGCCGCGCTGGCCAGCGGAATCGGCTCTCGCACATCATGGATCTTGCGATCAAGGTCAATCTGGCCAACAACCAACCAGAGGCCAAACACCGACAAAACCGGCACTCGGGCCAGGCGGAATTCCCGAAACAACGCAGGTGGCACAAAACCGTCTGCGAAGCGAATCAACAAGCCAGACGCGGCGGCCAGAGTCGAGAGGAAAACCAGGAGGTAGGCCAGGGCACCAATGGTTCGGCCAGAAATGACCGGGTTGATTATCAGCAGCGCCGTGATACCGGCAAAACCAGCCAGGTTCACCAGAGCCAGACCTCGAGCGGAGGGCTCGGCGGGGCCGACCCGATGAACCAGCGCCAAGTGCACTCGACGGGCGCGAAGAACCAACGCAATCGCCACACCAAGAGTTACCAACACCACGCCGATCCAGGTTGTGCGAGTTGCGGCGTCGGCATCTTTGAAGAAAAAGGCGTCTGGCAGGCCCGCCCTGATCATGGCCCCGCCGATCAGTACTGTTGGAGCTGCCGACAAGTAATCGGGAATGCGCAAGTCTGAGGTTCGGCTGCCAAGCTCGGCAATTGCCGGTGCAGGCCGCTGGGGCCTGGCGCGAATTGCCTTTGCCAGCCTGGTGCGGTGAAGCTTGGTTGGTTCAGCGCCCGTGCGCGAAGCACGCTCCAGCAAAAGGCCAAGCAATCCAACTACCGCAACCGTGGCGCCAGGAAGGAATACGATTCGCCGGAACCCAAAGAACGTCGAGAGAACAATGGCCACTGCCAGCAGGAGCGCCAACGATGGCACACCCCGAAATGACCGTGGGCTGCCGTTCACTCGATCCAGCCGAGGGTTGTCAGCCAGCAGATATCGAGCCCAGGCCCAAAGTGTAATTGAGCAGAGCAGCGCAGCCAGAAGGGCCGAGAAGGCCTGCGAGGGATCTTCGCCAAGGCTCAGCAGAACATCCTGAACCTGAAGCGGCTGGAACAGCGCAACAAAGAGAACCACGACAATCAGCACTAGGGGTCTACACCTCGAGATTGCCTCACGCCAGGTTCCGGCACCGACCGCGAACCAGTTCTGCCTTGAGACCAGCCGCGCCGCCAGAAGCAGCCCAAGGGAGCCAACAACCGCCGCCCATTTGATCATGTAGGCCAGGCTCGAAACAAAGATCAGAATCCTCGCTCCGGCTCCTGCGGTTTCACTGTCCCAAAGGGTCTCAACCATCGCCGCTACCGTCAGGTTCTCAAACCAGTCAGCCGTCATCGTCACCACAACGCCCGCTCCTGCGAACCGCAGAAACACCCCGGCATTGGAATTTCGAGCCCGAGGGTGGCCCTCCACCCTTCGCAAGCGCGAGGTAATCAGCCGGCCAAGCAGCAATCCGTACGCTGGCACAAGGAAAATCGAGTCAACCAGTGCGTATGCCCACACCACCGATCTGGCGTCTCTGGTTCCGCCATAGGTCCCGCTGAACTGTCGAAGCTCGCCGACAGCCTGCACCAGGTCAGCCACGTTGCGAGATGAGACAAGAAAGCCAATGGTGCGGCTGTTCTCGCCCGAGACAACCATGAACGGCAGCAGGCCAGTCATGGCATCCATCACAACGAGGGCCAGGAACCCCACCAGCGCAGCGGCTGCGTGAAGGTTGGTGGTTTTGTGCCTGGATGCGTCGACCCATTTCAGTTGCAAAGCAAGCGCCAGGCACCCCATGGCACCAACCAGAAAGCCAAGCGCGGCCCCAGGGCCGCCTCCGGCCAACGCTCCAAAGACCCCGGCCGTGAGCCCTGACACAGTGATGACGCCAAAGATCAAATAGTTGCGCGGCACCTCGACCCCTCCTGGCTCTGTCATGGGCTTAGCACATTGTTTGCCTCCAGTACTGCCAGATGGGCAGACCATGCTTCGGTTTCGGGCTGGATCACGTCCATGTGGCCGGCGTTGCGCACCGTCGTGGAAGCCACTGGGCGACCTCGGTGATCTCTGGCTTGGCGCGAGTAGGAAACAGGCACGATTTCGTCCAGTTCACCGTGCACCAGGTGAACCACATCGGCATCCAGGCGAGGTTGGGCGGCGCGGTATCGATCGGCCGCATCGTCGGGCTCACCGCCAAGAAAGTCTTGCGTTGCCCGTTGCCCAAGCTCGTCGGCTGCGGCCTGATAGAGGTCCAGCACTGCGGCCTGACCAATCACCAGCCTCGGCCTGAGGGCGGGCACTAGGGCAGGGTCTCCCCCCGCGGCCCATAGAGCCAGATGACCTCCGGCCGAGTGACCAACAAAGCCAACGCGGCCGAGGTCAAGCCCGCCCGCAGCTACCACTGTCGGCAACAGATCAATCGCGGTCGACACATCTCGCAACGTCTCGATAGGGTCATCACTGTTTGACCCGACCCGTCGATACTCAATGTTCCAAACCGCGGCCCCGCGCCCAACCAGGTCGGCCGCCAACGGATGCATAAGGTCCAACCCGTACTTCGCCCGCCAGAACCCGCCGTGAACCAGCACAACAACGGGCCAGCCAGCTGTTGGCTGACGGGCTTGGTCTGGCAGCCAAAGCTCGGCCTGTTGCTGGTGGGAGGGGCCATATGAGAACACCTCGCTTGGGGTCATCCCACCAGTCTGGCATGCCCAATCCCCCCTGACCAAGAAGTCCATGTACTCGCGGTTGACTCGGCTTATTTCTTCTTATACACTCTTTTATCTATCGGAACTTGGGTTCCCAGATCAGGCAAGTCCCAGCAATCTGCTCAGGAGCCCAGTGACCATCTCAAACGAATCGCAGTCAGAAGCCGATCCCCACCACCATTCGTCATGGCGCCGAGGTTTCGCCTCAACGGCCGACGCCGACCGGTTCTGGGACCTGCTCATCAAATTCGTCCCGAAGTTGGTGGGGCCCGTGGAATCAATCGACCGGGACAGTGGGGCGTTCACCCTCGTCTCGGGCGGAACGATCATGGTGCACAACCCGGCAGTTGACATTCGAAACGTCAACCACGATCAGTGGCCTGACTTCGTGAAGTGGTGGCTGGGGAATCTGGCCAAACAAACACCTGGACACATCGAAGCCACAACTCGAAGGTGGTCACAAGTAAAGGGAGCGCTGAGGGTTCGCCTCCTGCCTCCGTATTTTTTGGAGAATCAGGTCGCCCAGGCGTTGAGCGCCGAACTTAGCTGGGGCCTAGCGGTCAAGATCCCTGGCGGTTCATGCCCGGCCACTATCGAGATGGTTGAGCGCTGGCAGATTCCCCGCAAAGTTCTGTGGTCAACTGCCAAGCGCAATACCCGCAAACGGGTGAAGGCCAAGCGCACCGACGTGATTGCGGCCCAGCGCCACCTGCGATTGTTCGAGGGCGGGCTGTTCACCACTGGCTTGCTCGGAGATCTCACAAAGGTGATGCCCGAGATAGGGGCAGACGGAGCGCTGGCGGTTGCCCCGAGCAGCCATTCTTTGTTGGTTCAGCCAATTGACGGTTGGGGGCCCGACGTTGGTGAAGACGCAGCTCGGCTGCTCTGTGCGGGGTTGATGTACCAAGAGGACGCCTCGCACCTTCTGCCACCGGTGCTGTTGTGGTATCGAGGCCCAGGCGACCTGGTGGCGGCCGCCGAGTTCGATCATGGGATGGGCGAGGGATTCGCGATGAATATTCTGGCGCCGGAACCTTTGAGGGGGTACCTTGACTGGCCCGGCTTTGACGCGCTGGCCAACGATCTTGGCCCTGCTGCCTGAACTCCTGCTGCCTGAACTCCTGCTGCCAGCCGAGCGTTTAGCCCAACGAGCGCTCTTCCAATAGTCCGTCTGCATGTTTGGCGAACCGCTGCCTCGTTGAGCCGTGGTTGGGGTCGGGCTTGTCCCACGGCCACCTCCCAAACTGGGTTCGCCGATAGTCGGCGAATGCTTGGTTGATCTCGTCATCGGAGTTCATAACAAACGGGCCGTGCTGGGCCACCGGTTCACCAATGGGCTTGCCTTGCAGCATTAAACATTCCACCGCGCCGCCAACCGCGGCCAACTCCACGGGTCCGTCGGCCTCAACGAGCGCACCGTTGCCGGCAACAAGTTCGGTGTGGTCGATCTCAAGGGCGGCACCTTCGAATGCAAACAGCATGCGCAGGGTGTCTGGCCCTGCGGCGGGAGGCAACACCCAGCGCGCCCCCGGCGCAAAGCTGAGATGCCAGAGTGCAACGTCGGCCTCTGGCCGTGCGGCCCAAGAATTCGGCGGCGGTTTAGCAGCCACGTTGCCCGCCAACTCACCCGCTAGCACGGTCACCTCAACTGACCCTCCCTCTGCATCAGACACGCTGAAGGTTGGAGTTTCATCGGCCCAAAGCATCGTGAAGTAGGGCTCGACCATCTTGTCGGCGGCTGGCAGGTTCAGCCAGATCTGGAACATTTCAAGTGAGTTAGGACCGTTCTGGTTAAGCAACGGGAACATCTCAGAATGTTGGATGCCCCGGCCCGCCGTCATCCACTGAGTGTCGCCGTCTCCGAAACGGGCGCTGGCGCCAAGCGAATCCGAGTGGTCAATGCGACCTCGGCGAACATACGTGATGGTTTCAAAGCCGCGATGAGGATGCTGGGGAAAGCCAGGCACGCCAGAGCCGTGATACATGTTCCAGCCATCCTTGCCGTCGAAATCTTGGCCGATTTTGCGGCCCTTCAGTGACGCGGCCGGACCAAGCTGATTGTTGCCGGGCGGATAGTGATCTACGTGGTGGGCAACGAACAGAAACGGGTCGATCGTTGGCCACTGGGTTCCCAATGGGAAGGTCTGACGAACCGAAGACATGCCGAAACGCTATCTGAAATGATTCAACCTTGAACCACGGCGGTTAATTTCGTTCAAAGGTTGAAATCAATCTCTTTCTACGCCAAACTGGCCGATCATCGGCGAGCCTGCGTTCGAACCTGCTCCCCCAGAATCGTTCCAAATCAGGAGCACTCTCGCATGACCATGTCCTTCCAAAGCCCCCGCCGCGGGCAGCCCGTCGCAGTTCCAAGGCTGGCCGCGGCGCTTGCCCCCGCCCGAACTCGCCATCGTGATCTCATAGAACAGGTGAGCGATTGGGTCGCTTCCAACCCCGGCGGGGCACCGGTCGATCCGGATCTGCTAGCCCTGGTGTTGCTTGGCCGAGAAACGCTGGAGCGGTGGTACCCGGCCAATGAGACCAGGGGCAACTACTGGACCCGCACCCAAACCAACCATCTCCTGGCCATGGACATCCCCAACGTGTGCTCCATGAATCGAATCCCACCCCCCATGGACGATCCCCAACAACTGTGGCATCTGCTGAACTACCTCGATGCCCAAGGCCTGTTTCACTTCGACAGCGACCCAATCGAACAGTTGAGAGAACCCCTGCACTGCTACGCCGGGTTGGACGAGAGTGGCTTACCGAGGCCTGAGGGAAAACCCACAGCGGGCGCCTGCCGGTGCTACTGGCCCACCCGCAAGCAACTGGAACTAGGCCTCGAGAAAGCGCCGACCATGCCAGACGAATTTGCTTGGTTCGGCCCCGAGCGAGAGGCCGCTCAGCGGGATTGGCACCAAGACGTGGCCATTTGAGGGTGCCGGGCCACAGCCCGCCTGCTGAGCGATCATCAACAAGCGGGCTGCGACGTCCGAGCCGGCATTCGGAGAGGCCGACGGATCAGCTCGCCTGAGCCAAGAAGCCGGCGAAGACAGTTGGATCTCCGTCTTCGGCTAGGGCCTCAAGCCCATGGTCCGCAGCCGCCTCGCCAAGAGCGAAGAGGCCAACGTTGGCCGGGTGAACGGCGTACACGCCAGGGGCAATTGGGGTCGGTACCGAAGCATCATCCGACACGTTCTCTATCCGCACTTCGAATTGGCCTGATGCACCGGGAGTAACAGAAACACTCACGTAGTCGGCTGCGCTGCGATCAACCAGACGCACCGTGTTGTCTGGGTCGGCTTCGCCAACGTTGGCGCCAGACTGGCGGGGGGCTTGGTCAGCACCCTCACCCGGAGCCTGATCTGCCTCGGTTCCAGCGTCGAATAGGAAGATCTGATCTGTTACATCGCCCGAGATGGGCTCACCTGCTGCGTCGAACAGTTCGATGCCCTCTGCGGCCGGGGCGAAGAACCAGTCGTTTGATTGCACGAACATGGTTAGGAAAGACAGACGATCGCCTGGCTGGGCCGAAACCGTGAATTCGTAGGCATCACCAGGCGCTGCCACTCCGTCGGCTGCTGCTCCGGCGGGAACCGCGAATATGCCGCTGTCTGATGCTGGGAAACCCGAGCCATCTTCCATGGCGTCGTCCTCCATGGCGTCGTCCTCCATGGCGTCGTCCTCCATGGCGTCATCTTCCATGGCGTCATCTTCCATGGCCTCATCATCCTCCATGGCCTCATCATCCTCCATGGCCTCATCATCCTCCATGGCCTCATCA
>QIKW01000157.1 GCA_003231975.1 Acidimicrobiia bacterium
AGGACCAGAAAGGCGACCTTTCCCAGCGGTCTAGCTTTGCGCAGCGACCTCAACAGCTCAGTGCTGGTGGAACTTCGAGGGCTCAGTTTGGCTGCGCTGACAAAATGGTCGCCGGCGGTTCCGGTGTGGCCCCGCTCTTGTGCAACGATACCCAGGAGCTGATGACCGATGGGCTCAGCGGGCGCAATCTGAAGCCCTTGGCGGGCGGAGCTCTCGGCCAGCAACGGGTCCTTGTTGATGAGGTCGAGAGCGGCCTGAGCGAAGTAGGCATCAGGATCGTTCGGATTGATGCGCATAGCCTCGTCAACGTAGGTCTGAGCCTGTGCCAGGCGATGACCTTGCAGGCGCCTTGGAAGATCCGACGAGATCACAACACTCGCGAACATGATTCGAGCCGATGCGTTCAACGGATCCGCAGCTACCGCCGCCTTGAGCTGCTCAAGAGCAAGGGCTTCGAATCCGGCTTGGTGCAGAGCCCATCCTCGCAACCGTTGCGCCCACGGATCGTGCGGGGCGCCTCTCAGCGCTGCCTCCGATGCTTTGACCCCAGCGGAGGGATCCGTCTCGGTCAGCGCCATGGCCAGGTAGCACAGAGCATTCACGTTTTCCGGATCGGCTGACACAGCCTCTTGGGCCATCAGCACAGCCTCTTCTGGCCGGTTCAGATCAAGCAGCGCCGCAACCCTGGCAAGCCTCTGCCACTGATCGGTCACCGCCTCTTCCGGTTCAGGTACTGACGCAGCTCCTCGTAGGTTCCATCTGTGTTGTAGGTGGCATAGTTCTTGGCGATATCGAACCAGGGACGGCCGCTGGGCCTGATCTGTTTCAGAGCATCCGCCAGGTCTCGTTGCATAATCGGACGGACGATTCCTGACTCCAGTGACTCATCCATCGCCGTCTCGGTGGCGTGTTCGATCACCAAGGCAAGGTCAGCTCCCGTGAAGCCGTCGGTTTGTTTAGCTACTTTTTGTGTGTCGAGTGACTCAGTCGGTTTTCCGCGGAGGTGCAAATCCAGGATCGCCTTTCGGGCAGCAAGGTCGGGAGGCAAGACCAAGAGCATGCGGTCGAATCGCCCAGGTCGGAGCAATGCGCCATCGATGTCCCATGGATGATTGGTGGCGGCGAGGATAAAGACACCGTCATTGTCGCTGCTAACGCCGTCCATTTCGGCAAGCAGTTGATTGACAATTGTTCGCATCGCTGAGCCGCCCCCGAGGTTTGTACGTTTCTGACCGATGGCGTCGATCTCGTCGAAGAACAACACGCACGGCTGGTTGGCGCGAGCAACTTCAAAGATCTGATGCAGGTTGCGTTCGCTGGATCCGACCCACATGTCGAGTACGTCATTGAGCGCGATCTCGTAGAACTTCGCACCAATCTCGCCGGCTGTCGCTCTCGCAATGAATGTCTTTCCGCACCCCGGAGGGCCCCAGAGGAGCAGCCCTCCGCGCATCGACTTGCCGAACTGGGCCCGAATCTCAGGGTTCCGAAGTGGCTTTAGGAACGACAGCTCAAGCCGCTTTTTGGCATCGGACATCCCACCAACATCAGCCAGCCGCATCACCGGCTTGGTCAAGTTGCCAATCTCGACCTCGATCAGTGCTTCTGATTCGGACCACTCTGCGAGGAGGTCGTCGGCCGTCTCTGGGACCGACACGCCAGCGAGGCCGGGGCCGGTAGGTTCCGGGAGTTGGGAGGCCTCATCCTGGTGAGCGAAATCTGCTTCGTCGCCGACAGCTTCCAGCCCGGCCAGCAAACGACAATACGATTCGAAACGATCCTGGAGGCCCAGACTCTCAGCCGCATCAGCCGCCGTGCGTAGTGCGTCAAGATGATCTGGAGTGCCGGTAAGAACGTGAGCAGCTTCGCGCAGCGCGCCTTCGTGGTCGGATGTCTCGAACAAGAGTTGAGCGAGGTGCGTCCGAAGCGGCACACTTTCGGGGTTTGCCTCAAGCGCGGATCGAATGGCGGCTAGCACTGATGGGTCTGGGACCATGTTCGGTTATCGGCCTGCGCTGGAACCTCTTTACTGACCAACTGGCTGCGAGCAGTCATCCGGTTTGGGTCACGGTCGGTTTTGGGCGAACTGGAATGGATTAGTGGCAAAAACCCACCTAATCCATGCCAGTTCGGGCTGAGAGGCAGAGGCTGCGCTACCGGCCCGTGGCTAGCGCGTCGGGCCCTCATTCAAGGTTGGTTCGGGCCTGGCGAAACCTATATAGGTGGCAACAACGAAAGCCCCGAAGATGGCGCTAACCCCAACCACCCGAATCGGTTCGTTGATGAAGCGCGCCGCAATCTCGCTCAGAATGGAGCCCGGTTCGAACATCACATCCCAGCTGTTGAAACGAACGAACCGGCCCAGATAGATCCCAAACCCGGACAGCGCCGCAACCGTCAGAACGAACAACCAGCTTGGACCATGGCCCCACCGTTGCCGCACAATGCGGCTTGCCAGCTCGAGCGAGCGCACACCGATCAAAAGCCCAGCGCATGCAAACGCCCCGAATAGGGCAGCATCAAACCACAGTGGGGCGTGCGGGTCGCTGCCAAGATGTATGAGGTCGGTGACCAGGTAGGGGGCGTTCGGAAAGAGCAGCAACCAAGGCAGCGCCCCTAACGCCAACACCCACGTTGGTGCGCTGCGTCTGGCTACCGCCAGGGTGAACAGATACGGCAGCCAGGCCAGAAACAGATTCCAAGACAGGAAGCCAAAGTCGACGTGGCCGGTGTAGTAGGGCCTGGCCCCAAGCAGCCCAACCGCCAGCGCAGAGGTAACCGCAGGCCCGGCAAGTGGATGCTGTGCAGCACGATCGATACGAACTCCCCACATCGGCAACAAGAATACGGCAAGCGACTGGCCGCAAAGGGTCGCCCGCCCCTGCCCCGGCCCGAAGAGAAGGCATTGGCGCGCTCCAGAAAGTCTCGATTCCTTAACAGTGGCGCTGTCCCGGCCGAAGGAGACCCATGGGCAACTCTCAGCATTCTGACTCAACGAGTCTCAGAACAGATCGCCGCACCGGCCAACCCGCGCACGTCCCGGCCGACTTCTACCGCGAAGCAATTGCTGCTCTGCCAATTGAAACCGTTTGGGCAGCGGCGGCCGACGGAGAGTTTCGCGCCTTCGGCGAGGGCGACCTTCGCGGCGTACTTCATCACGATGGCGCGATCCTTCGTTTCACTACGTGGGGTCACCAGCAACGATTTGCCGGCGCCCCGATGGAGTTCAAGTGGGAACTGGTTGACGGCACCCTTCGGATTCTGCATCGTGACCAGCAGTGCTGGTTCAAGAACCTTGCCCCGTTGCAAACACTTCTGGATGAGTCGCCCAGTTTCGCCCCACCTGAAAACACCGATCTAATGCTTGCCCTCACAGAGTGGATGAGCACCTGGGCATAACAGCAGTCAGAGCCTGAGTCAGCCGGAGCCTTCCGGCGGGGCTAACCTGCGCCATCGTGATTCTGTCTGACCGCACCATTCGTGAAGAGGTGGCCGCAGGCCGCATAATTATCGAGCCTTTCGACGACGACGCGGTGCAGCCGTCATCGGTCGATGTGAAGCTTGACCGCTACTTTCGGGTGTTCAGGAACCACACGTTGGGCCACATCGACCTGAAGGAGAACCTCGAAGAGCTCACCGAACTGGTTCAAGCATCAGATGAAGATCCGTTCATTCTGCATCCTGGTGAGTTTGTGCTTGGTTCAACGCTGGAACGGATCGCCATCCCGGCCGACCTGGTTGGACGGATCGAGGGCAAAAGTAGCCTCGGACGCCTTGGTCTTTTGATTCACACAACGGCCGGTTTTGTCGATGCTGGATGGGACGGCACCCTCACCCTCGAGTTCTCGAACGTTGCCAGCTTGCCGATCACGCTTTACCCGGGAATGAAGATTGGCCAGATTAGCTTCATCCGAATGACTACCGAGGCAGACAACCCGTACGGCACCGGCAAGCTTGGCTCTAAGTACCAAGGCCAGAAAGGCCCGCGCCCCAGCCGTTACTGGGAAAACTTCAACTCATAGAGGCCAGCGGAAACTCCCGGCTTGCTGTCCCAAGGCGGCTCTAAGGTACCAAAGTGCAGCCAGCCAAAGCTCAAGACCCGGCCGCCCTGTACCTGCGCTGGAGCGCGGTGTGGAGCGCAATCATGCGTGGCTACTTCGTGGTCGTGCTGATCTGGTGGGTGGTCGATGCCAGCCTCAGCCCGCTTGAGCTGGTGCTGCTCGGCACCGCGCTTGAGGTAAGCGTTCTGCTGTTCGAGGTGCCAACGGGTGTGGTGGCAGACACTTTGAGCCGAAAGGGCTCCATCGTGATCTCGCACTTCATCATGGGCGGTGGCATCATCATGAGCGGGCTCACCACTTCCTTTGTTCCGCTCTTGATCAGTCAGGTTCTCTGGGGTTTGGGATGGACCTTTAGCAGCGGCGCCGACGTTGCTTGGATCACAGACGAGTTGGCGTTCCTTGGCCGCAACTCAGAGGTTGATCGGCTGCTGGCAGCCCAAGCTCGGTGGAAACAAATTGGGGGCACTTTTGGAATTATTGGGTTCGGGCTGGTTGGCTGGCTGTTCGGAGTGAACGTTGCAATCGTTGGCGCAGGCGCCATGTTCTTGCTTCTCGGCCTTGCGGTTTGGGTCCGTTTCAAAGAGCACGGTTTCACAAGGGCAGAGTCCGGCCATCTTCAGAACTCGCTCGCCATCTTTCGTGCTGGGGTGGCTCTGGCCCGACGAGACCGGCAGATCCTTCTGATCCTCTCGGCAACCATGCTGTTGAACAGCGGCGCGGAAGCGATCGACCGGCTCTTCGTTCGCCATTTGGTAGACCTAGGCCTTCCCGTCAGACCCGACCCTGTGGCGTGGGTGGCTGGAATCACGGTGATTGGGTCATTGGCTGGTGCGCTTGCGCTTCGCTGGGTTGAGCACCGAATCGGCGGTGAGGGGGCGCCCCGCCGTCTCTATGTGATGTCGGTCGGGCTGGCCGTTGTCGGCTCGCTGGTATTGGCCGCTGCCCCCGATGTGTTCACCGGTTTTGCTGGGACGTTCCTGGTGCGCGGCGTTGCCTTCGCGGTGATCCCGGTGGTCGCTGCGATGTGGGTGAACCGCAGAGCAACGAGCGAAGTTCGGGCAACCGTGCAGTCGTTTCTAGGCCAGGCCGAATCAGTCGGCGAAATCTCTGGCGGGATCGTGCTTGGCGGGCTGGCCCAAACCGCAGGGTTGCCGCTGGCCTTCAGCGCATCGGCAACGCTGTTCTTTCTCTCTGCCTGGCTGGTCTTTCGATCCCCGGCGGGCAAGGTGCAAAGCCCGGCTGCTTGAGCCGGGAAGGGACCCACCCGTGTTTGGCTACCTTGGGTCGGCGGCCGCGGAATCAGCTGCGGCGGCAATTGCCTCACCGTTCTCGATGGCATCAAGAACGTGCATTGCAATGTCGGCAACTTTCACGTCGGATTCTTCCTTGCCGTGCCCCTTCACCCCGTCGTCCATCATTACGTAGCAGAACGGGCAGGCGGTGGCGATGCGAGATGCCCCTGTCTTGATCAATTCCAGCGAGCGTTCGTCGTTGACCTTGGTGCCAATTGTCTCTTCCATCCACATGCGAGCGCCGCCCGCCCCACAACACATCCCCTTTGTGCCGTTTCGGCCTGCCTCAACGATCTGCACCCCCTTTAGGGAGCCAATCACGTTGCGCGGGGCCAGGTAAACGTCGTTGTGGCGGCCCAGGTAGCAAGAGTCGTGGTAGACAATCCGCTCTTCTAGCGTGGCGTCGGTTACGTCAAGCTTGCCTTGATCAATCAGCCACTCCAGGAACTGGCTGTGGTGCACAACCTCGTAGTTGCCGCCCAACTGCGGGTACTCGTTCTTAAGAGTATTGAAGCAGTGGGGGCACTGGGTGATGATCTTCTTGACCCCGATCTCGTTGAGAGTGGCAACGTTCTGCTGCGCCAGCATCTGGAACACATACTCGTTGCCGCCCCGGCGGGCGCTGTCGCCGGTGCACAACTCGGCTGGTCCCAGAATGGCAAAGTCAATATCGGCTCTATCCAGCAGCTTCGCCATTGCCCGCGTGACCTTCTGGTTCTTGTCGTCAAACGACCCGGCGCAACCCACCCAGTACAGGTACTCATGGCTCAGCGGCTCGGCCGCATCAATGATCGGGACGTCCAGATCCTTGGCCCAGTCTGCCCTTGTTGTCTGGCTCATCGCCCAGGGATTGCTCTGATTCTCCATGGCCCTGAATGCCTGGCCCAGCTCTGTTGGGAAGTCAGATTCCATCAACGTGAGGTAGCGGCGCATGTCCAGAATCTTGTCGAGAATCTCGATGTTGACGGGGCAGATGTCGTCGCAGGCCCGGCAGCTGGTGCAGGCCCATATCTCTTCGGCCGTAATCCGTTCGAAGACGCTGTCTGACTCGATCTTGATGTCTTCGATCACCCCAAGTGGTGGAGAAACGACAGGCGAGCCCGTGCTGGCCATTACCTGGCCAACCTTCAGAACTATCTCCCTGGGATCCAACGGCTTGCCCGTTCCGCTGGCGGGGCAGACCGATGTGCAGCGCCCGCACATGGTGCAGGCGTCGGTGTCCATCAACTGCTTCCAGGTGAAGCTGTCGATCGTGTTGGCCCCGAAGGTTTCCAGATCGCTTTCGCCGCTGACCAGATCGGGCATTGCCCGCATTGCACCCTTTGGCCTGTCTCGGTCTGACAGGTACATGTTGATTGGCGAGGTGAGCATGTGGCGCAGCATCGTTCCCGGAATGATTATCAGGAACGCACTGAAGCTGAGAACGTGGGCGATCCACCAGGCTTGATGCCAGCCCGAGAGGTTGCCGAGCCCGTCTACCGCCTGGGCCAGCGGGTAGCCAATCACGCTCCACCGTTCGTATTCGGGCAGGCCTTGCTCGGCGATGCGAAACGCCTCAACGCCGAACCCGGTGACTCCGATGGAAAGCAGCACGCCATTGATCACCGCGTGCTCTGGTTTTGACTTGATGGCAATGCGGTAGGGGCGCCACCGGCGGGGCCCGTATCGCCTGGCGATGGCAAGCAGCACACCAACGGTGAAGCCCAGCCCGGCCAGGTCGCCAACCAGCGAGTAACCCCGGTAGACGTTGCCATGCAGGAACTTCAGGTCGGTTGGCAGCTGATGGTTGATCTCAAGCACCGTGGTGACCCCAAGCAGGATCATGAAGTTGAAGTAGATGAGGGCGTGCATGATGCCTGCCCCGGGCTCTTTCAGAAGCGTCTGCATGTAGACGCCAGATCTCAGATCGGCCAGTCGTTTCTTGAAATTCCGAGACGTGGTTGCCCGGCTTTCGGGCGCCCCCCGCTGCCAGTTCTTGGTGCGGTAGCTCAGTTGGATGGCCGTCCAGAGAATAAGCACCGGTATCAGCGTGTAAAAGGCCAACCGCAGCGACGGCGGAATGTTCCCAAATACCTCGCGGGTGACCGAAGCGTCTTCCTTGAACTTGAGAATCGAAGCGGCAATACCAGATGCGGCAGTAAGCCCCGCTAGCAGCAGCCCCGCCGCAATCCAGGCATAGCCGGCCCGACCGGCCTTTGGTTGTTCTTGGTCTGCTTGCAGGTCTTCGCTGGCGGGGGCGTCCATAACGTCTGACAAGGTAGTGCGGGTTGGCCGAAGTTTCGTACTTGGGGCCTGGGTCGGGCAGGGCCCGCACCTCTTCTAGGCGGTTCCCGGCTGGGGATCTTCCAGTTCGGCCCTGGCCTGGTCAAGCAGCTCAAGCCGTGTGGACAGCTCTGCCAGCTGGGCTTGAACGTCTCCACTTGATAGCTCGGCCGACCGATGGATCAGACGCCCCGCCACGTTCTCGATTTGGGTGACGGCGACCTCTAACTGTTCAAGTGCTGGCGGTTTGATGCGGTCGGCCAGCCCCGCGGCGGCAACCAGCTGACCCTCAACCTTTAAGGCCTCCTGTTCCAATACGTTCACGTTGGCAGCAACATTTGCATCAGCGACCGCCCGAAGTCCGGCGACCGCGTCACGAAGCCGGCGATGCAGTTTCGCTTCTGGTGTGTGGGCGCCCACCCAGCCAAGCGGCGCTGCGCTTTTGACCCCAGGCACGATTTCCTGTTTTTTGGTCGCGTTCCGCTTCACGGCGGAGCTGCCGAAGTACCACAGCGCCCCTACGCCAGCAACGGTCAGCGCCGCAACCACAGCAATGACGGCCAGCGCGGTCATGATCCGAACACGTTCCGCAGAATCACGATCAGCACGATAAAGGCGATCACTGCAATCACGGTTGCTGCGATCTTCACTTTGCTATACGGCCGCTCACCGTGGATCTCGCCGGTTGCGCCGTTCACGAACACCTGCCAGGGCTGGCCCTCATAGAGCACGGTCAGCAACCAGATTGGCAGCAGCAGATGTTTGTAGGTCACCCCGGTGAGCCTGGTGTTCTTATGATGGATTCGTTGTTTGTCGCCGCCGATGTCTCGACGAATTGTGTTGTCGATTTGTTCGTCCATACGCTGCTTGGCTTCTTTGAAGCAGTGCGTGACCTCACGGTCATAGGTGCGACAGAGATGCCCCGCGATGTAGTCGCTGTGGTAGGGCTGCACCTGGGCGGTGGGCCATGGCTCCAACCGATCAACGAACTTCTTCTCGAAGCCGGTGTTGGCCAGAATGGTGATGTCGTCGAACGAGTCAAGGACTGTGCCCCTGGCCGGATACCAGCTTGTTTCGGTGGTGGTGCGACGGTTGTTTCCCGAACCCCGAGTGACCATGCGGGTTACGCCCCGAGACCCCTGATAGGTCGTTGATCCATGAGCGTCGTAGGTGAAGTAGGCCGCGTACACACTTCGGAATGAGCCGGCGGTTGAGTACTTCTTGAACTCGTTCGGGGCATACCAACGCTTGGAGATCCAGGTTTGAAGAAGTTCTTGGGCCGCCGAATCGTCAAGTTGGAACGGCAGCACACCGTCTACCGTAAGTCGGTCTGGAGCCTCGTGGATGTCGCTGCGCTGAATCGGCGTTGCACAGTATGGGCACCGGGTTGCGGTTGTTGAGCCAACAAATGTGGTGTGCCCGCCACAATTCTGGCAGATCACTTCCTTCTCGCCCTCCAGATGGGTTGGTTCCCGCCGTTTCAGCGCCAACATCCCATAGGCCTGTTCTTCAACTGAGGCGTCATGGTGGTGAACAATCTCTTCGTTGGTGCCGCAATCTGGGCACTCCAACTTCTGAAGGGAAATGTTGAATTCGAACTGGCCGCCGCAGTTTCCACAGGGTCGAACCTCAACATCTTGCTGAGCGTTGAAGTCTGGCTGGGTGGCTGGCTCCTGGGCCGGGGCGGGAAGATCCGGGGCCGGGGTAGGAAGACCCGGAGCCGGGATGGGAAGATCCGGGGGTGAGGTAGGAAGATTCGGGGGCCT
>QIKW01000005.1 GCA_003231975.1 Acidimicrobiia bacterium
GGCCGAACCGAGCCCGAACGGCGCTGAACCAGCCAACAGCACTCAACCAGTCAACGGGTCTGAACGGGGCCCCAAACCGGCCAACCCCAGCAACACAACCAACGGTAACGGCAACCACGGCGCGCGGTCTGAACCAGTCAACGGCGCTAACCAGCCCGCGAAACAACGGCCCGACCGGCACCAACAACCAGAACCCCCAGGCACCAAACCGCCCAAACCCAAACGCGCAACCAGCAACAACCACGCCGGTAGACGGCGCCGAGCCAAACAAAACAGCGCGGCCCCAGGCCCAGAACCCCCAGGCACCAAACCGCCCAAACACCAACCAGCAACCTCCAAACTCTTCTGAAACCCCCAAACGGGGGAACGGGAAGCACGCCAACAGGGCACCGACCGAGACTTGTCAGGCTGCGCCGTTCAGTAACTCGATGCCGTTCAGGGTGGGAACCACGAGGCTGGAGGCAAAGTCGGCTGCCAACTCAACGTCGGCGGCGAAGCCGCGGCCAATCAGTTCCCGGCCCGAGCCACACGTTCGAAGTCGTTCCGCCAGCTCAGGCCTAGCATCTGCGAACGCTGCCATGGCAGCCCTGGCCTCCGGGGACATTGGCTCCAAGCCCGGCTGGGCGCCAACCTGCACACCCGACACATTCTGAGTTTCGGCCTTTTCCCATTCGTCAACGATTGCCGAGAAGATGGCGCCTGCGCCAAACAGATCTTCTACGGCGGGTCGTAACGGGCCGGTATCTCCCCGCCACCGTTCACCGGCGGCGATCACTGCGACATCGCCAAAGCCTTTTGCCACTACGTCTCGGCCGATTGCGGTGGCGTTGCGCAACGAACCCACAACCACCACCGAAGCTCCGGCATCGATGGCGCCAAAGGTCAAGGCCGATCCGTTAGGGGATGGCAGCACCAGCCGTGTGCCGGGCGTGATCTCGGTCAGTGACGACGGGCGCAGGCTAAAACGGCCTGGTTCGGCCCGCTTGGCCGCAACCTGGGCGTTGTTGGCCATCCCGTAAGCATGCTCGCTTCCGTCGTGCCACTTGTAAGGCAGCACAACCGCGCCTCGTCCAACGACGACGTCGACCGATGTTGAGAACGACAACACATCGACGATTACGACCACCTCGGCCCCTGGTGCCAAGCGGCGCAAGCCATTCGGACCCCATGCGAATCGTAAGGAGAATCCCCGCTGTTCGAACCAGTCAGCACTGTCGTGCGAACTGGCAAGAACGGCGCCTGGGGCACCGTCGGGGGAACCGCTCGACGGATCGTTCGAACTACTGCCGAAGGCATCGCTCATCCCAGCAGTCCAGCCAGATCAGCAGCCAACGGCAACCCGATATCACCCTCCCAAGCGAAAGGCTGCGAACATTGCGCCGCCTCCCAGAGCATCAGAACACAGGAATCAGCCAACTTTGACTACCAAATGGCCCTTGTGTCTCCTAGGTTGCCCCAATGGACTTTCGCAAGCACCGACTTGTAGACGTGGCAGCGAACGTTCGCAGCCGGCAGATTTCAGCCAGGGAAGTAACCGAGGCCGCACTTGATCGAGTGGCCCAACTTGAGCCTCAGCTGAATGCGTTTGTGTGCGTCGATCCTGAACGAGCCCTGGCCGAGGCCGACGATGTTGACAAGCGGCTGGTTGGCGGAGAATCCGTTGGCCCACTGGCCGGAATCCCTGTTGGGGTGAAGGATCTGGAAGACGCCGCCGGGTTCCCCACGCGGTACGGCTCGCCCCTTTCCACCGACACCCCAGCCGTCGGCGACTCGGTTCTGGTGGCCCGATTGCGGGCCGCTGGCTGTGTGATCATCGGCAAAACAACAACTCCGGCTTATGGGCACAAGGGCCTGACCGAGTCTGAGCTAACAGGAATCACTCGCAATCCCTGGAGCCTCGAGCGAACCCCTGGCGGATCCTCTGGAGGCTCAGCAGCTGCACTTGCCGCCGGGATTGTTCCGTTGGCAACCGGGTCTGACGGCGGCGGCTCCATCCGCATCCCGTCTGCGCTATGCGCGCTTTCCGGACTCAAGACAACCCAAGGCAGGGTGCCGTTGGGCGGCCCCACCCCTCCGGGCTCGGGCCTGCTGACAGTGAAGGGGCCGATGGCAAGCGGCATCGCAGACACCGCCTTCGCCCTCGACGTCTGTGTTGGCCCTCACCCCACCGATCCGTTTTCGCTGCCAAGATCCGGCTCGCCTTGGTATGAAGCGGCAACTTCGGTCCGTCTTCCGGGCCGCGTTGTGTTCTCACCAAATATGGGCTTCGCCGAAGTAGACAACGAGATAGCTGAAGTGTGCCTTGAGGCGGTCAAGCAGTTGGAGGCCGCAGGCGTTGAGGTTTCCATCGTAAACGACATCTGGGATGAAGACCCCTTGATCGCATGGTTCACAATCTGGACCGCGCTGCGAGCCAGAACCCAAGGCCACCTGGCCAACACCCCGGCTTGGGACCAGATAGACCGCTCGCTGCGCTTCCAGATCGAAACCGGCCTAGCGGTATCTGGTGTTGACCTACTGGCTTCGTTTGACGCCATCCACAACCTCAACCTCGATCTCGACAGAGCATTCGAGCAAGCGCCGCTGATCCTCACACCAATGTGCGCCGGCCAGACACCATTCGTCGAGCACGACGGAGTGATTAACGGCGAGGAACAACCGGGCTGGGTTGCGTTCTCATACGGGCTGAACCTCACCCGCAATCCGGCTGGCTCTGTCAACTGCGGGTTCACTGCCGACGGCATGCCCGTTGGCCTGCAGGTCTTTGGCCGACAGTTGGACGACGTTGGGGTGATCCAGGCCATGGCCGCATTCGAAGAAGTCTTCGCCACCGACCGGGTTGCCCCGGTTGGCTGACACATTAAGCTCTTCGCAGCCGGACCGTTAGCTCAGTTGGCTAGAGCGCTCGCCTCACACGCGAGAGGTCACAAGTTCAAGTCTTGTACGGTCCACGCCGGTTTCGCCTACGGCGAAGCCCTAACCGAGTTTGCTACACAAACATCGAAATCCACGCCGGTTTCGCCTACGGCGAAGCCCTAACCGAGTTTGCTACACAAACATCGAAATCCACGCCGGTTTCGCCCAAAAGCGAAGCCCGGAAACCCGTCGGCCTAGCGGCCTTTGGGGTTTCTTGAAGTTGGCCTACGCCCAACGTTCCCAACCGAGTTGTTCGCACCTCTCACAACAGCTCATTAGCCGAGGCAAACAACGATTCCGTTCGGCAGCAGCGCTTCGCGAACGGTGCGCGCTGGGCAACTGCCTTCCAGCTCTCTGGCCCCAATCACGACGCCGTCCTTTGTTCCCTCGCACGGCACAGTCAGCAACTGGCCGTCGCTCAGCTGGCGCACACAGGCCCCTGCCTCAACCCCAATGTCTGGACCAAAAACAGTGGTTGTTGGCGCGGTGGCCCGCGAACCGTTGGCATAGGCAGTGAACACAAAGATCCCGATCAGCAGCCCAAAGAACCCAACCGTTGCCAACACCCGCACAGCTCCAGACCGGTGCGCCTCTAGTTCTTCTTGTTGCTGTTGCCTTCTGGCCGCCAGGAACTTCGGGTCGAGAAGCCGGGGATCTATCCGGGTAACCCCATCGTTGCTGTTAATGGCCTCGCCAACCGAGGAGGCCCCGGCGGCCGCAGCAGCCAACTCCCGATCGTACTGGCGGCGCCGGGTTGGGTCGCCAAGCACCCGCCAGGCTTCGTTGACCTTGCGCATGGCATCTTCGGCCCGGCTGGATTCGGCCTCGGTCCGGCCAACAAAGCGGTCGGGATGCCAACGGCGGGCCTGGCTGTGATACGCCTTCTGCACATCGTTGGCGGCTGCGTCTGGGGCGACGCCAAGCCTTGTGTAGTGGGTCGCCACGCAGCGAAACCCCTCTCAGATCTTGACCGAACCGAATGAAGATGCTCAGGGTAGGGCGAAGCGGCCCGACTCGGTTGTCGGCCATCACTGAGTGGCTCAGCGATTTGGGAGCTCGATCAGAGACTCAGAGTCCAACCACGCAGACTGAATCTGCGACGTGGTAACCGGCGCGACCGAAACAGCTTTGTCGTCGTCGACGTTGTTCATGATGGCTTCAAGCCGAGCGTCTTGGCGACGCGAAATCTCAACAACCACCCTGGCGGCCAGAATCGCAGCAACTATGAGGGCAATCCCCCCGATTATTGAAACCAGCCCTCGAGTCGGAACGGCCAGAGCGGGAACATCACCCACGCCGAGGGCGAAGGCAAAGGTGATCCATGCCCAAAACCAGATCAGCACAAAGTGAGCAACATCTTCTTCCTGACCAAGCTCTTGGCCCGAGGCCGACGTTCTCCAAAGCATCCGGACCGAGTCCAGCATTAGGAATTGGAACCACATCGAGGAATAGAGAATCAGGACAAGCGCCAGCAGGACGAGCAGCGGGCCCAGATCTGGAACAATAAAGGCACCAATCGTCAGAAGTACGGCGCCCACAAAGGCCACAAGGTGCGCCTTAATTCTCTTCCAAACTCCAATCCTCTTGCTCTTACCGAGGTGCCGAACGTTGCTTCGGCTTCGCACCATCCAGGCAACGCAGAGCAGCCCTGTGAACAGGAACAGAATCGATGGTCCGGTGCGAATAGCCACCAGATATCGCTGAGCATCTTCAACCGAACTTGACGATGACACCGCGGCCAGGCCACCGGTCCCAATCATGCCAACCCCAACCAGTACCGAGATCCAAAGAACGTACTTCAGAGCTTCTGACAGGGTGCGGGTTGAGTCATAGCCGTCAACCATCTTCAGGATCTTCTGCTGCCGCTTGTTATTCATTCGGCTTGGGCCCGCGGGACGCGAGTCAGCCTGCTTGCGGCTGTTCACGCTGTGAGAGGCAGACGTCACCCGATCCCATCGGCAGGCCTAGGCCACGATTGAGCCTGGCCAGTGTGGTGTCAGGGGCAGGACGCTAGGCCGTGGCGGCCAAACCGATGGCCAACAATAGCCCTGCTACCAGCTGGACTCGGCTGGTCTGACCGAGAACCGGGATAAGGCTGGCCCCCTCGGCTCCTGCCAGGACGGCCCGCACCGGCTTGACCACAAGCGGCAACGCCAGCAGGGCTGCCACCGCGCCAGGTCGCCGAGCGGCAATGGAAAATACGAACAAAGCAGCCACCACCAGCAGCCCCACGTAGAAGTGCCTGGTTCGACCGTCTCCCACCATCACCGCAAGGGTTCGCTTTCCCGCCACGGTGTCACCGGGGATGTCTCGCAGGTTGTTGACAACCAGCAGGGCAACAGCCAAAACCCCTGCAACCACGGCCACCTCAAAGGACAGCAACGACAGTGATTTGGCCTGTACGTAGTAGGAGCCCATTGCCGCCACCAGGCCGAAGAATACGAACACAAATACCTCGCCAAGGCCCAAATACCCATATGGGCGCGGCCCGCCGGTGTAGGCCCAGCCAGCAAGTATCGACACCGCGCCAACCGCAAACAGTTCGGGCCCAACCACCAGCGCCAGCAACCCGCCAACCACCGCGGCAACCGCAAACGCAGCAGCAGCTGCCAGCTTCACCTGCTTGGCCGACGCCAACCCGGATGCAACCAGGCGGACGGGGCCAACACGCTGGTCATCGGTGCCGCGCTGGCCGTCGGCGTAGTCGTTCACAAAGTTGGTGCCAACCTGTAGTGCCAACGCAACCACAAGTGCGGCCCCGGCCCGCCACCAGATCACCTGGCCCAGCCCTCCCGCGTCGGCGGCAAAGGCGGCGGTGCCCAGCGCTACGGGAACTACCGCAGCAGGCAACGTTTTTGGACGGGCCCCAAGGATCCATCGGTTTGGAAGGCCTGCGGCACCAGGTTCTGATGGGGATGTTGACATCGCCCTGGGAGGCTACTGCCGCGGACGTCTGCCGGTCAGGGCTGCCAGGCAAGGCAGGGCCGCCAATCAGGGCTGGCCAGTCAGTATTTGGGCCAGTTGCTGGAGACCGGCAACAAGGCTGCCCTTCACCAACACACCGTGGCCCGGGGTTAGCGGCCCAAGGGCTTGAACCGCCTCTTCGATGCTGTTTACGTGCTGGGCCTCGGATCCGTACTGCGGGGCGTTCACCGCAATCAGATGCACTCCGGCCGCCAACACATCGGCGGCAACAGCCTGATGCAGGGCCACCGCCTCGGGCCCAAGCTCGGCCATTACCCCAAGCACTGCCACCTTCGGGCTTGCCTCCAACGCTTGCAGAGCGGCAAGGGCGGCCCTCACCGACGCCGGGTTGGCGTTGTAGGCGTCATCTATCACTGTGGCCCCCACCGCGGTGACCGTTACCGCCATCCGCCCAGCACTCAACGACGCACCCTCGAGGCCACCAAGAATGCCATCAAGGGCAAGCCCGGAAGCAAGACAGACAGCAACCGCGGCCGCCGCGTTTACCGCCATGTGTTCGCCTGCCACCGACAGTTGAACTTCGGCTGACCCAACAGGGGTTTCCAAGTTAAACCTCGGCCGCAGTTGTTGGTCGAGCCGAATGTCTGAAACCCGCACGTCTCCCGTTGTGCCAAAGCTCAGCACAGCAGCATCGGTGCGGGACGACATCGCAGCAACTCGCGAATCATCTGCGTTAAGCACGGCAGTGCCATCGGCCGGGAGGGCCTCGATCAGCTCACCTTTAGCTACGGCGATGGCGTCCAGCGACCCGAACATCTCGGTATGAGCACCAACCACTCTGGTAACCACGCCAATCGTTGGCTTGGCGATCCGACAGAGATCGGCAATGTGGCCCGCTCCCCTGGCCCCCATTTCCACCACTGCCAGTTCGGTGTTTGACGGGGCGTTGATCAGGGTAAGCGGCAGGCCAAGCTCGTTATTGAAAGACGCCGGGTTCGCATGGGTACGAACGACGGCACCGGCCGCTGCGGCAATGAGATCCTTCACCGACGTTTTGCCGACACTTCCGGTTACCCCAACCACCGGCACCGACGACGCCAACAAGTTCCGAGCAGCCGCACCAAGGGCAACCAGGGCAGTTCCTGTTTCGGGAACCAAGATGGCCGAGCCGCCCATTGGCTGCTTCGAGCAAAGGTAGGCGGCTGCTCCTGCTGCCAGGGCCCCCTCAACAAAGTTGTGGCCGTCTCGTTCGGCGATGATTGGCACAAAGAGGTTGCCTGGCGCAACCGACCGTGAGTCGATAGTGGCCCCGTCAACCTCAACATCGGGGCCAACAAGTTCGCCGCCGACAATCTGAGCCACCTGGCTTGCGCTGAACTTCACCACTGTGGTCTACCACTGCCATCAGGCGGTGCGGCATCTCATGTTCTGTGTCACCCTTTGACCGCAGCCGCCGGGCTACCGTTCCTGAATGCTTCCGATCCGGCTGATTGTTGTGTTCGGTGGTCGGTCCGCCGAACACGATGTGTCCTGCGCAACCGCCAGCCACGTTCTGGCCGCGGCCGATCCCGCCCACTACGAAATCGAAGCTGTTGGCGTTACCCGCCAGGGCCAGTTCGTTCAGGCCGAGGAGGCAATGGCCGCCCTGGCCAAAGGGGTTGATTCACTGCCCGCGGCCCTGGTTCCCGAGGGCAAGGGCGTAAGCCTCACCGCAGTGGCTTCAAGTCGTCCCGACAGCGACCAGCAAGTGGTGGTGTTCCCTCTGATCCATGGCCCGCTTGGCGAAGACGGCACACTCCAGGGCATGCTTGAAATGGCTGGGATTCCCTACGTTGGCAGCGGCGTTCTGGGCTCGGCGGTAACTATGGACAAAGTGATGGCCAAGACGCTGGTTGGGGCCGCTGGCATTCCCCAAACTCGTTGGACGTCGCTCGATGAGGCAGACGAGCCATCACCCCAAGCCCTGGCGGCCATCGCTGAACGTCTCGGCTACCCCATCTTTGTGAAGCCGGCCAACATGGGCTCTTCGGTCGGAGTTGGCAAGGCCACCAACTTCGATGAACTCCAGGCCGCCGTTGCGAAGGCATTTTCCTATGACCAGTTGCTGGTGCTTGAGGAGGGAGTGGAGGCGCGCGAGATTGAGCTGGCCCTCCTCGGCAACCACGACATCAGGGTTTCGGTGCCAGGAGAAATCCGCCCAGCCGCCGATTTCTATGACTACGAAGACAAGTACAACGCAGGCGAAGCCGAGCTTTTGGTACCGGCCCCAATCTCGGCCGAGCTAACAACCGAGCTTCAGGCATTGGCCAAACAGGCCTACCGGGCGCTGCGGTGTGAGGGAATGGCAAGAGCAGACTTCCTGGTTGAGGAAGGCGGCCGCGGTCCCTTGCTGAACGAGCTGAACACCATTCCCGGTTTCACCCCGATCTCGATGTACCCAAAGACGTGGGAGGCCTCGGGGCTTAGCTACGGGAAGTTAATAGACGAGTTGGTTCGCCTGGCCCTGGAACGCCACCAGCGTCGGTCGGCCAAACGCATCACCCGGTAACACCCCCGGTGGCGCCGCCAACAAGATCGGTCACCTTGTCCGGCACCGGCACTGTGGCCCGAAGCCTGGGGTCGTCCGTCGGCGCCTCGTACACAGTGTGCATCGGCACAACTCCGGCCCAAACATCAAGGTCATAGTCTTCCTCGTCATCAATCGGGGGCCCAGTTCGGCTCTTGGTTGAGGCATTGGCCAACGACAAACGAAGCACCCCGGTTCCCTGAACTTCCTTTTTCGTGGTTGGCCTCAGCTCGGCTTGGCGACCAGGCATCAGCCGCTCAACAAAAAGGTCAAGGGCGCGGTCTTTCTCGTCGTGGTCGGTAAGCACTTCAGCTGTGCCGATCACAACAACCGAGCGGTAGTTCATCGAGTGGTGGAAAGACGAACGGGCCAGAACCAAACCGTCAAGAAGGGTCATAGTCACACACACGTCAATGCCCTCTTGGCCCCGACGAATAACGCCCGTGGCCGGTGCTCCGTGCAACAACAGAGTGTCTCCGTCTCTCACGCAGAACATCGGAATCACAACCGGAAGACCAGCGCGAATTGTGCCAACGTGAGCCACCAAGCCAGCGTCGATCACGGCGTAGACGGACTCGGTCTGGTAGTCCGCCCGGGCTTCGGCCCGCCTCACCCGGATCTGGTCCGGGACCGCATCCGGGCTAATCGGGTCATTATGTACTGGTACATTCTTCGTCATGCTGTGGTACAATAGTCCGATGGCAGCTCGTTCGGCAAGCGAAATTAGCGACCAGATCGAAGAACAGGTGAACCAGGGGCACCTTTTGCCAGGCCACCAGCTTGTGCCGGTTCGGGAACTGGCTGCCAGCCTCGGGGTTTCGCCGACCACGGTGGCCGCGGCGTACCGCAGGCTCCGAGAGCGGGGCATGGTGGTTGGCCGTGGCCGACAGGGCAGCCGAGTGGCCCCCAGGGTTGCCGTTAAGTCCCTTGGCTCGCCTGCGGTAGCCGCAGGATGAACCCCCGATCCCGCCATGCTTCCACCCCTCGCCGCAGCATTGGCTTCCGCCGCGCAGGCCCCCCAGGCTCGCTACGGAGACCCGATGATGCTGGACAGTCTGGCCTCGGCAGGTCAGAAGCTGTTTGCCGCCGACGGCGTTGCTGCTTCGCACCTCACCATTACGTCCGGCGCCATGGATGCGATCGAAAGGGTGTTGGCCGCTCAAGGTTTCCGGGTGGGAGACCGGATCGGGGTTGAAGATCCCGGCCACATCCCCCTGCATCAACTGTGCCGGGCAGCAGGCTTGCAGCTGGTGCCGCTGCCCGTTGACCCCAACGGGATCACCCCCGATGGGCTAGCAGCCGCATTGCAGCTTGGGCTGGCGGGCTTGGTGGTGACACCACGAGCGCAGAACCCAACCGGAGCTGCACTGACAGAGGAAAGAGCCGCGCAGCTAAGCGAGGTTTTGCGCCCCCACCCGTCAGTTTGTCTGATCATCGACGACCACGCCGGGCCGGTTGCAGGCACGCAGTATCAAAGCATCACACCGCCGGGCCAGCGTTGGGCAACGGTGCGATCGCTTGGAAAGTCAATGGGGCCAGATCTTCGGTTGGCCCTTGTTGCCGCAGACCAAAAGACGATTGCTCGGGTCACGGTCGCGGTGAGCAACGGACCTGGCTGGGTTAGCCACATCCTTCAGCGGACCGCAGCCCACCTGCTTACCAACAACAAAACCGAGCGCTTGGTTGAAGAGGCGGCCCGCTCTTATCAGCAACGCCGAGACGCCCTGATCCAGGCGCTGTCGGCCAGAGGTATAGCGGCCACTGGCAGATCCGGGCTGAATGTTTGGATCCCAACCAGCAATGAGCAGGCCGCCGTTGAGTCGGCCCGAAACGCAGGCATTGCCATTCGCGCTGCTGACCCGTACCGCATCGTCTCACCACCTGCTGTTCGGGCAACCATCACCAACTTGTCCAACACCAATATCCAAGAGCTGGCAGACGCGCTTGCCCGCGTTGACACGAACCACGCCGCCGCCATGTAGCCAACCTGGGTTCACCAGCCGCTGCTGCTGCCGCCCCCGCCGAAAGAACCGCCCCCGAACGAGCCGCCGCCAAAGGT
>QIKW01000028.1 GCA_003231975.1 Acidimicrobiia bacterium
GGTGCTCGGCTCGCCTGGCTCTGCGAACCTGGTAGTTGACGGCCTTGACCGGTCTGGTCACGTCAGCATTGTTGACCACACGCACAGCCGTGCTCTCTTTCGGCTAACCGGCCCGGCGTCAAGCGATGCTCTGGAAAAGGTCTGCGGCCTTGACTGGTCTGATCTGATGACTCCAGACGGAGCTGTTGTTTCGGCCTCTGTGGCCAAGGTGAGCTGCGACCTGGTTCGTAACGATGCCGATGGTATTCCCTCTTACCTGATCGCCTGCGACAGATCCTTCGGGCAGTACCTTTTCGATGCCATTCTGGACTCGGGAACCGAGTTCGGAATAGGTGTGGTCAGCCGCTGAAGGCCAACGCGTGGTGGTCCCCAGTATGATCGTCGGCAGGCGCCGATGGCACGTCGACAGGTATCGCGGACATCGGGCACTTCCATACGAGCGGAGGACACAATGCGCATTGTCAAATACGTAGTTGGACTGCTCATGTCTCTGGCGCTGATAGCCGGTGCCTGCGAGGGCGACGACACATCGGTGGGAGACAGCACATCCTCGGCCGAAAGCGCTACGGAATCCGACTCTTCTGAAGCAGGCACGCCTCCCGAAGATGCCGCCCCTGAAGTTGATCCGCCAGCCGACGAGGAGTTTTCTGGTGATGGCAACGGCGAGTTTTGCCTGCGGGCACGCGGGTTCCGTGAGAACGGCCCCATCGTAACCTCCAGCCCGCTGGACGGTCCTGAGTTTTTCGACGAGGTTGAGCAGGAGTGGGCCGAGGTACTTGAGATCGCTCCATCCGAAATCAAAGGCGAATTCGAGACAACCCTCGCTGGCTTCAGGGATATGCGAGCGTTGATGGAGGAGTTCGATTACAACGTCTTCGACGAAGGTTTCGCCGCCGGATTCGGTGCCATGGACACCTCGGAATTCGATGCTGCCGGAGTTCGGATCGGGGCCTACCTGGAAGAGGTCTGCGGAATTGCCCAAAACTCTGATCAGCCAGGCCCCGGCATGATCTTTCCGGAAGGAATCGACCCCGAAGCACTCGAAAACATCAGCCCCGAGACTGTTCAGGGGCTATTTGACCAGTTGGGGATAGACCAGGAAACCGCAGAATGCCTGGCCGAAGAATTCGGCACCGACTTCGATATGGAGAACCCCGATATATCGCTCCTCACCCAGGAAGTCTGCGGCACCACCCTGATGGAGATCATCACCAACTTAGGGCCTAGCGAATAGGTAGAGGGCTCGATGGCTGATTCGCCTCGCTGACTCGGCGAACACCGAACTATCACATTGGTCGGTGCGCCTATCGGCGCTCCTCATTAGACCCAGGCTGAGCCGTCGGTTCAGACCAGGGTCGACAACCCGCCGTCAACCACCAACTCTTGGCCGGTGATGTAGGAAGCCTCATCTGACAACATAAAGATCACCGCGTCGGCCACATCGCCCGCGGTGCCTTGCCTGCCAAGCGGAATCGGAGACTTGGCCCGAGACGGCCTGCCTGCTGTTGCCATTCGTCCTAGGGGAGTGTCAATCAGGCCCGGAACCACGATGTTGGATCTGATGCCCTGCCTCGCTCCTTCCTTCGCCACATGGCGGCTGAGAGCTTCAAGCGCGGCCTTCGATGCGTCGTATGCAGGCATGCGGCTGCCGGGGCGTCGGCCCGCGATCGAGCCGATCAACACAATGGCTGATCCCGTCGCCATCTCTTCAAGAGCGGCACCGCAAAGCTGAGCATGAGAGCGGAGGTTGGTAGCCAGCACCATGTCCCACTCATCAGCGCTTGTGCCGCCAAGGTCTCGTCCACCGCCAACCCCAACATTGGTTACCAGCCCATCGATGCCTCCAAGTTCGGCAATTGTTTCAGAAACAAGGCGCACACAGTCGGCCTGTTCGGTTACGTCGGCGGCCAACACAATGGCCTTGCCCCCGGCATCGGTGATTAGCGACGCGGTTGTCGCCGCGGCCTCAGCCGAGATATCGGCACAGGCAACGGTTGCCCCTTGCGCGGCGGCCAAAACGGCGATAGCCCGCCCGTTCCCCATTGGGGCTTCTGGGTCAGAAGTGGTTCTCGTGCCAGCTCCTGCCACCAGGATTCGGCGGCCCAGCAGTCGAAGTTCTGGTCTGTCAGAGGGTTCGCGCACCGGAGCTTTCTAGCACCTGGGTGACCGCGCCGGGTCTACGCAAGCGTTTGTTTTCCGGTTCTTCTTTATTCGTGGCTCAATCCATACGGCCATTGGCACGCATCGCTCTGTTGGCACTGATCTGGTTGGCCATTCCGTTCACGATTTTCCCATTGGCCCAAGCCCACGTGAACAGCGCTGTTGCCGGCCTCCTGAACGGGGCAACGCCGATCTTTGTCACGCTGATTGCCGCTCGATTCCTCGGCCAGCGAACCCGCGGCGCTCAGCTGCTGGGGATTGCGGTTGGCTTCATAGGAATTGTCTTGACGAGCACCCCGTCTATCGGCAATGGCTCGTCGCAGGCGTGGGGGATCCTGATGATTCTGGGCGCAACGGTTCTTTACGGCTTCTCGATGAACATCGCTCCGCCGCTGCAACAGAGGTACGGCTAGATTCTTCCCGTGCGCCCAATCGATTCAGACTACGCCACCGCCCGAGCCCGGTTTGTTGCTGCTGCCACCAAGGCTGGTGAGGCCCCAATGGTGTGGGATCACCCTCTGCTTGGGAGAAACGGCGAGGCGCTAGGCACAGATGTGGTGGGGTTTGGCCCGGTTGATGCGCCCCACGTTCTGCTGATTGTTTCAGCCACTCACGGAGTGGAGGGCTATGCGGGCAGTGCTTTGCAGTCCGCCTGGGTGGAGCTTGGCCCGGCCATCCCCGACGACACTGCGGTGGTGCTGGTTCACGGCATCAACCCCTTTGGCTTCTCGTTCGATCGCCGCGTCAACGAAGACAACGTTGATCTGAACCGCAACTTTGTCGACTGGTCACAACCAGTCCCCGCCAGCCCAGATTACGACGCCATTGCCTCTCTGGTTGTGCCGCCTGAATGGACGGCCGAGGCGCAGGCTGAATCCACTGCGGCGCTACTCGATCTCGTTGTTGCAGAGGGCCTGGAAAAGGTGCAGGCGGCCATCTCAGGCGGTCAGTACAGCCACCCAAACGGCGTGTTCTACGGCGGCACCGGGCCCACGTGGTCTCATCGGTCGCTGCGGGAGATCCTTACCAAGTTCGCGGCCGCTGCGGCTCGGGTCACCATCGTTGATCTTCACACCGGCCTTGGCCCTTGGGGCCATGGCGAGCTGATCTCGCCCTCCGGCAGCGGCGCCGCTGACTTCAAGCGGGCCCAGCAGTTGTGGGGCGAGGTAACTTCCATGGTTGACAACACTTCGGTTTCCGCCCCGGTCATGGGCGAGTGGCTCAGCCAGGTGCCCAAATGGCTTCCTGATGCCGAGGTTACTGGTGTTGCCCTTGAGTACGGAACCGTAGACCCCGTCACAGTGCTTCAAGCGCTGCGGGCCGACGCCTGGCGCCACGGAGCAGAAGAGGTCAGCCCGGAACTGGACGATGAGATCCGGCTTCAGCTTCGGTCTGTTTTTCTAGACGACGGCGCCGCATGGGCGAGTGAACTGTGGCTCCGGTTCATCCAAGTGGTTGATGCCGCAATAGGGGCGCCAACGCTGCCTAGCTGATCAGTTCGCCGGGCGCGAAAAGACGAGGCTGCCGTTCACGAACGTTGCCACCACTTTGAGATCCTGGTCTAGTACAGCAAAGTCGGCTCTGAAGCCTTGGCTAATTTCTCCGATGTCGGTTCTGCCGAGGGCTCGGGCCGGGTTGGTCGACGCGGCCGCAACGGCTTCGATCAGATCGCAACCCGTTGTAGCGACGAGGTTCCTGACGGCTTCGGCCATGCTGATGACACTGCCTGCGAGGGTTCCATCGGCAAGGCGGGCGGCCCCGTTTGCAACGGTGACACCCTTCCCGGCCAGCGTTGAACTCTGGTCGGCCAAACCGGCGGCCGCCATTGCGTCGCTAACAAGCACAACTCGGGAAGCGTGCGCCCCCCAGACGAGGCGCACCAGTTCGGGGGCAACGTGATGGCCGTCAACAATCAGGCCCAACCAGGCGTCGCTGTCAAGCAGGCCAGCCGCCGCGCCAGGCGAATGATGATCAAGCCCCGACATTGCATTGAACAGATGGGTGCCCATCGACGCTCCGGCCCGGAGCGCCTGCTTCACCTCCGAAGAAGACGCCAACGTATGCCCTATCGAAACCACGATTCCGCGCCGGCGGAGATCGGCAATAAGTTCGCCTGCTCCCTCAATCTCAGGAGCCAGAGTTACCAGCGCTGGAGACCCGTCGGTGTCCAACTTTGCTGGCGGCAGGCGAATCGCCGATTGGCGATGGGCCCCTCGTTTCCGCGGATTTAACCACGGGCCCTCGAAGTGCCAACCCAAGGGTTTTGCCCCGCTCCAGCTACGAGGTGGCCCGGCATCCAGCACGGCCAGAGCTTCGTCCCGGGTTCGGCTGCCTGGCGAAACTAGCGTCGGCAGCCAGGCCGTTACACCCGCCGACGGCAGCTGCTCTCCAAGCTCCCATACCGCCCCCGGATTGCTGGTGAGATCCAACCCCCAGCCGCCGTTTACCTGGAGGTCCACAAACCCCGGCAGCACAAACAGCCCGGCCGCGTTGAAGCTGGGCTCCGGCGGATCCAAGTTGGGTTCCTCGATCGCACAGATGTGCCCGTCTCGAAGCAAGAGATCTGCCTCGACGAGTTCTCCGGGCAGGGCAACCGAACCGCCTCGAATCCAGAGGTCGTTCGTCATTCGGCGAACGCCGCTCCCATCAAAGCGACTTCCAGAAATCGGCAAGGCCCTTGGCGGCTGCCTCGGGGGCAGACACCATCCACCAGTGGCCTTCGCCCTCAAGGGTTAGCACCTTGGCCCCCAACCGGTCGGCAACCGGGGCTGCCAGCTCTGGTGAAACATAGGCGTCGGCAGTGGGGTCTATAACGAGGCCGGGCCGGCGTTCGGCCGCCGCCAGTTGATTGCCCATCTCGGTTGGTATTGGCTGCACGGCCGCTCGGTAGAGTTCCAAAATGCAGCGGCCCATTTCAGCATCGAACCCGGCGGCCATTGGCGCCGCTATTTCTGGCGGCAGGCCGAGGTCGGCGTAGGCCGCTGCTCGGTCGTCGTTAGAAATGGCAAGCATGAAATCTATGGCCCCCTCGCCCTCACCTGGCGTCTGCCAGGCCTTCGCCGCTTCGTGCCATTCGTAATCTGGATGCAGCAGGCCTGCCACGTCGGCGGCCCAAGAGCGAATCATCTTGGGTCTTTCGGCAACCAGGCCATACACATAGCCCGCTCCCCAGTCGTGGCCTAACAAGTCGATCGGGCCCTCGATGCCCCCAAGCTCCTCGGCCAGCCAGGCCACGTAGTTGGCCGGTGTGGCCATCCAGCCCTCGGGTGTTGGCGCCCCGAATCCAGGAGGGTGCAGCACAACGAGATCTTCCACTCCCTGGCTGGCCAGCGCGGTTTGCAGCGGCCCCCAGATGTGGGCGGTCTCGGGAACTCCGTGAATGAGAACTTTTGTCATCTGAAGATGATGCTACGAATCGGATGCCGCGTCAGATCCAGGCCAGATCGCCAAAGTGAGACGGCGGGGGACAGCAGCGGCGCCCACCTCGATGACCCGGGCCAAACCATGCGTCCGAGCAGCTTCACTTGGCTCGACTTCCGACGCTTCTATGTGAACCGAGATCTGGTCCTCGGTTCGGGCGGGCGCGTCCGCGGGCGCGTTTTCCTCACTCTAGGTGCACAGTCGGTCGCTGTTGGTAGTGAGAACCGGTGTTTTCGGTGTGTCATACCCCCTTGTTACGCTTGGGTCGAGCGAGCTCGACCAGCCCAGATAGAGATATCCCAGGGAGACCAACATGTATTCATGCCCGGCGACTTACCAGGCGAGTTCGCGTCGACGCTAGCTTCGGGGTCAGGGGCGTTTGTTGAGACCATCCCAGAAGGCACGTCGAGCTACTCGCCGCAGCGGATCGTGACCTCGCAGGCTTCCCCCGATGGTGTGTTCCACGGCGACAAGAAGCTCAGTGTCGAGGGTCCCAGGGATACGGGGGCGGACTGCCAAGAGTGAGCTGAGTTCTTCATCCGTGGAGCTACTCAGCCATTTCTGGGCGTACTGGGTTGCCGCCGCTTCGACCGCCTTGCCCGGATCTGCGTTGCTGATCGTGTTGTCTGCCGGTGCCTGCCGCTTCTCGAGAAACTTCGATAGCTCGCCCAGTTTGAGTTCCCGGACCTCGTCAGCCTCATTCACCAACTGCTTCGACTGGTTCCAGCCTCCATCGCGGGTTGCCACACCAAGCAGCGTGACGCGGACACCCATGTCCTGGGCGCTCCTGACACCTTCTCGCAGATCCTCGTCGCCCGAGAGCAAGAACGCATCGCTGATGGCTCGCTCCCGTGCGAGGGTCATCAGATCCCGATAGATCAACGCATCTACGCCCTTCTGTTGGCCCGCCGAGTTGAGGCGGCCAAGACGGAGCTTGACGTTGGGGAGCGCTGCGATGAGCTGTTGGGCAGTCGTCGGAACACCATCTCGCGCCCCGTCGTACCAGTAGGTGCGAAGTGACGGGAGGCCAGAGGCTTTGCTCGCAAGTTGAACGAGGTATTCGCACGCGGCGGCGCCATCGAGCTGCACGTCTTTGCGCTTCGATGTGCCGTGGCAGAGCTTGCCACCCTCGGCGAAGAGGTAGCCAGCGTCGACGAACACGGCGCATCGGTCCACTAGCGCCCAACCTGAAAAACAGAACGAGGGCCCGAATGGGCCCTCGTAAACTCTCCAGAAGAAGAGTCATCAGAATCCTCAAAGCATAGCCATTCCCGATCGGAATAGCCACGCCAGGTAGTCATATCGGACGATTCTAGGCGATTCTTGAGCGCTTTCACGACAAGTCTCAGCCCCACCGCCGGGCGATGATGCGGTCTCGTTCGGCTCGGACGACCGGTCGTTCGTTAGATGGAAGTGGTCCCCGCTTCTAAGTTCCGTTGCCGAGAATATGTGGTATCGGTCAGGCAGTTGGTTGGGTCGTTGGCCAGGGCTTGTTCGCCGCCCGCTACCCCGGGAACGGGAAGGGGCTGCGTCACTCGACTGAGCACCACTCTCAACCAAGAAGTGAATTGTATTGTTGTTTAAGCCTCTAAAAGCTATTATAATATCCCTGGAGGCCGATGGTGAAGAAGACCCGAACCTACTCGCCGTATGCGCTTGAGGCCGCTCGGATTCTGGGCACAGAGGTAGCTCGGGCCAGGCGCGAGCGTCGTTGGACCCACAAGGATCTAGCTGCGCGCGCAGGTATCACTCCGACCACGCTGCGAAAGGTAGAGAGCGGTGCTCCGACTGTCGGTCTAGGTACAGCGTTCGAAGTTGCCGCACTTGTCGGAGTTCGCTTGTTCGACGTTGATGCGAAAGGCCTCAGCGAGGTAGCTACGCGTTCGAGAGACCGACTTGCTCTTCTCCCGCAGCGTGTGAGGAAGCCCGAGGGATCGGTGAAGGATGACTTCTGAGAGCCCGTCCGAAGCATTCGTGTGGACCTGGCTTCCTGGGGCAGACGAACCAGTCGTCGCAGGTCGGATCGAAGCAGTTGGGACCACCTACGTCTTCAACTACGGCCAGTCGTTTCTTAGAAACACGAGCGCAGTCCCCCTCTATGAGCCTGAACTTCCGCTTCGATCTGGGCGGATTCGGCCGCTAGTGGAGCTTGAGATCGCCGGTTGCTTCTCAGATGCCAGCCCCGATGCGTGGGGACAGCGAGTCATCATGCGCAGCCTGTTGGAATCGACCCCGCGCGACGTTGATCCGGCTCAGCTGAGTCCGCTCACGTATCTGCTCCAGTCTGGTTCGGACCGCATTGGAGCGTTGGACTTCCAGACGTCCGCTACCGAGTACCTTCCCCGAGGGGGCGGGGCGTCTCTTGAGGAGCTCCTCCGGGCTGCAGAACGCGTCGAGAGCGGTGTTCCTTTCTCTATGGAACTGGATGGAGCGCTGCTTCACGGGAGCTCGATCGGGGGTGCGAGGCCAAAGGCGCTTCTCAACGACGGCGATCGCAAGTTGATCGCCAAGTTCTCCTCGTCGACGGACTCATACCCGATAGTGAAAGGCGAATACGTAGCGATGGCGCTCGCCCATCGAGTCGGCCTGAACGTGGCGCCCGTCGACCTGGTTCAAGCCCTAGGAAAGGATGTGCTGATAGTCGAGCGATTCGATCGAGGCCGGGGCACCAACGAACGAAGGAGTGTGGTCTCGGCCCTCACGATCCTTGAACTCGGCGAGATGATTGCGAGGTATGCGACGTACCCAGACCTGGCGGACCAAATGCGGAGTCGCTTCGTTAGGGGCGACGCTGCTGTTCGTGAACTGTTCTCGCGGATTGTCTTCAATATTCTGATCGGGAACACCGACGACCATGCGCGAAACCATGCAGCGTTCTGGGACGGTCGTGATCTCGAACTCACGCCTGCCTATGACATCTGCCCCCAGCTCCGGGCCGGAGGCGAGGCAGCCCAGGCGATGGCCATAGGGCGTGACGGGTTTCGATTCAGTCAACTTGCTGGATGCGTCAAGGCAGCAGCGGTGTACCTGCTCTCCGAGTCAGAGGCTCGCCAAATCATCGACCGGCAAGTCGAAGTGATCGAAGCAGAATGGAGCGTCGTAGCGGACGAGGCAACCATGACCGAGACGGACCGCCAGTATTATTGGCACCGGCAGTTTCTGAACCCTTTCGCCTTCGAGGGGTACTAGAACACGCTGATGTTGGTGCGAGCTGCCACCCACGAGCGCTCATCGCTACCTGTCGGCTGCCGCATCGTGAAGGGACCGACCCGGCCCCAGATCTGCCGCCTACTCGCTGTGACCGAGCGACTCTCGTCCACCAACTCGAAACACTGATCGAGCAACCCATGCCCGATCGCAAAAGCACAACTCGGTGGCGACCGGCGCAGGTGCCCAGTCCCTCGCTGGCATGGCCTCGTCAAACTTCAGCCTCTCGCGAAGACCGCGCCGCTCCCGAACCAGATGAGAAACGGTGTTCCTTCCGTCGCGTAGACCGATGCCAGGCCCGCCCAGAAATGTAGTTCGACTATGTCAGTGGACACCCTGCAGCTTCTTCGGTCGGCTGTCTGATGACGGCCCCGAGATTTACGAGCTCAGGTGAGTCCTCATAAAGCGAATCGAATCTGAAGACGAGGCTGCGATTTTCATCCGCAATCGGAGGCACTCGCCGGTCGGGGCCGAGCGTCGAGTCGAGGGCGAGTCTCGCCGTTGCATGATGGCCGGGCACGTCTCCCAT
>QIKW01000161.1 GCA_003231975.1 Acidimicrobiia bacterium
GCTCCCATTCTCATTGATCAGCAACACCTCCGAGACCTGCTTGGCAGGCCCCTACCGTCAGAAGAGGTTGAAGACCGGATCGACCGCCCAGGCATCGCGACCGGCCTTGCGGTAACAGGCGCAGGCGGAGACGTTCTGTTCGTTGAGACAGCTCTGGTTGAAGGCGAAGGGGAACCGCTTCTTACCGGCCAGCTTGGCGAAGTGATGAAAGAGTCCGCTTCCATCGCCCGCTCGGTGGTCGCTGCGGTAGGCGACGAGTTTGGGGCCACCCAGCCCGATGGCAGACGGCTGCACGTGCACTTCCCGGCCGGAGCCATCCCGAAGGACGGACCGTCCGCCGGGGTAACCATGACAACCGCAATTGTCAGCCTGCTGTCCGGCAGAGCCGTGAAGGCAAACGTCGCCATGACTGGCGAGGTCACCCTTCAAGGCAGGGTGCTGCCCATTGGCGGGGTGAAACAGAAGGTTCTTGCCGCTCACCGGGCGGGAATCACTGAAGTTATTTTGCCTCATGCCAACGGCGACGACCTGGAAGATGTTCCAAGCGAAGTGCTCAGCCAGGTGACGATTCACCTGGCAAAGGAGATCGGTGATGTCCTCCGGGTGGCCCTATCTCCGGCCGCCTAGTCTCCGGCCGCTTCCAGCGTTGGCTAACGCTCGGCCGACTTACGCCAGACCGAGTCGGTTGCATCGTCGACACCCTCACCAACCACGATCTTTCGGATCTCGCCGGTGCGAAGAATCTTTTCGGGGATCTTCCACTCACGCCGGTTTCTGTCAAGCCCAAGCAGGCTGCCAACGTGGGTGTTCACCGCGGCTCCAACCAGCAGAACCTGGGCTGCCACCCACACCCAGGTGAGCGCAAGCAGGAACGCACCGATGGCGCTCAGCACCTGGTTCCGGCCGTTGACAACATCGATGTAACGCTGGAAACCAACCGTTAGCCCCCACCAACCAACGGCAGCAACAATGGCCCCTGGCAGGTCCCAGCGCCACTTAGTGTGAACCGAAGGCCCATAGTGAAACAACATCGAAGCCCACGCAATCAGAATCAGAACCGCAACCACGAAACGAAAAATGGTCTCCACCGGCCCGCCATCGAAGCTGGTCCAGACAAAGAGCTCCAACAGAACAATGGGCACCGAAACCAGCAAGCTCCCAATGCCAAGAACTAGCGCAACAACTCGAGTGTGATACCAAGCCCGGCCGTCAACCACTTCATAAACGCCATCAAGGGCTCGAATCAATCCAGCAAACCCTCGGCTGATGGTCCAGGCCGTCAGCGCGATTGACACAGTGAAAAGCCCCGAGTTCTGTTGGGCAAACAACTGATCCACCGCGTTCGCAATTACGTCGGCCTCGCTGGTGAAGACTCGCTCGACAAAGCCGGTTACGTCGGCCTCAATCTCTGTCGACAGGCTGCGGCCAAGGAGCGAGTCGAGGATGCCAAGGGCAGAGACCATGGCCAGGATCACGGCCGGGAGCGAGAGCAGGATCCAGAACGTGACCCCGGCTGCGAGGTCGCCAATGCCGCCGTAGTACCAGCGCTTACCGATCTCGAACACGAAGTCCCAGGCCGAGCGAAGCCATGACAGCGGACGGAGCACGTCAATCAGGCTATTGACGACTGAGCGCATGCGGGCAGACCGGATACGGTCGAAGCGATGAGCGACCAGGAACCGCCCCCGCCTTACAAAGCGGGCGACGCCTATTTGATCAACCCTCCGGGAGGATCTGCGGGCCCTGGCGTGCTGGTTCTGCACTCGTGGTGGGGGCTGACCAACTGGGTGCGAGAGTTCTGCGGAAGGGTTGCAGAGTTAGGTTTCACGGTGCTAGCCCCAGACCTCCTGAACGGGATACAGCCAACCACGGTGGCCGAAGGCGAAGCTTGCCTGGCCGGGTTGAGCCCGGATGAGTTGTCTGGCCTTGTGATGTCGTCGGCCCACACTTTGCGGGCAGTGGCTCTGGAACAAACCAAGCCAATCGGGGTGATTGGATTCTCAATGGGCGGATCAATGGGCTTATGGCTGGCAGCCAGGCTTCCAGAGTCTGTCGGTTGCGTAGTTACCTACTACGGGGGCCAGTCAATAGATTTTGACGAGGCTAGAGCAAACTTTCAAGGGCACTTCGGAACCGAAGACAACATGGTCGACGAAGAAGAACGGGTTCTCACCGAAAGCTTCATCGGCCTTGGAGACAACCAAACTGACTTCCATCTCTACCCAGGGGCAGGCCACTGGTTCGCCGAGGCTGGCCACAACTTCAACGCTGAGGCGGCCGACCTGGCTTGGTCTCGAACAGTGGCCTTCTTGACCGAAGCTCTGCTGGTGGGTGGGGTTCGCGACACAACCTGACACACTCTGCTCGTGGCTCTTGTGACGGCGCAAGGTTTGGTGAAGCGCTACGGCTCGTTCATTGCGCTGAACGGCGTGGATTTCGAAATCGAACACGGGATCACAGGCCTGCTTGGCGCCAACGGGGCAGGAAAAACCACGGTTCTGGGGATGATCATCGGCCTCCACCCAGTAGACGCCGGCACCCTCACCGTTCTTGGCAAAGACCCCTGGTCTGATGGCCACGAGGTTAGAGAACGGCTGGGCTACGCCCCAGAGCACCACACCCTTCCGCCCGATGTGCAAGCTGTTGACTTTGTTCGTCACGTTGCCGAACTCCACGGGCTGCCGGGCACCGAAGCCAACACCAGGGCCAGCGATGCGATGTGGTTGGTTGGCCTCGGTGAAGAACGATTCCGACCGATGGGCACGATGAGCACGGGGCAGCGCCAGCGGGTCAAATTGGCTCAGGCCATCGCCCACGACCCAACCCTGATACTGCTTGATGAACCAACCGACGGGCTAGACCCATTGCAGCGAGACGCAATGCTCGACCTGATCAAGGGGGTTTCGGCCAACTTCGCCATCGACGTGATCCTGTCCTCGCACCTGTTGGACGAGGTTGAGGCAATCTGTGACAGCGTCGTGATTATCGGAGAAGGGGTAACGCTGGCCTCGGGCCCTCTGGATGAGCTCCGCAACACCGACGCCATCGGTGTTGACTTGGAACTTGATGCCGAACCAGCGCAGGTGGAAAGTGTGGCCAGCCTCCTTCGAGCTCATGGTCTGACCGTTACGACGAGCCAAAGGCGGGTGGTAGTAGAGGGGGTTGACGACAGCGTTTTTGACCTGGCCCGGGATGCCTGCGTAGCCAACGACATCGGCATCATTCGGCTGCACCGACGGAGGCTGAGCCTGGAAGACGTTTTCCTGGACCGGTTGGGATGACCGACGCTCAGATTTTCGACCGTGGCTATCGCAAATACGATGGCGAACGAACCGGGCCAGGGGGCGCAATACGCACTCTGGTCAAACACAGCGTTCGCCATGCGCTTGGCCTGCGCCGGTCAGCCAAGCACAAGGTAATTCCTGTGCTCATAATTGTTTCCGCCTACCTGCCAGCCGTGGGGTTTATAGCAACGGCCGCCTTGATCCCAGGCGACTTCGAGGAAGAATTCCTGCCAACCTACGCTGGCTACTACGGCTTTGTGATCGCCGCCATCTACCTGCTGGCAGGCTTTGTGGCTCCACAGCTCCTGTGCAACGACAGACGCACCGGCATGCTCGGCGTCTACCTTGCCTCGCCCTTGAGCCGCCCGACCTACCTCGTTGGCAAGGCAATCGGCGTGTTCGTTTTGTTGTTGGCTGTTACGTTCGGGCCGCCCCTGCTGATGCTTATTGCCTTCTCTTTGCAAGATAGCGGCCCCAGCGGCCCGGTTGAGTGGATGGAGGTGTTCGCCAAGATCCTGGCTGGGTCCTCGGTAATGGGGCTTATGTTCACCTCCATCGCCCTGGCTATTGCCGCCACCACTGACCGGGTAGTGGTTGCAACCGCCACTGTTCTGGCCGTCCTGCCTGCATCTGCGATTGCCACCGATTCCCTAGTGAGAGACGCAGAGCTCTCGCCCCACCTACGGCTGGCCAACCTCCCGAACCTTCCAAGAGAGCTGATCTTCCGAATTCATGGCGAGAGTGGGTTATGGGGCCCCGAAGCCAACCCAACCTGGAGCCTCTGGCTGGCATTCTTTGCGTGGGTGGCAGCCTCGGTTGCGGTTGTTTGGCTCATGTATCGAAGGCTGTTGGTCAGACGATGAGCTCCCAGCCACCACAACCGCCGGAACCACCGCAGCCACCCCAACCGCCACAGCCGCCACAGCCGGCACAGGCCCCATGGCCGCCATCGGACGCGGCAATAGTGGCAACCGACGTCTCGAAGTCGTTTGGTCCTTTGGTTGCTGTCAGCAACATCACACTGGCCATTCAGCCTGGCGTAACCGCACTGCTTGGCCCAAACGGGGCTGGCAAGTCAACCTTGTTGCGGATGCTCTCTGGCCAGGCCGCTCCCACCAGCGGAACGGTTTGGGTGGCGGGCGGAGACCCCCGCACAGACCCCCAGGCTCGTGGCCGAATTGGCTTGGTGCCCCAACAAGACGGTGTGTTCGAGCGAGAAAATCTTCTCGCTGTCGTCCGCCTCGGCGCCATCCTCAGCAACGTTGACGATCCAGATCGGGCAGCCCGAGCCGCGCTCGACATGGTTCAACTAGACCCCGGAATCGAAAGACCAGTTGGCGCCTTCTCAAAAGGCATGAGGCAAAGGGTGAAGATCGCGGCCGCTCTGGTTCACCAACCCAATGTGCTGTTGCTCGACGAACCGCTGAACGGGCTGGATCCCAAACAGCGGAAGCAGATGATCGTTCTTTTCCAGAGTCTTGGGCAGCAGGGCCGCACCGTTCTGGTTTCCAGTCACGTGCTTGAAGAGGTCGAGCGGTTTGGCTCTCGGGTGGTTGTGATGGCAAACGGCCGCCTCGCCGCTCAAGGTGACTACCACGGAATCCGCCGGTTAATGGAAAATCAGCCGTTGCGGGTGCGGGTGGAATGCGCAGACGCCAGAGCCGTGGCCGGGGCCCTCGTGGCTGGCGGGTCAGTTGTTGGCTGCCGGGTAACAACCGCCACCCAGGCGGAAATCGTTACAGACAACATTCGCCAGTTCCGTCGAGACATCGCTCGGGTCTGTCAAGAGCGCCACGTCCGCCTGGAAGAAGTGATGCCGCTTGACGACGATCTGGAGAGCGTGTTCCGGTATCTGGTTGGAGGCGGCCAATGACAGCTTTGCTTGCCCTCTACCGACTGCTGCTACGTCAGCAAGTTACCGTTGGAAGGCTGGCGTTGGTTGGCGGCTTCGGCATCCTCGTACTGGCCATAGCACTTGGCATTAACCGCCAGGTTTCAGACCAGCAACAGGCGATCGCCGACGGCGTATCACTGGTTACCGCACTCGGAATTGGGCTAATGGTTCCCATCGTTTCGCTTGTGCTTTCAAGCTCAACCCTTGGCGAGCTGATTGAAGACGAAACAATCGTGTACCTCTGGCATCGCCCGCTGGCCAGATGGAAGCTGGCAGTTGCAGCCTGGTTGGCGTCGGCTTCTGTTGCCATTCCCCTCACCACGCTCCCGCTGGCTCTGGCCGGGTTCATCGCGTCAAGGGACGCTTCCACCGCGGCGGCAATTGCACTGGCCACCGGCCTAGCGTCTTTGGCCTACGGGGCTCTGTTTGTGCTGCTTGGGCTGCTCTTTCGCAGAGCGCTGATTTGGGGGTTGATCTACCTCTTCATATGGGAGCTCTTCGTGGCAAACGTTGGTGGTGGCTCGGCCCAGCTTTCGATTCGCACCTACCCATTATCGGTTCTGGCCAGACTTACCAATGTCGACATTCGCCTGGCCGATCACAGCCTCCCCACCGGGGTGATAGTGCCCATCGTCGTTGCCCTGATCGCCGTCGGGCTCACAGCTTGGCGGTTGGACAAGATAGACGTCGCCTAAGACGGACTTGCTCTAGCGCCAAGTTGCTTGTTGAATCAGATATATTCAGCTGGGTGAGTCAGGAACTTGGTGCGCTGATAGGCAGCGGCCGCAGTTGCGGCAGGCAAGAAACGTGACGTTCTTCTGGCCCAGTTCAACGTGCGGGAAGGAACCGCTGGGTGCACGGTTGAAGGTTCGGGCCCAAACTTGATGCTCCAATACCGCATCCTAATTCGCCTTACCGAGCGCCTTAGAGAGCGAGAGTTACTGACAGATCCAGACTTCCGGCGAATCCACGGCCGGCTAATGGCAGGCGAAGGCTGACGAAAGCTGGGAGCCCCGGGGCCATACTTCGGCCGTGCCCCTTCGCTCTCAACACGATCGAGCTATCAGCCGAATGGCAGTTCCGGCCCTTGGCACGCTGGTGGCCGAGCCTCTCTATCTGCTGGCCGACACCGCAATAGTTGGCCGCATCGGCACCACCGAACTTGCGGGCCTGGCCCTGGCCGCCACGGTGCTGCTCAGCGCTCACGCCCTGATGATCTTCCTGGCCTATGGCACTACGGCTGCTGTGTCTCGGCTCTTGGGCGCAGGCCGGGCTACAGATGCGGCGGATCGTTCGGTTCAGGCTTTGTGGCTTGGGGTGATTCTTGGTGTGCTGACAGCAGCACTGCTGTTTCCGCTGAGCAGACCCTTGCTAAGTCTGCTTGGCGGCGAGGGAGAGGTTCTGGATGCTGGGCTTCTCTACCTGAGGGTAAGCCTGCCTGGCTTGCCGTTCTTGCTGCTGATGCTTGGGGCAGGTGGCTCGTTTCATGGCAGGCAGAACACCCGGACACCGTTGCTGCTTGCGGTGGCCGGGGCGGTTGCGAACCTGGTAATCGAGGTGGTCCTGATCTTTGGATTTGGCTACGGGCTTGGGGCTTCGGCGCTAGCCACTGTGGTGGCCCAGGTTGGGACCGGGCTTGTGGCTGTTGGGTTTGTGTTGAGCTGGGCCAAGGGTGTTGGTGTTGGACCCAAACCCAACCTGGCAACAATGCGTCTTCTGCTTTCAACCGGCAAGGCATTGGTGTTGCGCACCGCCGCCCTGCGAGCCTCATTCACCTTGTCAACCGCAGTGGCGGCAAGAATGGGTGTAACCGAGCTGGCAGCCCATCAGATCGCCCTTCAGGTGTGGAGCACCATGGCGCTGTCGTTGGATGCGGTTGCTATCGCCGGCCAAGCGCTCACCGGGAACTTCCTGGGAGCCGGAAAGCCAGAGCAGGCCCGCAGCGCAGCGAGGCGGATGATCCAGATCGACGTGGCCCTCGGCGTGATGGCGGCCCTGCTGATTGTTGCGGTGCGCAATCCACTTGCCGAAGTGTTCAGCGCGGATGCCAAGGTGGTCAGCACGACGGCATTGATCCTGTTGTTCGTTGCCATCCAGCAGCCACTGAACGGAGTTGTGTTCGCCCTTGACGGCATCCTGATTGGGGCGGGAGACCTGGCATACCTCGCCTGGTCAATGGTTCTGGCCACCGCCGTATTCGCGGCCCTGGCAGCCGCGGTACTTTGGGCGGGCCTCGGCATTGGTTGGCTCTGGGCTGCCCTCGGAGCCTTCATGTGTGTGCGGGCGGTGGTTCTTGTCGCTCGGTTCCGGAAGGACTCTTGGCTGGTGATTGGAGCCTGAAACGCCAGATCTGGCTAACGTTGGCAAAATGGAAATCAACCAGTTCAAAGAGTTCGTAGCCGCGCTGAGCCCGTTGGCCCACATCGCCACAGTTGGACCCGAAGGCGAGCCCGACGTGGTGCCCGTCCACCCGTGCTGGGAGGGAGACACATTGTGGTTCATGAGCGGAACCAACTCGGTTAAGGCTCGAAACGTTGCAGGCAACAACCAGGTGGCGCTGCATTGGCAGGTCACAGAAAGCGGCGACGGCGCCGAGCTGTGGGGAACCGCAGAGGTGTTCTCAGACGTCGAGACGAAGCGCCGCTTGTGGGACGGTCTTTTTGACTACGACTTGAGCCAGTTTGCTCCTGGCGGGCCAGACGACTCTGAAGGCACAGGGTTCGTTGCGATAACGCCGACCCGGGCGCTAACAATCAAGAAATACGGCGTCGACGGGATGGAGCGCTGGAAGGCTTAGGGCATCACAGAGATGGAGCTAGACCAGTTTCAGCAGGACAACTTGGCCAACTGGAACGATCGAGTTGCCGTGCACGCCCAATCTGATGGTTACGGGCTGCAACGATACGCGGCTGACCCCAACCACATCAGCAGCGTCGTTGCCTTCGACCGCCCCTTGATGGGTGACATCGCAGGCCTGCGGGTAGCTCACCTTCAGTGCCACATCGGCACCGACACCATTTCGCTGGCTCGCCTCGGGGCCACAGTCAGCGGCCTAGATTTCTCGCCAAAGGCCATCGACGTCGCCCGCGGGCTGGCCAAGAGTTCAGGAACTCCAGCATCCTTTGTTGTTGGCAACGTGTACGACGCCCCTGCCGTCTTTGGCGCAACGTTCGACTTTGTCTACACCGGTGTTGGTGCCATCAATTGGTTGGCCGACCTGGACCGTTGGGCGGCCGCGGTGGCGGGCCTGCTGGAGTCTGGCGGCCGGCTCTATCTGCGCGAAGCTCATCCTCAGCTTTGGGTGTTCGAAGAGGTGAACGGCCAGGTGGTACCCACATACGACTATTTCACGCCACCAGACCAGCCCTTCACTGAAGACGACCAGTCAACCTATACCGACGGTGATACGAGCACCATTGTCAACACAGTCACCCACGATTGGAATCATTCGCTGCCCGAGGTTTTGAACGCACTTGTTGGCAGTGGGATGACCGTTGACAGGATGGAGGAACACGAGGGGGTCGACTGGAAGTTTGTGCCATCGGCGGTGAGAGAAGGGGACCAATGGTTCCTGCCAGGTGATCTGAGGCGTCAGGTGCCAGGAATGTTCTCGCTTTGGGCAACCAAGAAGTAGCTCAGCGCGGGGCCTGAAGAAGACAGGCAGCATCTGCCGCGGCCAGGGGCTCGACGAACATTGGGTCGGCCCGACGGATCAACCACTTGGCCACACGCTCGTCGTCGGCCCAAACCTCCGGGCCTTCTGCTGTCAGTTCATGTAGGAATCCCTGGAGCGCACCAAACGCTGTGGCCAGATCTCCGGTTGCTGCCGCCACCCCTTCGGCCAGAGCCCAGGCGTGTTGTTCGGTCATTCGCTGCAATCGTTCCGGCGACACGCCTTCGGCAATTGCCAGGCCGGGGTCGGTTACCGCAGCCACCGCTAGCGCCCGACATA
>QIKW01000257.1 GCA_003231975.1 Acidimicrobiia bacterium
CAGCCGACCCGACAAGTCGGGGTGATCGGCCATCAGGCGCTCAACCTGGCTGCTTGTTGCGAACTCGCAGCCCTCTGCTGTGAACGGCGGGGCCATCGTGGTGCCAACCAGCGTCCAGCTGCCTGCCGAGGTAGAGCCCTGCCAGCTGCCGGCGGGCACGGCGAATTGAGGGTGTTGTCCCCCCGCCAAATCCGGTCCGACAAGCACTTGTGCCACTTGTTTGTCGGGCTGGATTACAAGCAGGTCTAGCGGAGCGCCCGCGTAGTGGTGGTAGATCTCGCGACTGTTGAGACGATGCAGCCTGGAGTGCTCGCCTGCCTCCAAGAGGTAGTAGATGGCACTCGACACGTCATCCAGTTGGGTCTGAGCCCACCAGCCCCCCTCTTCTGGCAACGGCACCAAGCCCAAGGCTTCTCTAACTTCGGCAGCTGAGTCCATCACCCACCACCGGCCAGGGCCGACGCCCGGGCGTTCACCTGGGCCCGAGCCTCGGCAACATCAACGGTGAGGCACGCCCGGTTGGCAACCACCTGTGCTCCCCCAACCCACACGTCGGTAACCGCTCTGGAGCCTGCACTCCAAACCAGGTGAGAAATCAGGTCGGCCGCCTCGGTGAATGGCACGAAGGCAAGATCGTCGAGGTCCAGGCGAATCATGTCGGCCTGGCGGCCGGGCTGAAGAGAGCCGATGTCTTGTCGGCCAAGCGCATCGGCTCCTCTGCGGGTTGCCAGCTCGAGGGCCAGCGGGGCCGAAATAGCCTGCGCATCCAGATCTCTCAAGCGGGCCATCAGGGGTGCCAGGCGAAGCTCTTCCCAGAGATTCAGGTTGTTGTTCGACGCGGGGCCGTCGGTGCCCAGCCCTACGCGAATGCCTCTGCTGATCATGTCGGCCAGGCGGGCCGTGCCGGACGCAATCTTGGCGTTGGACTGAGGGCAGTGAGCAACGGCCACGTCGTTGGCGGCAAAGAGGTCGAGATCCTCATCGCTCATCCACACGCAATGGGCGGCCAGCACGCGCTTAACGTCCAGAACTCCCCGATCGGCAAGAAGTTGGGGCACAGAAACACCGTGCTGCTCTCGGACCCCGGCATCTTCATTTTGTGATTCAGCAACATGGATGTGAAGTAGCAGGTCGTTCTCAATGGCAAGGGCGGCCGCCAGCTCCAACCCTTCCACCGGCACCGTGTAGGCCGAATGCAAGCCGATGCCAACCTCAATCAGAGGGTGACCCTGATAGCGCGAAGCCATCTCGACCGCGGCGTAGGCCTGCTGCTCCCACGAACCAAACCGCTCCCAGCCGGGCGCGTCGATCACCGCAGGGGTGACCACGGAACGGAGGCCGGCTTCGCTTGCTGCCTGGGCCACCGCGTCTGGCCAGAGGTACATTTCGCACGTGGTCGTCACCCCGTAGGTCAGTAGTTCGGCGGCGGCCAGCCGCATCCCCCACCCAACATCGTCGGCGTCAAGCTTTGCCTCGCGTGGCCACATCACCTCGGTCAGCCAGCGCATCAGGGGCAGCCCCTCGCCAATGCCGCGCAGCAGAGTCATGGGCGAATGACAATGCACGTTGACCAGGCCTGGCATCAGGAGGCCACCAACGCGATGCTCCACCACCTCGTTAAGTTCGGGGGCCTCAGAGGTGGCGCCAACCCACGTGATCTGGCCGTCAACCACGTCAACCGCCCCAGGGGTCAGAATCCGGCCTGGCTCATCAACGGGCAGAACCGCATCAGCCAAGAAGCGCTGGGTCGGGCTCACTTGGGGCTCCTCGTGGCACGCACCGAGGTCACCACGTTGGGCAGGCCAGCACGCCGCCGTCAACAACAAGGTCGGCTCCGGTGATCCACGAAGCCATCGGCGAAACGAGGAAAAGGCAGGCGTTTGCCACATCGGCTGGTCGCCCCATCCGAGCGAGGGGTGCAGCGTTGTGCCACCGGGCGGCCCCTTCGGGCCAGGACTGTTCCAACCCGCCACAGTCGATTAGGCCGGGCGACACAGAATTGACCCGAACAAGTGGGCCAAGTTCAACGGCCAGAGCCTTGCTCCACATCAGAACGGCCGCTTTGGTGGTTGCGTAGTCTGGCCGACCGCGTGCGGGTTGATGGCCCTCGATCGATGCCACGTTGACAATTGCCCCGCGCTCTCGCTCCGGCCGCTCTGGATCGTTGGGCCCAGCAGCCACAAGGTCACCGAACTGGCGGCTCAGCGCCACCACCGCGTCGATGTTGACAGCTCGCAGATGCTCCCAAACAGGCGGATTCGGACCGATGGCGTTGTCTCCGGCATTGTTAATGAGGATGTCGATGCCGCCAAGTTGTTGAGCGGCCCGTTCCACAAGTGTGTCTCTCTCGTCCGGATCAGTGAGATCGGCAGTAACCGCAACGGCGATGCCGCCGTCGGCTCGAAGCCTGCCCGCAAGTTCGGCTGCCTCTTGCTCGCCTGGTCCTGCGGGGCGACTGTGAAGCGCCACTGCGGCCCCGGCCTCCACCAGCGTGGCGGCCACCTCGCGGCCGATACCGCCGCCTGCCCCGGTAACAAGGGCCTTCTGGCCTGCCAGGTCCAGCAGTCGGGAAACGCCGGTGGTCGCGGGTTCGGAAGCCATTACTTCGTGACGCTAGCGAGCCGAGGCCAGCAACGCCTCGGCCGTGCGATCATCCAACACAAGCTCTGTTACATAATGGGCGTCGAGGGCGGCACGTATTGCAGGCACCCGCTCCGGGCCCGAAACAACGGCAATAACCCGACCGGCGTTTTGGATGTCGTCAAGCCGTAGCCCAAGGGGCTCGAACTCGGCCACTCGAACCTCAGCACCGCGGCGATCAAAGAAGTTCGCCAGGATGTCGCCTACCGCGCCCTGCGCCAGCATGGTCTGCATGGCTTCTTTGGTAAGCATTCCCTTGGCAACAAGAGGGTTAGACATTTCCGCGCGGCCAATACTGGTGAAGATCACGTCGGCCCGCCGGGCCCGATCAAGAACGCTTGCCACTGCGGCGTTGTTCACCAGCGCCCTTGTCACGTCGGAGTCAACCGAATAAAGAGGGGCGGGCACCCATTCAACCTCGGCTGAGAATTGGGATGCGATCTGGCGAACAACGGTTACAGAAGGGGCAGATCCGCTGGTGAGCGAATGACCAATAGAGCCGACGAATCTGACACTGCGGGTTTTGCGGGGGCGAAGGTGGGGCAGCATCGAGGCCAGCGTGCGGCCCCAACCAATGGCGATGGTCAAATCGCCCTGGAGTACCAGGGTCTCAAGGGTTCGGGCCGCGGCCCGGCCTGCGGCATCTCGTGGGTCCGCATTTGAGTCTGAAACGCCAACGACGGCAGCAACGCCAAACCTTGCCATGATCGCTGTTTCGAGCCGGAGGGCCTCTGGCAACGGCTCGGTTATGACAACACGAACGATACCCAGCGCCTCTGCCTGAGCAAGAGCGCGGCTTACGGTGGATCTGGACACGCCGAACCGCTTCGAGATCTCGTCCTGGTTCAGGCCCTCGTCGTGATAGAGCCAGGCGCAGCGAACAACAAGCTCCCGCCGATCTGTGATTGAGGTAACTGGGAGGCTGCTCATGCTTTTCGGGTGAAGTCTTTCTGGTGCCCTGCGCCCGTGGTCTGGGTTGGAGCCTTGCGTTGTAAGCGACGGGTAGAGACGCTAGAAACTGAAAGCACATACGTGCATTGGTTGCAACTATATTCACTTGCCGACGAGGAGGGCCTCACAATGCCAAAGATCCCGCATCATCCTGGCAATTCCTTGATCGATTCCCCGCCAACCATCCAGTGGGATACCGACCACATCAAGATCATCGACCAGACCTTGCTGCCGTCTGCCTTGAAGGTGATCGAACTGCGCAGTGTCAGCGACGTTGTCGACGCTATTGGCCGGCTGGCCATACGAGGAGCGCCTGCCATTGGAGCCTGCGGCGCATACGGCATCGTTGTGGCACTTGACGAGGGTTATGCCGCTGGTGGTTCAAACTCAACCATTGCAGCCAAGGACATCCTGGCCAAGGCCGCTCATCTGATCGGCAACACCAGGCCAACCGCTGTGAACCTGGCATGGGCGGTTGAGCGGGTACAAACCGGTGCGATGTTGGGCACCAGCCCAGAAGAGGTACGCAGCCTGGCCTTGTCGATCGCAAATGACATCTTCGATGAGGACCGCGCAGCCTGTGACGCCATTGGCACGTTCGGCGCCGTTGAGTTGGCAGAGCACAAGACGATTCTGACCCACTGCAATGCCGGGAGGTTGGCAACCGCAGGCATCGGAACGGCCCTTGGCGTCATCTACGGCAAGGCCCGTGAAGGCCAAGAGGTTGAGGTGTTTTCGTCCGAAACCAGGCCACTTCTGCAAGGCGCTCGCCTAACGGCATGGGAGCTGTCGATGGCTGAAATCCCGGTCACCGTCTTCCCCGACTCAGCAGGGTCGTCTCTGCTGGCTTCTGGCCGCATCGACGCTGTGATTGTTGGCTCTGACCGCATCGCCGCGAACGGCGACATTGCTAACAAGATCGGAACGCTCAGCCACGCGTTGGCTGCTCGGGCTGCGAGTGTGCCGTTCTATGTTGCCGCCCCAACCTCAACCCTTGACCCCCACACCGCAACCGGCGCCGAGATCGAGATCGAACAGCGCATCCCCGAAGAAGTTGAAGGCTTCGGAGACTGTCGCAGCACTCCTGTTGGGGTTGCAGTCTGGAATCCTGCCTTCGACATCACTCCCGCAGATCTGGTTACCGCCATCATCACCGAGGTAGGCGTGCTGCGGCCCGACTACGGCAAATCGATAGCAAATGCGCTGGAATTGGCCAGCCTTGCCAACCCCCCAACGCCCGAGGAGCAGCAGTGAGCCCAACAGAGAATCCAACCGCCAAACCAACAAATACCAACGGGATGGACTGGGGAATGCGCAGCCGCATGGAGAGGCTGATTCCTGGCGGCAAACGCTGCTTCTTCCTGGCCGTTGATCACGGCTACTTCCTTGGCCCAACATCCAAGCTCGAAAGGCCGGGCGAAACTGTGGAACCGCTGGCCCAGTATGCCGACGCATTGTTTGTTACCAGAGGTGTTCTCCGCTCGGCTATCCCGGCCAACATCGACACTTCGATCATCCTGCGCATCAGCGGTGGTGTCAGCGTTACCGGAACTCTTGAAGATGAGGCGTTGACTACCAGCGTTGAGGAAACGCTGCGTCTCGGTGCCGATTCGGTTGGTGTTTCGGTGTTCATCGGCAGTGATCTGGAACACAAAACCCTGATGAACCTGGCCGACGCCATCAACCAGTATGAGCGGTATGGCATCCCGGTCATGGCCGTTACCGCCGTTGGCAAAGAACTGGAAAAACGAGACACCCGCTACCTGGCAATGGCGTGTCGCATTGCAGCCGAGCTTGGGGCCCGCGTTGTAAAGACCTACTACTCGGAGAACTTCGAACAGATCACAGAGTCGTGCCCCGTGCCTGTAGTAATCGCCGGAGGCCCCAAAACTGACGACGATCTTGAGGTTCTCACGTTTGTGTGGGACGGAATCGAACGCGGTGCAGTTGGGGTGAACCTTGGCCGCAACGTTTGGCAGCACGAACACCCGGTGGCCATGGCCAAGGCGCTACGAGCTGTGATCCACGACAACGCCAAACCTGGCGAGGCAATCGAGATTGTGCGCGAGGCAAAGGCGAAGGCCTAGGGGGCGCTGATGAAGCCTTGGGTCGACTGCAACTCATCTGAGCCAATCGATCAGCTTGTGCATGTGTCGCGCCTTGTTGGAGGCCACCCGTCGTTGGTTCTCCACAGCGGAGGCAACACTTCCATCAAGGCCCAACGAACCGACGCGTACGGCCAGAGCATTCAGGCGCTCTACATCAAGGGCAGCGGCACCAGCCTGGCAACCATCGAGCCGTCCGGCTTTGCCGTCGTCGACCTCGAAATGGTTCGCAGGCTCCTAACCCTGACCGAATTGACCGACTTCGACATGGTGAACGAACTGCGCCGAGCCATGCTGGATGTTGGCGGGCCGAACCCTTCACTTGAAACCATCCTGCACGCGTTCTTGCCTCACAAGGTTGTGCTCCACACCCACGCCGACGCCTTCCTTGCCATCTCAAACACACCAAACGGCCAGGCCCTTCTTGAGGGCCTGTATGGCAGCACGGCCGTTCACGTTGGCTACTACAGGCCGGGCCTGCCGTTGGCCCTTGCCTGCGCTGCCGCTTGGGAGAATCATGCCGGGCCTGAAACGATTGCCCTTCTGCTTCAACACCATGGGGTGTTCACCTTCGGCGACACCGCCAAGATTGCCTACGAGCGAATGGCGCATGTGATCGACCAGGCCAAAAGCCACGTTGCTGGGGCGCGCCAGGCTGAGAAGCCAAGCGCCGAGGCTGGGGCCGCAGGCTCCGACAGCAATTTGGCCGAACTGGCAGCATTCCGGGCCGAGGTGTCAGAAGTTGCAGGCAAGCCTCTGGTAATGACGCGAGATGGTTCGGCTGGCGTGCGTTCGTTTCTGACGACTCCCAACGTGAAGGCCATCGTCGGCCGCGGACCGGTTACCCCCGATCATGTGATCAGAACCAAGCCGCGGCCACTTGTTGGCCGAGACGTCACGGGCTACAAGTCTGAATATGAGGCCTACTTCGCCACTCACCAAGGCCTGTCTGGCCGTGACGAGTTGGTGATGCTTGACCCCGCTCCCAGGGTGGTGCTTGACCAACAGTGGGGGCTGCTTACCCTTGGCGACAACTACGCAGCAGCCCGCACCGCAAACGAGGTCTATCGACACAGCATCCACACCATGGAAGCCGCCGAGTCACTTGGTGGCTTCCAGCCAATCGGTGCCAACGACCTGTTCGAGGTTGAATACTGGTCACTTGAGCAGGCGAAGCTGAAACTTGCAGACGGCCAGCGCGATCTGGCCGGGCAGGTCTGTGTTGTTACCGGTGCCGCCTCTGGTATTGGCAAAGCCTGCGCCCGTGCCCTTATTGACGAAGGTGCCGCGGTTTGCGGAATCGACATTGATGCAGGGGTCGCCTCCACCTTCGACGACGTTGGCTGGCTTGGTGTTCAGGCCGACGTTTCAGACCCCGCCCAGATTGCATCAGCCGTTGCCAGCACAGTTGACAGATTCGGCGGGATCGACATAGCGGTAATCGGGGCGGGCATCTTTGGCACTTCCACCCCAATTGCTGAACTCAGCGCCAGCGAGTGGCGCCAGGTCATGGCGGTCAATGTTGACTCGGTAGTCGGCTTCTTTCAGCTGCTGCACCCAATCCTGGCTGCGTCGCCGGTGCCGGGCCGGGTGGTTGTGATCGGGTCGAAGAATGTGCCTGCCCCAGGAAAGGGAGCAGCGGCCTACTCAAGCTCGAAGGCCGCGCTGGTTCAGCTTTGCCGAGTGGCTGCCCTCGAGTGGGCCGAAGACGCCATTCGGGTAAACATGGTTCACCCAGACGCGGTGTTCGACACCGGCTTGTGGACCCCGGAGCTTCTCGAAGAGCGCTCGCAGCGGTATGGCCTCAGTGTTGAAGAATACAAACGGCGAAACCTTCTTGGCACCGAGGTGTCAAGCGCCGCGGTGGCAGCGCTCGTTACCGACATGTGTGGGCCCGGCTTCGCCGCCACCACCGGCGCCCAAGTGCCAATCGACGGCGGCAGCGATCGCGTGATCTGAGCCCATTCGAGCGGGCTAGCGGCGCGTGTTCGATTAGCTGATTCCCAAGGCAAGCTGTTGGCGGGTCATAGACTAGTTCGATGGGCTCAATCACCAAGATCGTCAACAAACGCCGGCTCGATGACCCCTGTACGGACCGAGACTGGTGGATGTCTCGGCCAGCATCCGAGCGGGTGGCCCACGTCGAGGAGCTGAGAGCCGAATACTACGGATGGACACATGGACCTGGACCGCGATTTTACCGAGTTCATCGCATCGTGCATTGCTCATGATGTCCGCTTCCTAGTCGTAGGTGGCTACGCCGTCGCAGCACATGGGCACCCGCGATTCACCAAAGACCTCGATGTTTGGATCCTGGTTGACCCCACCAACGCTACGCGCCTGACCGCCGCTCTCGACAGCTTTGGATTCGGCAGCCTTGGGCTGAGTCCGCACGACTTCCTCGAGGAGGACACCGTAATACAGCTCGGGTACCCACCGAAGCGAATCGATCTACTCACTTCTGCCACAGGAGTGGACTTTGCTGAATGCTGGACCCGCCGTGTTGAGTTCCCCATCGGAGACCTGTCTGTCCCCTTCATCAGCGCCGAGGACCTAGTAGTCAACAAGCGAGCTGCGGCCCGACCACAAGATCTCGCCGATGTGGCCGCTCTAGAGATACCTCCCGGTCCCGCCCGGTAGTCCCGGCACCGCACAGCCGCTCATCCGACTGGCCCCAGATGCCCAAGAATTGACCGGCGATGCATCGGAAAGGGCCGCCAAACCCGAACTGGAATGGATTAGGCGAGTTTACTGCACTATTCCATTCCAGTTCGCCAAGGGCCGGGCGAGACGCGGGCCACAACCGGGAGCCGATCGGGGGCGAGCTAGCCGAGATCGAATCGGTCGAGGTTCATGACCTTGTGCCAGGCAGCAACGAAGTCAGCAACGAACGGTTGCTGAGAGTCGTCGCTTGCATATACCTCAGCGATTGCTCTGAGCTGTGAGTTCGACCCGAATACAAGATCGCACCGACTACCGCTCCACTTCAGCTCTCCTGTGGTGCGATCGTGGCCCTCGAACACATCTTCGGACGTAGACGACGGCTGCCAGTCGGTGTTCATGTCAAGCAGACTGACAAAGAAGTCGTTCGACAGTGTTTCGCTCTGGCTGGTGAAGACGCCAAGTTCGGAGCCCGCGGTGTTTGCGTTGAGGGCTCGCATGCCACCTACGAGAACTGTCATCTCCGGAGCAGTGAGCGTAAGCATCTGGGCCCGGTCGACCAGCAGTTCCTCGGCTGATCTTGTGTGCCCGTCCCTGAGGTAGTTGCGGAATCCGTCTGCGGTTGGTTCGAGCACAGCGAATGAGTCGACATCGGTTTGATCAGCCGAGGCATCCGTGCGCCCCGGAGTGAAGGGGACCAGCACGTCGTGGCCTGCGTTCTTCGCAGCCTGCTCAACAGCGGCACACCCACCGCGGCACACCCACCGAGAACGATCAGGTCGGCAAGTGAGACCGTCTTGGCTCCACGGTTGAACTCTTGTTGGATCCCTTCCAGCGTGCCAACCACGGCTGACAGTTCGGCGGGCTCGTTAACCTCCCAGTCCTTTTGCGGCGCGAGGCGAATGCGCGCCCCGTTTGCTCCGCCGCGCTTGTCGGTGCAGCGGAACGTTGCAGCAGATGCCCAAGCGGTGGAAACCAGGCGGGAAACTGAGATTCCCGATGCCAGAATTGCGGC
>QIKW01000189.1 GCA_003231975.1 Acidimicrobiia bacterium
CCCGCATTGTGACCTGAGCCTCCAGGGTGATGTCTGGCACCAGCCGCCCGATCAAGGGCACCGTTGTTGGGGCCCGGTAGGTAACGGTTGCGGTGGTGCGGCTGCCCTTTGTGGTGCCGCCGGTTAGCTGCACGGTCAGCCGCGAGGGGTCAAGCCTGGCGCCTCCTACCGCTGCCTCACGGGCTGCCGACACGTTTGGCTCTACCGCCGCAGCCCTCGCGGCCTCTCTGGCCGCGTGCTGCACCAGCACAACGTCTTTCACAACAACTCCGATCTGCACCACAAAGAGGGCGAAGAGCACAACGACGGGAAGAACCAGCGCCAACTCAACAGCTGCCTGGCCCCGTTCACCCGTGCGGTGCCCACGCCTGCGACCATCGCTGCGGCGACGCCGATTCCTCCCGCCTGGCATCAGCCCACCTGCCCGATTACCGCATCAAGCACGGCGTTCAGCAGCCTGGATATGCGGCCGGTGCTGGCCGCCCAGGCAAGGACCAAACCAGCAATGGTGGCCGCGCCAACGATCACCAGGGCGTATTCGGCGGTTGCCTGGCCTCGCTCTGAACGACGGGCGGGGCCCGAGCGCGAAGCGGCGTTGGCAAGTGCAATGAACATGAACATGAACTTCTCCTTTTCTTGGATTTGACGGGTTGGCGGCCGCAGCCGCGAGGCGACTGCTTAGAGACGCAGACGACCAAGAGACATCAAGATGAGGGGCAGAACCGCGCCAACAAAGACCGCTGGAAGCGAGCAACAAACAAGGGGGAACAGCAACTGAACGGGCAACGACCGGGCCCGGCGTTCGGCCTGTCGGCCACGAGCAGCGCGGGCCTCGTCGCCGAGGCGCAGAACCAGCGAGGCAACCGGCGCTCCGTCTCGTTCTGTAGCTATCAGGGCCGCCATCAAGGGCCGGTAGGCCGAGCCAAGGTCTTCTGAAACTCCTGCCAGGCTGAACGCCATGGTGTGGCCCGCCGCACACCGTGCCAGCACGGCCTCAAAGGCCAAGCCCGCGCTTGGCGGCCCGCGTTCAGCAACCACCCTGACTGCGTTGGCAATGGTGCCGCCTGCCCCAAGTACCACAACCATCAGGTCGGTAACGTCCGGGAGCGTGGCCTCAACCGACCGCGCCACAGAGGCCGCCGAACGTCTCTTGGCCCAACCGGAATAGCTCAGTGTCAGGCCGCCTCCGCCAAGCACCAGTGCCAGAATCCAACCGATCATTTCCACACCAGCCGTTCCATCCATTCCCAGCCGGCCCAAGTGAGAAGAGTTGCGCCAACAACACAGGCCACCCCGATTGGATTGCGCAGGTAGAACAGGGCCAGGTCTGGCTCTACCGCAGCCCCCAGCCCGGCAAAGATGGCGGGCAGCAGAGCCAGCACCGAGGCCGAGGCCAAAGCCTGCTGGGCCTGGGTTCTGGATTCTGCCTCGCTGGCGAGCCTGGCCCTGAGGGTGTCTCCAGCTCGTTCCATGGCGGGCCCGGCAGAACCGCCGGAGACTGAGATCATTTCCACGGTTGTGGCCAGAAGCCGCACATCGGGATCAACGGTGGCAGCACCGGCAGCGCCAAGTGACACCCCAAGCGGTGCGCCGGCCGCGGCTGCCTCGACGGCACAGACCAGCTCGTTTTCGCTTGGCAGCTGGGCTTCCTGGATGGCGGATCGAAACGCCGCGGCCAGCGAAGAGCCGGAACGAAGGCCGGCCACCGTTCGGTCAACAAATACCAGCAGGGCCTCCTGCCCAGTAACCGCCAGCTTTCGCTTCTGAGACCGGCTGGCCAGGCGAGCCCAGATTGCAAACAAGAGGGGCCCCTCAATTGCTGGCAATGGGCTGACAACCAGAACTGAAAGGATGATCGGCGCCACCAGGGCAGCCACACGCAGCGGCACTTTCAGGTTGGCAGAGCGGCCTTGCCCCGCCGACAGTGTGATGCCATGCGAGGCCGCTGGCCACAGCCACATGAATGCGGCGGTCCCAGCCAACCCCGATACCAACCAACCGGGTATCAACATGTGGACAGCGCAGCTTTCACCGTGTCGCGAACGGCGGGGCCGGCAGTGTGGGGCCAGAGCTCTCGCAGGGCCAGCTTGTGGGGGTCAACTTCGGCAATGGCCAGAACCTGCCGATTCATTTCGCCAGACCGAGCCCGACCAACCTGAACCACAATGTCTAACCCGGCAATCAACTGGCGCCGGATTGCTTCCAGCGGCAGGTCGACCCCACCGAACAGGGCCAGGGTTTCCAGCCTTCGCAAGCCGGCAAGCGGGTCGTTCGCATGACAGGTCGTGAGCGACCCTTGATGGCCGGTGTTTAGAGCCAGCAGCAAGTCAAGCGCTTCTCCCCCTCTCACTTCGCCGATGACGAGGCGGTCTGGTCTCATCCGAAGCGCATTGCGCACCAGTTGGCCAATCGTCACCTCACCAACCCCTTCCTGGTTCGCCTGCCGGGCTTCCAGCCTCACAACGTGCCTACCGGGAAGCTGCAACTCAGCAGTGTCTTCTACGGTCACGATCCGTTCATCGGGGTTGATGTGGGCAGCCATCGCGTTCAGCAGGGTGGTCTTGCCTGCGCCGGTGCCACCAACCACAACAATTGCCGCCCGGCCCTCAACCAGGCGCCGCAGCAGTTCCTGAACAACTGGCGGGCCGAACCGATCCAGCTCGACGGGCTCAACACTGAACCTTCTGAGCGTGACGATTGGGCCGTCAACCGCAAGGGGCGGGATCACGATGTTGACCCGGCTGCCGTCTGGAAGACGGGCGTCCACAAACGGACTAAGCCGGTCAACCCGCAAGCAGAGTGGGTCGACGATTCGCTCGATCAGCACCGCTATGTCGGCGCTAGAGACTACGACGCTGGTTTGCTCTGGTTTGCCGCTGCGGTCCACCCAAACCGTTCCTGGTCCGTTAATCATTACTTCAGAGACCGTCGGGTCATGAAACAGCGGGCCGATCGGGCCAAAACCGCGGGCTCTAGCCACAAGATTCTCGAGCGAGTCGGCAAGGCTTGCCGCGTCAAGCAGCGGGTCGGCCGAGCGGACAAGTTCGGTAAGTTCATCTACGCGCGCAGTTGGGTGCTCGACCAGGTAGCGAAGCACGATCCGCTCATTGTCGACTGAGAGACCAGGCCCGCTCACAACAGCGCTCTCAAAGGCTCACAAGACTTGGGCCGACGGGCCAGCAGAAGGCCCGCGTCAACTGCCCTGGCAACCGCAGGGTCCCAGTCAACCGTGGCCCCGACCGGGGCGCCAACAGCAGCCTCGATGTCTTTGGCTCGCAGGGCGCGGCCTGGTTCCCTCACCAGAACAACCTGGTCTGGCGTTGGGCCACAGCCCGCCGCTCTCAAAGCCAAGTAGCAGGCCCGGGTAACAAGCACCGAAGTTGTGGCCTGGGCCACAATTGCTACCGCCGGAATGGCCGAGGTGCCAACATCAACAACTACCTGGCGGCGATCCATCGACAACAACTGACCCAAAAGTCGGTAGCGATCCGGGGTGGTGACAGAGCGGCAGCCCCCACGGGGCAGCAGCGAGAGCCCATCACCAAGTGGCACCTCCAGCCGATGCAGGAGGTCGGGCGATGCCGCGTCGGTTCGGAACCAGCCAGCCAGACCGTCTGCGTCGGACGGTACCCCAAGGATCGTTGTGAGGTCGCCGTGGAGGTCTACCAGCAGCGTCGGCGATCGTTCCGCGGCCATCTTGGCGGTAACCGCAGCGGTTACCGAGCAGCCAGAGCCGCCCTTTGACGAAAAGAAACAGAACATGCAAACCCCGAAGAAGTGGTGAAATTCTGGGGGAAGGAGGTATGGCTGGCTTGGCTAAGTTCCAGAGGCGGCCGCTGTGGCCGCTAGTGGCGGGCGGCCGTGGCCGCTAGTGGTTGCCCGCCCAGATGGCTGCCTGGAGGGCTCCGGTTTCGGAGGGTACCAGCGCCGGTGGCCGTTGCTCGAAGAGGAAGCCTCTGACCCGGCGCTCTAGCCGAACTGGAATGGATTAGTGGCGAAAACGCACCTAATCCATGTCAGTTCGCGAGCTGGACGGCCCCTCGAACCGGTATTGTCCCTGGTGGAGGTGTCCGAGTACCTGGTGGGCTCCCCCGCCTTCAAAGCGGGTGTGCGGTGTGATCCATCGCAGGCGGGTTCGATTCCCGTCCACCTCCGCCAACAAAGCCCTTCGACTCCTAGTATCGCAAGTACTAGCCGAGGAAGTGCGCCCCTTTGGCGAAGCTGCGCCGTATCTTCTTGGTCTTCTTTCCGAGTACGGCCCGCTCTGAAGTTGAAGTCAAGCGTTCAGGAGTTCCTGGACGCATTCCGCAAGCCGGTCAAGACCCTCGGCGGTGCTGACAACCCACTCATCTTCCTGTTTGTTGGAATCATCAACAAACCAACCCTCGGCCTCCCCCGCGGGGGGAATTTCAACTTCAACGGACTTGGGCCCTCGATGCCATTCCAGCTGCAACCCACCATTGGGAAGGGGCACGATTGCGACAGGGGGCCCCTGATACGGCATTCGATCCAGAAGGTTGACTAAACGCTTAGCGCTTGCGGGATGAATGACTTTCTCGCCATAGCCATTCCAGTTCGGGCCCATGTTCAGTAGGTCAACGAGATCCCTTACCGCTTTCTGGAACCATACCGATGAGGCGGTTTCTCTACCGATCACGAACGGCATCTCGGATCTGGCCGAGGTCGTCGAACCCAAGAGCCAGAGGCTCAAACTGGACTGCTAGTACTACTTCGGCGACAGGCGGCCGCCGGAAGTCCGGCAATTCACCGGCATGACTCGAATCGCTCATTGAGGCCCGAGCTTAGATGAGCCGGGCGCCAACTAAACAGCCAGTAGGTCTCGGGCGCCGGTGTCTGAGCTGGGGTGACGCAGCTTGGACATGGCCCGAGCCTCGATCTGGCGGATTCGTTCCCTGGTGAGAGCGAAGTACTCGCCAACTTCTTCCAGCGTTCTTGGCTCGCCACGATCCAGCCCGAAACGGAGCTTCAAGATCTCCCGCTCGCGCTCGTCTAGCGGCGCCAACAGGCGGGCAATCTCTTCGGGAAGCAGCGCGGTGGCGGCCACCTCGAACGGCGAATCTGCGCCACGATCTTCAACCACGTCGCCAAGCTCGGCATCGCCGTCTTCACGAAGCGGCTCTGAAAGCGACAAAGGCTCGGCCGCGAAACGAAGAGCCTCGGTGACTTTCTCTTCGGTCATCTCAACCTCAACTGACAGCTCAGTGAGGGTTGCCGGCCTGCCGTACTTCAGCTCTAGACGGGCTCTGGCCTTCTGAAGCCGGGCCAGGGTGTCTCCGGCGTGCACGGGCAGCCGAATGGTACGGCCAGTGTTGGCGATGCCGCGGGTGATGGCTTGGCGGATCCACCAAGTTGCATAGGTTGAGAATTTGAAACCCTTGCGCCAATCGAACTTTTCAACCGCATGCATCAAGCCAAGGTTGCCCTCTTGAATCAGGTCAAGCAGCGGCAGCCCGGACGCCTGGTACTTCTTGGCGATGGACACCACAAGCCGCAAGTTGGACTGAACAAAGGTGCGTTCAGCCTCGCGCCCCTTGCGGATGCTCCTTCGAAGCTCGCGCTTCTTGGCAGCAGGCACTGTGCTGTCGGCCTCAAGTTCTTCTGTTGCGGCTTTGCCACCCTCGATGGCCTGGGCGAGGCGAACCTCGTCTTCCTTCGTGAGCAGGGGGTACTGCCCAATATCGGTCAGGTAAAGCCTGACGAGATCTTCTTCGTCCCGCTCGACTCGTTCCTTCGCCAAGACTGATCCCCTTACTGCTCGAAGGTAAGAGCAACAAATGTCGCCCATCTAGCCGCATCGATCCTTGGAGGATACAGACTGCGGCCCCAAGTTGTGCTAATGAATCTATTCAGGCAGCCGAATTGGCCTTCCAACCGGTGATTTGGCCGCCCGTCACGGTACTTTTCGGCACCGTTGGGCAGATCCCTGAAGGCCCAAACTTACCCACTTTCCAGCTAGATGACCCACACAGCACCAGGCGAGAACCCCAAAACTCCGTTACAAGAGACAGCAGGCCAGGCCCAGCTTGACCCGGTGATGGTAACCATGACCTTTCACACCAACAAGCCAACCGAGCTGTTGGCGGTTCTGGCCAAGTACATCGTGATCGCCAGGATGGACCCCCTGGCCCGCAACATTGACCTCGTAGCATCAGTCACCAAACCTGGCCGACTTACAGTGATTGAGAAGTGGAACTCAGCCGTTGCTCAACAGGCTCATTTCAACGGCGCCACGATGGTGGAGATGGCGACGGCGTGCGAGGGGCTGCTAACGACACCCCCCGACATTGACCTTCACGAGCCGGTGTCGATGCACGACCTGCGCTGACCCCCAAACTTCAAGAACAGAGTGCCTCTATGTCGGCCCAGGCCAACCCGTCGCCTTGCCAGAGCGAATCGAACTTGGCGTCGGCGGTGTCGCTGAAACCGAGCCGGTTGCGGAAGTTGTATAGATGTTTCGGGCGATAGACCCGCACCCCAAGGCGGCTGACCCGCCCATAACAGTAAACATCCCAGGCCACCCGTTTGGCCAAGTCGGTTGGTTCGCCGAGCGGGGGCGCGGCGAAATTGGGGTCCTGCCTGTCGAGGTATTCAAACAGCAACCTGCCAATGGAATTGGTTGCCAACTCTTGGCTGAAACTCCGCGGGTCCCTTGTGTCTTCAAGCGCTCCAGAATCTATCGAGAACACCAGCGGCGAAAGAGAGGAGATCTCCATTCGGGTTGTTGGGTTCATCTCGTTGACGGCGATCTCAACTTCCAGATCGTTTGGAATGCCCTCGATCTGGCGGGCCAGGTCGACAACGACCGCGGCGATCTGGGACGGCTGGAACATAACCAGCGTGAAGTTGTGTGGCGTGACAGTAACCACCTTCAGTCACCCGCAGCCGAATCGGCAGCTATATCGAAGTTGCCAACCGAACCGGGGCCGGTGACCCCACCGGCTGCGATTATCAGGTTCGTGAGTTTGGCCTGGTGGCTGGCGGCGCGCTCTACCTCAGCTGGTGTCTCAAGCAGAGACTGAATGATCATCTCGCCCTCGCGCCACTCTTCCATGTCGTCCTGGAGGCAGAAGTCAATTGACCGAATCGTTGGCGAGTCGGTTATGGCAGAGGTGTTGTTGCGGTGGTAGGTGTAGGCCGCAATGAGGCGAGGCAGAAGAACGCGGTACAACCCAACCAGCTTCTCGATGGTTTGATCGGCCTCTTCCGGCTCGGACACAGCGTTTAGGAACAGGTCGAATTCTTCGTTTGGGGCCATCGTGAGGCGTTCTGGCTTCATTTCCCGCAGCTCAGGCAGGCGCTTGTGCCACAGCTCGGAATGGAACGCATGGTGATAGCAGTGGGTGCCGAGCCTCAGCTTGATGTCAAGCTCTGGCACGGTTGCCACCCAGCCCCCCATCATCTCAAAGATCCGCATCTCAACGTATTTGTAGTTGCCTGCGCGCCTCGCTGTTTCCTCAACACTGAAGAGCCCGGGAAGTTCGCGTCGGTCCCACGGGGCGAACGGTGCTCGGGGCTTGTTGGGATCTGCCATTGATCTCCCTTGGCGAGTAGGTCTGTGAAGTCGCCGAGGCTAGCCGCCTCCCGCAGAACAGTCGAAAGGGCCGGGGCCCGCCCTTTCGTGACTCGATCGTCTTGACCGTTCTTGTCAGAAACACCAACGACTAGCGGCCGTTGGTTGACCAGTGCCAGGGTTCGCTTGGAAGGTTGAACAGCCCGTAGCTGGCTGCGTTTCTGCTTAGCCAGTTCCAGCCGTCGCCAGATCTGCGGTTGATGATCCGACCGTTGAAGGTGAAATCGATAGCGAGGCCACGTTCGTGCATTGATGTGCCGGGCCTGGCTGTTGGCGGGCGGCATCTGCTGGCAGGCATCTGGTAGATGGCGTATTCGCTGCTGCCGCAGTTTGATCGGCGAACGCTGATTTGGCCTGCGGAGTTCCGGTAGCCGCCGCCCGAGAATGAGATTCCGGCCGCTGACGCGTCGGCCATGAGCCGGCGAATGTTGTCTGCTATTGACTTGTGGACCAAGATGCCGTTCACATTTACCATGTCGCCAGGTGCGGCAACGGGCGGACGAGGGCCCCCAGGCCCGGCTGGGGCACCGCGTGACTTCCTTGCCAATTCAGCAGCCAAGGCCTGCTCGGCCGCCCGCTGTTTCTGGCCAAGCTGCACTCCGATGGCGGCCAGCGAGGCCCGCTCGGAAAGCAGATGGTCGAGGCGAACCTCGGCCTCGGCGGTGACCGCGGCTTGAAGCTCTCGGTCCTCTTCAAGAAGGCCAAGCTCGGCTTCCATCTCGGCTCGTAACTGATCAGCTGCCAAGGTGGCGTCGGCCGCGATGGCCCGCTCTACCGCAAGGTCCTCTTCGGCCGCTCTGAGGGTGTCGGCAATGTCGACGTCGGCTTGGGTGACCTCATCGACAAGGCGTTGCATTCGCAATGCAACGTTGGGATCGTCGGTTTCGAACAGCAGAACCGGGTCGGTTCCCTGGTTTACGAATGAACTAACGGCTCGGTCGGCCAACTGCTCCTTGAGGAACACGATTGCGGCCTCGCCTGCCGCAACGGCCTCCCCGGCTTCGGCGAGGGTGCGCTCGGCATCGTCTAGCTGGCGCATCGCATTTTCGACTCGGCCCTCTTGGGCATTCACCGAAGCGTTCAGGGCAGCAAGAACGGCCGAGATCTGCTCGAGCTCGGCGCTGGCAACATCTATTTCCTTGGCCTTCTCACGGCCCGCCTCTTCGTTTGCGCGCCGCTCCTGGCGGATGGCGTCGATTTCGGCGGTGGTCTGAGCCTCGCCGGGAACCGCAAGGGAGCCCGCGAGTAGAACCACCACGACTGCGGTAGCGATCCGTCCGGCCGCCGAGGATCGAGCAATAGAGCTACGGATAGATGTCAAAGCGGTTACAACCATAGTCGCCATAGTCGCCTAGAGATGAGAAAACGATCACCGCCACTAGGCCGTTTGACCTATTCGTGCATCTGGTGCCGTCAGAAGCCAGCGCCAAAGTATAGGACAACAGGCTCGGTCACCCTCGATAGCGGTTGGTAATAGGCACTCGTCGGTCTCGACCAAAGGCCTTTTCGCTAACTCGGATGCCTAGGGGGCTTTGCCTTCTCTTGT
>QIKW01000209.1 GCA_003231975.1 Acidimicrobiia bacterium
CCCACAGTCACCCCGACGCGCCCGCAGAAGCGTCACGGCCACCCAACGCACCCAACCGACCACCCAAAGCGACATCCACGCGTCCAGCGACAGCCGAGATCGACTGCGTCGCCTTGGGGCCGGGGATGGGTAGCTTTCTACGAATGAAGATGCCAGCGTCTGAGGTCGAAGTCACCGAGAGCCTCGTTCGGAGCTTGCTGGCCTCTCAGCACCCCGACCTAGCCGATCTGGAGTTGATTGAGCTCGCTCATGGTTGGGACAACGTGTTGTACCGCCTCGGCGAGGAGCTGATCGTGCGCCTGCCTCGCCGAAAGGCGGCGGCTCAGCTTGTGCTGAACGAGCAACGCTGGCTGGCTCACCTTGGGCCGACTCTGCCGCTACCAATCCCCGTTGCCCTTCGGACTGGTGGGCCAGATGAGAGTTTCCCTTGGCATTGGTCTGTCCTGGCCTGGCTGGAAGGACAAACTCTGAGCGAGGCGCCAGTTGGAGACAGTGACCAACTGGCAAGAGATCTTGGCCGATTCGTGAGGGCCCTTCACCGGAAGGCGCCCGCAGATGCTCCAGCTAACCCGTTTCGCGGTATTTCGCTGCGGGAGCGCGCCGACTTCACGATCAAACGGATCGAGTCGTTGGCAGCAACCATTGATGCCGATCGCGCTCTTGAAGTCTGGAAGGTTGGCCCGGGGCTCGAACCTTGGTCTGGCCCACCGATGTGGATTCACGGTGATTTGCATGAGGCCTGCGCATACGAGCTACAGGTGCTGGCAAGTCTTCCGAGTGACGTAGTTTCATCGAACGCTGCTGACGCCTGGGCCCAGCCATGGGCTCTGGCTGGCGTAGATCTTGCCCGAATCAGGTTCGATCTTCTTGGCGAAATCGCGTCGCCAGATAGCGTGGCGCGACTTCAAAGCGCGGCTGCCACTGTGGCGAATGCAGTGGGGGTAGATCTACGGGGCGGCTGCCCTCTAGACCATTCTGACATCGAGATCATGGAGCGGTTGTCGAATGGTGAGCTGATTGCCGACATTGCAACTGCAATGGGGTACTCGACGAGGTCGCTGCATAGGAAGATGGCTGGAATCTGGAGCCGTCTCGGTGTTGAGAACAAGTCGCAGGGTCTTCTAAAGGCGGTTCGTGAAGGTTGGATCTGAAGTCCACAGCATCCCGACCGGTTGTTAAGAACAACCGATGCGACTTGACTGGAGCCACACACCGTTGACCTAGGAGGCAGGCATGGCAGAAGCCGCGATTGATGTTTATGAAAACGAAGATCGCACATTCCCTCCGTCGGCTGAGTTCGTGGCTGCCGCCAACGCAGGCGACCGGTCTATGTACGACGAGGCCGACGCAGACTACGAGGCTTTCTGGGCCCGCCAAGCCCGGGAGCTTTTGACCTGGGACACCCCGTTCACCCAAACCCTTGACTGGCAGCTTCCGTACGCCAAGTGGTTCGAAGACGGAAAGCTGAACGTCTCGGCCAACTGCCTGGATCGTCACGTTGAGGCAGGCAGGGGAGACAAGGTTGCGTTCTACTGGGAAGGCGAACCCGGCGACAAGGTGGTGCTCACCTACTCTCAGCTCCTTACCGAGGTTAAGAAGTTCGCGAACGTACTGAAGGAGATCGGTGTAAAGAAGGGCGATCGGGTAGCGATCTACATGCCAATGATCCTTGAGCTGCCAATTGCCATGCTGGCCTGCACCAGAATTGGCGCTGCCCACTCGGTGATCTTTGGAGGATTCTCAGCCGATGCCATCGCTGACCGCTGCATTGATGCCGAAGCCAAGCTAATAGTTACCGCCGACGCTGGCTATCGCCGTGGCTCGCCCGCTTTGCTGAAACCAACGGTAGACACCGCTCTTGAAACCGGCGCCCCATCGGTTGAGAACGTTGTGGTTGTGAACCGCTGCAACACAGAACCTGAGATGGTTGAAGGCAGAGACCACTGGTGGCACGAGCTGATGGCGGGTGCATCCGTTGAATGCCCCGCTGAGCCAATGGAGGCCGAGCACCTGCTGTACCTGCTGTACACCAGCGGCACCACGGCCAAGCCAAAAGGCATCATGCACACCACCGGCGGCTACCTAACTCAGGTGGCCTTCACCCACAAGTACGTGTTCGACCTGAAACCAGACACCGACATCTACTGGTGTGCAGCAGACATTGGCTGGGTAACCGGCCACAGCTACATCGTCTATGGCCCGCTTACAAACGGGTGCACTTCGGTGATGTATGAAGGGACCCCAGACACCCCCGGCAAAAACAGGCTGTGGGACATCATCGAACGCTACAAAGTCACCCAGCTCTACACCGCCCCAACCGCAATCCGCATGTTCATGAAATGGGGGGTTGAGGAACCCCAGAAGCATGATCTTTCCTCGCTTCGAGTTCTCGGCACCGTTGGTGAACCAATCAACCCCGAGGCGTGGATGTGGTACCACGAACACATCGGCGGGAGCGCCAGGCCAATAGTCGACACGTGGTGGCAAACCGAAACCGGCGCCAACATGATCACCCCGCTGCCCGGGGTCACAACCACCAAACCCGGTTCGGCAACCCACCCGATTCCCGGGGTTTTTGCCGAACTGGTTGACGATGACGGCAACGTGGTTGAGGAAGGGGGCGGCTATCTCACCATCACCAAACCTTGGCCTTCGATGCTGCGAGGCATCTGGGGAGACGAGGCGCGCTACTTCGAGACGTACTGGTCAACCTATGAAGGCCGCTACTTCGCGGGCGACGGTGCCAAGCTCGACAAAGACGGCTACCTCTGGCTGCTTGGCCGGGTAGACGACGTGATGAATGTTTCTGGCCACCGGATCTCAACCACCGAAGTGGAATCTGCTTTGGTTGACCACGAAGCAGTTGCCGAGGCGGCCGTTGTGGGCGCCAAAGATGAACTAACCGGCCAGGCCATCATCGGCTACGTGATCCTGCGGGGAACCCATTCAGCCTCAGACGAGCTTGGCAGTGAGATCCGTGAACATGTTGGGGTAAAGCTTGGCAAGATCGCCAGGCCCAAAACGGTGATCATCGTTCCCGACCTGCCAAAGACCCGATCCGGCAAGATAATGAGGCGACTGTTGCGAGACGTGGCAGACGGACGCCAACTTGGCGACACAACCACGCTGGCCGACCCAGGGGTGGTTGCTGAAATAGCTGAACGGGCCGGGGCAGGCGACGAAGATTGAGCCCACGCTGAGCTACCGAACAATCGAAGACGAACCAGCCTGGTATTGGCCAGACGGAATCCACCGAGCCGACCCTAAGGGTGAAGCCCCCGCTCCCACCCTGATGGTTGACATCGACGGGGTGCTGGCCGACGCTCGCCACCGCCAGCACTACCTGGAAGGGCGCTGGCAAGACTGGGACAGCTTCTTCTTGGCCGCGGGCGGCGACAGTCTGCTGGAACAGCAAGCTCGCCTGCTTCAAACCATTTCCTCAGACCATGTGATTGCCTTGGTAACGGCCAGATCAGACTGGATCGACGGCATCACCTTGAAGTGGATCCAAGAACACGGGATTCGTTGGGACTTGCTGATCATGAGGTCCTCCAGCGACTACCGCAAATCAACGATCATGAAACAACACGCCGTCTACCAACTTCGCACCCGAAACTACGACCCGGTTTTTGCCATTGACGACGACCCTCGCAACGTAAAGATGTTCGAATCAGAAGGCATCCCCTGCCTCTACATCCCTTCCGGCTACCACACCAGCACTCGGCAATAGTATTGGGTCAGCTGAGAATTGGTATCAGCGAGACTACGGCCACAAGGGTTGCTAACTGGGCGCCAACCAAAATGCGGAACTGGGTAGCCATAGCTGATTGAAGGTCGCCCCTCAGCTTGCCCATCTCCCCTCGCAGTTCACCACGGAGCTCGCCCATCTCGCCGCGGAGCTCGCCCATCTCGCCGCGGAGCTCGCCCATCTCGGCTCTTACTTCGCCGATGTCGGCCTTCAGCTCGCCCCTTAGCTCGCCAAGGCCCGCGTGAAGATCTGCTTTGGTCACGAACTCGTGAAACGGAATCGGTGGCATGGCGTTCATGGCGATTTCAGCAAGGTGTCCGTCAAGCAAAGCCAACACCGACCAAATATTGGGGTGCTAACCGGTGGTTCGAGGCGAATGAGCGTGGATTCGTCCTGGTTGTTCTAAAGTTGTTGGCCAATGACAGGTGGAGTCCAATGATGACAGGAGCACCGTGACCAACGGGTTGAAAACCGCAGTCCTTTTAGCGTTGATGGCCGGCTTGGTGATGGCAGCAGGATCGTTGTTCGGCCGCGGCGGGCTCACAATCGCCTTTGTTATTGCCCTGGTTATGGTTGGCGGCTCCTACTTTTTTAGTGACAAACTGGCCATTCGCTCGGCCCGAGCCGTTGAAGTAGTCGAAGCTCAGCTGCCCCAGTACTACTCAACGGTCAGAGAGCTCACCCAGTTGGCAGACATGCCAATGCCCAAGCTCTATGTGTCGCCCGAGCAGCAGCCCAACGCCTTCGCCACCGGCCGAAACCCGAAGAACGCAGCCATTTGCCTAACCGAGGGGATTCTTCGCACACTTAGTTGGGACGAAATCCGTGGCGTTTTGGCTCACGAACTGGCCCACGTGAAAAATCGAGACATCCTCACCGGCTCGGTGGCGGCAGCCATCGCAACCGCCATCAGCTACGCCGCCAACATGGCCATCTGGTCTGGAGCGCTTGGAAGGGGCAGGCGAGACAACAACAACGGCAACCCCATCATCGTTCTGGCCTTCGCCATGCTTGCCCCCCTAGCCGCGGGCCTCATCCAAACCGCCATTAGTCGCAGCCGGGAATTCCAGGCAGACCGCACGGCGGCCAAATTGATAAGCGACGGAGAACCGTTGGCCAGAGCTCTTGAAAAGCTGCACGGCTCCTCGCTCCAGATCGTTTCTGATATCCCGCCGCCTCAGGCCAGTCACTACATTGTGAACCCGCTGGCCAATCGACGGGTCACCATGTCCAAACTGTTCTCAACTCACCCCCCTGTCGAGGAAAGAATCAGTCGGCTACGGGCAGGCGAATGGCGCGATTTGCTCTGAGGCTGAGCCGCCCTCAGTTCCCAATCTCGCCATTTGTGTGACACCTGCCGATTGCCGCTTTCCCCCGCGCTACAAGTTGGCCTACTCTAGGTACCCTGGCCCAGGCACTCGTCGCACAGTCGAGTGCACGAAGACTGGGCCCATAGTGGTGCTTGATACCGATTCCGGGCGGGATTGAGGGTAAGCGGTGACCAAGATTGGCAAACGTGGCGGAAACGTCTACGGGGCAGTGGCCTCAGCGGTTGTTTTGCTGGCCAGCTGGATAGTTGTTGAGTCCAGCCCCGAAGCAGAATCTCTGCTGCGCCTGGCCGACGGTTCGGCATGGCTTACCTCATCTGAGGTTGGTCACATTTCGCTCCACGATGGAGGTAACGGCGCTCTCGTCACCACACTGCCCGTCGCCGCTGCTGGCGACCGTTTCCGGGCCGAGCCGGTTGGGTCTGACGTTCTGATCGTCAACGAAACAAGCGGTTCGATCACCCTGGTCGGGGGGTCAACATGGCGACCAATCGACGAGATCTCTGTTGGCGTGCCAGGAGAACCACTGGATCTGGTTGTTGGCGACACCGTCAGTTGGGTGGTTCGCTCCGGCTCTGTTGGCGTACTCGACATCGAAACTTTGTCGCTTGCTCCTCCTCAGCCCGTCGGGGATCCTTTTCTGCGAGGCCTAGTAGCGGCTGACGGCTCCCTTCTCTACTCTTCGTCTGATCCATCGGCACCGGTGCGGCGCTTCTTCGCCAACGGGTCCGAGGGGCGAGTAATCGATGACTTGGATGGCGACACGATCTTCATCGCCCTCGATGGCGACACCGTTGCAATCGATGTTGATGACCGCAGCATCTGGGTCGACGGTCGCGGAATTGTGTGCGAGCGACTAGACCTCCCAGCCGGCGATGCAATTGTGGCAGGCGGCACCGGCCAAGATGTCATAATCGTTTCCGAGAGCGGCACTATTTTCATGTGGTCGCCTGAAGACGACGGCTGCCCGAACGGCAGCGGCTCGTTCACAACCACCGAGGCAGGCCTCTTTGGCAACCCCGTCGTCGCCGAGGGGTGGGCCGCAATTCCCTATTTCAGTCGGGCCAGCGTTGTGCTCCTCGACCTCAGCCGTGGTCAGTTGATTGGCACCTTCTTGCTTCCGGGAGTCGTTCCCGGCTCGGCCTTCGAACTTGTAGTCGAGAACGACTCGGTGTGGTTCAATGATCCGAATTCGTCTGCGGCCGGACTGATTCGGTCCGATGGGTCGGTGATGGTCAGTGAGAAGTACCGTCGTCAGGATGCCGCCGACTCTGCGGCTGCTCCAGCCGACGTTGGCGATGGCAACAACGACGGGGCTCAAGCCGCTCTTCTTGTCTCTTCCACCACCGTTGCGCCAACTACCACCGAGAGAGCAACCACCTCCACCACGTTGGCCGAGCACGAAGGGCCCGAAGATCCTCCAGGTGTTGAGGCGCCCCGGGCCACAACCACAACCGTGCAGGGCAAAACCCTCGACACCGACGGTCTGGAAGAGATCGACCTGGGAGACGGTACCTCAACATCCACAACCGAAGTGCCGCCAGCAGGCCCCACAATCACCGATCCTGTTGCCCCCTTAACCTCTACGGTCGCCAGCTCCACCGTTGTCACACAGGTTCCAGACCCATCATCCGCAACGGCAACCACCGATGGGCCCAGCTCCACAACAACACCGGGGTCAACAACCACCACCCTAATAACAACCACGTCAACCACTACCTCCACAACCCAACCCGATCAGGTTGTTGTTCGTATCGGGGCCAGCGTCAGCAAGCCAGTGGTTGGGCAGTCGGTAACCTTCATGGCTCAAATCGATTCGGGCAATCCTGTCAGTTTCGATTGGAACTTCTCGCCTGATCCTGGGGGAGATTTCGACGACGGGCTCGACCGGTTCGCCCGCTCGTTTAACGGCCCCGGTACGGTTACCGTCCAACTCCGGGCCTGCAATCTGGACAACGTGTGTGGTCTCGACACTGTTGTTATCACGGTGGCTCAGGAGCAGATCCCAGTGGCCTTGCGGGCCAGCATCAGCTACAGCGGCGCGGTTCGCCTTGGCTCCGGAGTGCAGTTTTACGGAGCAAGCGAAGGTGGGCCCGACAGCTGGATTTGGGCCTTCGAGGCTGGTGAGCCGGGTTCGTCCGGCAATCAGAATCCGATTGTGAGGTTCACGTCCACTGGCCTGAAAGCTGTGTCACTGACAGTCACGCGGGGTGACGAACGTTTTCAAATCACCGAGGTCGTTGAGGTCCTCCCCGCTTCCACCACCCCGTTGCCCTTCGAGGTTGCCTGCGCCCCTCTCAGCCCCGAAGAGGGAACAAGAAGCGTTTGCCGGATCCAAAACTACTCAGCCGCCAATGTAAGCGGCTTGGTTTGGCGAGCCACGGCCCCCAACCAAGCCAAGCTGTCCACCAGAGAACCAACAGCTGGGCGTTTTGAAATTGTCTATGACGGTGAGGGAGCCGTCGTAGTCAGCGCCGAAGCTTTGGATCTAGGATCTGAAAAAGAGGTTTCCGACAGCGCAACGGTGACCTACCAGCCAAAGCCCGTCGAAACCCCGAATGCTCAGATTGTTGGCATCGGCCAGATCGCACGAGACGAGACAGTAACGTTCTCGGTTTCGAACGACGGCGGTCCGATCCAAACATATGCGTGGTCAGCAACCGGCACCACGGTCACTGGCTCTGATCCCACATTCAGCGCCTCGTGGAGCGTTGACGGCACCTATCTCATTGCCCTCAGGGTCAGCGGCCCGGGGGGCATCAGCACAGATATCCACCAGGTCACAGTGAAGACCGAGACCGACCCGCTGCTCGGCACACCGGTTCAGATTTCAAACTGGAAGCTCACAACCGTAGGGACATCTGTGACGGCCAGCTACACCACAGACGTGTGCGCAACCAGCGTCTTTGAAATCGCAGCCATCGACCTGAAGGTTCCCCGCACTACCACCTGCTCCGTCGAACACTCGGGAACCTTTGAGAATCTCACCCTTGGCGAGACCTACACCGTCAGCACTGCGGCGTTTCCCGTCGACGACAGCCGCAAAATCGGTTTCGCCAACGGACTGGTCAAGGTTGGTGAGGGAAGCGTTGGCGGAGGCGGAGGCGGAGAGGGTCCGGTAGCCATAACCAGCGGGCCATCGATCGGAGTGGTCACCGACACCACAATCGAAGTGCGGGTAACAACCAACGTGTGCTCGGCAATTCTGTTTGAGAACCTCACAACGGGTCAGTCTGATGCTCTGGCTGGCTGGCCCGACGTTGAGGCTGGCCGGTGCTCGACCAGTCACAGCAACCCCGTTGGTCTTGAGCGTTACGGCTGGACCGGGCTTGATCCTGGAACCACCTATACGATCCGCGTTACAGTCAAGGATGCCGAAGGCAACACCGCAACTGCCACCGTCACCGGAACCACCACCGGCGGTTCGGATCCCGACGCCCCAGTTATCAGCATCAACGGTCCGGCGTCAGGCCAGTTCGAGCAGTTCGGCACCTACACCGCAACGAACACTGGCGGTGAGATCAACACCTACAACTGGGAAACCAGTGGGCTCCACATCGTCAACGACTGGTTCGATCCCGCGGCCGAAGTCTGGTTCAACAACACCGGCACCTTCACAGTCAAGCTAACTGTCAACACGGGAACCGCTACCGAGGCCTCCGCCGAAATGACGGTAGTAGTAAGCCCCCCTGCCACTACTACAACGACCGAGCCCACCACAACCACTGAGTCCACCACAACGACCGAGTCCACCACAACGACCGAGTCCACCACAACGACCGAGTCCACCACAACGACCGAGTCCACCACAACGACCGAACGACCGAGTCCGCTTCTTCTTCAATTGTTTCCTCCTCCGGCGGGGCGTCTTCCACTGGCTCGATCGGGTCTTCCACCGCTAACTCCTCGCCTGCGGCCACAGCCCAGCCCACCACAGAGACGGCGCTGTCGCTGACTTCGGACGCAAACCTCCAGCCGGGCCCGCCGGGTGGCCAAGAGTTAGGGCTTGGAGAGTTGGCGGCTGGCGAGTCCGGAGCGGCTGAAACTGGTGCCCAAACGGTCGGGACTGTCGGGGGGCCAAGGCCCCCGCCTGGCCACACCTAGTGACATATGGGGACAACCCCCATCCGGTGGTGTCTCAGTCGCGTCACAATCCACGAAGAGGGAACTGGTTGGCCCTGTTTTTTAGGGTCAGGCCCGGTCCGATTCATCGCAACCCGCTGGGTACGGCGCGGCTAAAGGTTCGACGGCTTCTTAGTAAGTCGGTGGCGACGACAGCGATGAATCGGGCCGGTTCTTTCGGGTTTTGGCGCACTCCCAGACCCAATTCGACCCCCGGGGGTCGATGGGGGATGTCCCCGATGGTGGCTCGAGGGTTCTAGGGGATACTGGGTGTCAAGAGGGGGCGAGACCTTCCCGCCAAAAGCGGGTCGCCCCGAGGTCCAACCGATTCGGGCTGGCGAATTCACTGAGGGGTGCATCGTCAGAGGCAAGGCGCGGCGGGATTGGTTGGACCTCGAGCCCTCTTTTGTTCTTGACGCCTCGGCGGCCAAACTCGTCCTCGGACGATTCGATCGGACAATCCCCCCACCGAATCGTTGGGTGTTCGTTGGTCATCGAGTGAAGAGCCGCCGAGGCGTCAGAGTTGCAAACAGGCGGTCCTTTGGCCTGGTTGCTTGTTCTGCTGCTCTGACTGCGTCTCGGGTAACTGTCCACGCCGCTATTGCTTCAGCCGGATGAGGGAGCGCGGGCGAAAACAAGGCCGAGTCCAGCAACGGGACCATGTCTGCTAAGGGGGTTGCAACGCCTGTGAGATCCTGATCCGACAAGTTGTCAACCATCTCACTGACTGTTGAACCCGGCGGAGTGGGAATTCCCAGCTCGATAAGACGATCTCGGATTTCCCGCCACGCCCCTGAGATTTGCGACGCCGTGTCGCCCCGTCTCCGGCGGGCTGTTCTGAGCCGTCTGGCCAACACAACGAACAGCAAATACATAAAGGGGGCAGCCACCAGCAGGATGATGCCAAGCGTGCGCCGGTCAAGGCCGCTGTCGGCTGGTTCGAACTCGGGAATCAGCAGCGGGTCTCGGAGTTCGGGCAGATCAGCGGCGCCCGCATCGCTTCGCCCCCGGCTGACGGTGGGCGTAATGGCAACACGGGCAGATGTGTCGTTACCTGGATTGGTCGGCTCGAACGGGAACCACCCCACTCCGCTGATCCAGACCTCGGGCCAGGCATGGATCATGTCTTCGGTTACCTCTACTTCGGGCGAAGCCGCGGTGATTGGGGCCGGAAGCAGGTAGCCAACCACCACACGAGATGGATTGCGAAGCTGGCGGGCAAGCACAGCGAACACCGCGGCCGACTGCTCGGCGAACCCAGCCCGGATCCCAACCGTTTCCGAGCCTGGTATTTCAGGCCGGAGGTAGCTGGTAAGGGCAGCCAGGCTGTGCCCTGACGGTGCCTCTTCGTTGTAGCCAAAGAGTTCTGATCTCAACGCCTGCTCCACAAACTGAAGCCTGGCGAATTCCGAACCGGCCCCATCGGTTGATTCAAGCAGGAACGACTCGAACACTGGAATCTGGTCGGCGGTTGCAGGGGGTGTTTCTGTTGCGTAGCCCAGGAAGTCTGGAGGGATCCCCACCTCTACGCTCTCGGGCAAGGCGAGGTTCGGGAGTAGAGCCGTATTCTGAAACACTCCTGCTCCGCGTGATGCATCCGTTCTAATGATGCTTCCCGAACGAGGATCCCAGCCAATGCTTGCCTGGCTGGAGGTGCGAATGGTTCCGGTTCGAGGCAGAAATCGGAACGGGTAGTCGTCGGTAAGAGCGACAGTCTGGGTGACCTCGACTGGGAGGTTGGCTCCAAGCTGCACGGGGTCTGGGAGCAACGCCCCGGCTGTTTCGAATTGGGCGGAGGAGGTCCAAATTGCTCCGTCGAACAGATCTAGGGTTGCCACTGGCAGACGCCTTATTTCATCGGCCGAACCGAGACCGTCTACGCGAATGGTAAAGACCAGGGCGGGATCTTCGGCTAGAAGAGCCGGTTTCAGCAGTGCCAGGGGCGTGGTGGCGTCGAAGATGGTGATGGGCCGTGTTAGACGCTTGCGCAGGTCGAAGGCTTGCTCGTCCTTCACCGGCAAAGCAAGGTTTGCAACCAGTCCCACCACGGCCACGAGAATGATTGCCGGGAAAGCCAGAAGTACCTGACGCCAGCGGATCGGCGACTGCTCTTCATCTTCGGGGGGTTCGTGGTTTGGATCGACCTCGGGGTCTGACGCCAGCGGTTGGCGTGCAGTTCCTGCTGCGATCAAGGCAAAGAGCGACGCCGCCAAGCCAAACACCAGCCACCTGGACTGGATCCCCAAGCTGATGGTGTAGGCCAGTGATGCGGCATGGGCGGCCAAGATTGGAAACGCAATGGCAACGCTTGGGCCCCTCCTGATCACGATCTCGGTGACAGCCGCAGCGGCCAGCCACGTGATCACGACCGGCACCAGAACAAAGGTCTTGCTCGTTGCAATCAGCAGGCCGGTGCTGGCCAGTCCTTTCCACGAGCTGCGAAGATCGGCCGGGAGTTGGCTGACGTCGGCTGAGTACCACATGCTGGCCAGGGCCAACAGAACTGCTGTGCTGAGCATCAGTGAGGAAACTATTCGGAACACGCGAGCCAGCACCAGAGAGAGAAGGGCGCTGCCGAGGGCCGCCATCACGATTGGCAGCCGGTATCCGTTGTCGGCATAGATCAGCCCCCACTGCGGGATTGTTAACCCGAGAGCCGCCACCGTTAGGGCAACGATTGCGCCGTCGCTTGGCTGGATGGCATCCCAGAATCTCCGCAACAGGCTCACTAGCCGAACCTGGCCTTCCACCTGGCGGCCACGTCCAAACTGTCAACTCCGTTAAGGACCAACGCCCCGGGAATCCGCATTGCTGGCCGGTCGAACGACTCCCCTACTTGCACCACCGTGACCATGTCGAACCGGGGCCGAACTCTGGTGATTCCCAAGGTTCGGTCTGGGGGCGGTTGGCCGGTGACCGCCCCAAGTGAGACCCCCTCAACTCTTTCGGCAACGCGTACCACGCCGTTCAGGCCGGGATCGTTCTGCGATGGATGAACCCCGGCCAGTATCCGCATGATGTCGCTTCTTCCCAACCCGGATGAGGTCGCTTCGGCCGACAGCCCGCCGGTGGTATGGAACATCACGGGGTAGCGACTTTCACAGCCCGCGCTGACAAGAGACGCGGCAACCCGAACGGCGTCTTCGAACGCTTCGTCGGCATAGGAACCAGCCCATGTGTCGAGCAGCACCATCAGGCGGGGCTCGCTGGTAATGATGTTCTTCCTGATCATCAACTCGCCGGTCTTTGCCACCGAACGCCAATGGATCAATCGCAAGTCGTCGCCCGGCTTGTAGTCACGCAGGCTGTGGAACGAGATCCCTCCCTCTTGTGGCCGCTCAGAAGCCGTCCCTTCCAATTCTCGGCGATGACCAGTTGGGAGGGCGGTCATTTGATGGATTTCGGGATGGACGACCAGGGTGACTGAAGTTCCGCGGTGGGTGGTCATTTGGAAGAGTCCGAACGGATCAGAGCGCTCGATCGTCAGCGGCCCCACCTTGAAATGTCCACGACGGCCCGTCGGCAGCCTCAGCTCGGATCGGTGCTGGTCGCCCGCGCCTAGTCGTGGCACGTCTATGGCCCGGCGCTGACCATCAATGATGTTGCTGGCAATCAGTGGGGCGCTCGGCCGGGCACCGATATTTGACGTAGTCACTATTGCGACGGCCGGCTCGCCAACACCAACGACAGAGGGTCGCAGCGACTGGTGCGCGGTTAGGCGAGGCCGTCTTGTAACCCACACAAACCCAATGACCAGGGCGGCAATCAGCATTGCCGCTCCCGACCAGAACAGCCGATAGCTGAAAATCCAGCCCGATATCAACAAGAACAGCGTTGCCCCAACTGCCCACTGGCCGTTGTTGGTGAGCATTAGTTGCGAACAGTTGGAACCGGTACAGCAGCCAACGTCTGGGCGACGAGATCGGTGGCCGACACGCCTTGCAGTTCCGCTTCGGGAGAAAGCAACATTCGGTGGCCCAAAACGAACGGGGCCAACTCTTTTAGGTCGTCGACAGTCACAAACCCTCGGCCGTGGCCAGCCGCCCAGGCCTGGCCGGAGCGCACCAGAGCCAACGACCCTCTGGGGCTGGCACCCAGCCGTAGCTCCTCCATCCGCCGGGTGGAGGCGGTAAGCGTTACGACGTAGTCCAGCAGAGACGGGCTGACGTACACGCTGGACGCCGTTTCGATCATCCATTGAAACTCGGACGTGCTGATCACTGGCTCCAGGTCTTCTGGTCGCTCCCCCAAGAGGCGGTCTTCGATGATCTCGACCTCGGCCTCGTGGTTTGGATAGCCCATAGTCATTCTCATCATGAAGCGGTCGATTTGTGCTTCAGGGAGGTGATACGTGCCATCGAACTCGACCGGGTTCTGGGTGGCGATCACCACAAACGGCCTCGGTACCTCGTGGCAAATAGCGTCGACCGTTACCTGCCGCTCTTCCATCACCTCAAGCAGCGCGGACTGGGTCTTTGGCGAGGCTCGGTTTATCTCGTCCGCAAGCACAACGTTCGCAAATACGGGGCCTTGGTAGAAAGAGAAATTTCCTTCGGCTGCGTTGTAGACCATCGAGCCCGTAACGTCTGTTGGCAGCAGATCGGGGGTGAACTGGATCCGGTGCATCTGACCCTCAATAGAGCTGGCTATTGCCTTTGCCAGAGAGGTTTTGCCGGTCCCCGGCACATCATCGATCAGAAGATGACCCTCGGAGAGCATGCACGTGAGCGCCAGCCGGAGTTCGCCAGCCTTGCCCTTCAAGGCGTACGAGATGTTGGTATGGATCGCGTCGAAGCGCTCCTGGAACTCCTCGATGTCTACCGGATCTGCTTGATTTGCCACTTCTTCCCTCCAAGAGCGGGCTGAGCCTGCGAATGATCTGACCCCTTCCAGGGGCTTGTTACAAGAACAGGTTAACGATCACTACCAGCAGGATCGCGGTCAAGGCCAGAAGACCAACAATGGCTAGCGGTTGAAGCGACCTTCGCGCCTCTCGAACCTCTTCTGGCTCCTTTGGGTCGGTGTCGACGAACGGATTTTGCTCGCTGCCAGGTTGGGAGAGGCGAACGCGGTGGGATGACTCGGGACTTACAAATTCAAGCACGCTTGGCTCGGGCAGAGAGGCTGCGGACTCGTCGGTCTGGGTTGCGGAGTCTGGGCGGGGGTCGGTTCGGGCGCCCGCGAGTTTGGCCGTGGCCGCGGTTGCCTCAGACCGCACACGGTCGTCGTCGGATTGTCTGAGACGGCCGAGATCTGGATGGTCGTCCCTGAGCTCAATTTCATCGAGGTCTCCGGCAACTGAGGCTAAGGTCAGCGGAGCGGGCTGGTCGGGGGCGTTGAGGTCAACAACCGTGGCGGCCGCACGTAAACCTTGATCTTCGTTTTGGGGGCCACCCGATGGTGCGTGCGCCGAGACCGGCCTGAGGCGCGGTGGCGGTCCCTGCCTCTTTTGCCCAGCACGGGCCCTGGTGGTTGAGCCAAGACGAGCCGCTCCAAGGGCAACGGTGTTCTTCGGGTCAGAGTCAACCGCAACTGGCCTTCCGAATTCTCTGGCCAGAGTTTGGGCTATCACAGGGATTCGGCTTGACCCGCCGACCAGAAGTATGCGACTTAGATCGCCTGTGGTGAGGCCGCCGCTAGCAAGCGCACTGTTGAAGGCATGGACTGTTTCGTTCAGCCTCGGCATGATTCGTTGCTCAAATTCAGACCGGTTTAGTCGAACTGTTCGTGAGATCCCTGGGAAAACAACATGGACGCTTGCCGTTGTGTCGAACGAAAGAAGTTGTTTGGTGTGGATGCACTGGTTTCGTAGTTGTATGGCGGCGGCAATAGTGGCTGGGTCTTCACTGTTGAGTGGGCTGGGTTTGTCGTTCTCTTCATCTGGGAGGAGGTCGGCGGCTTCCATGACGAACTGCCAGACCACGTCGTCAAAGTCGAGGCCGCCGAGTCGCTCGACGCCCTTTGGTTGGCCAACAATCTCAAAGCCGTCCCCGTACCTCACCGACGAAGTGCGGCGCACAACAACGGCATCAAAGGTGCCGCCGCCGAGGTCATAGACACCAATAAGTTCGCCTGGTTCCACTCGCTCTGAGTTGGCGTAGTGGGAGGCGGCGGCCTCGGGTTCGGTTAGAAGTTGAATGTTCGGCGATCCCGCCGCGACAGCTGCTTGCTCGAACAGCTCACGACGGTAAGGGCCCCAGTTGGCCGGGTGGGTCAGAACCACGGTGCTCGGTGGCTCGCCCCGCCGCTCGGCAACTACGTGCAGAACCCACTGCAAGAGGTGGGTAGTGAGTGTCTGAGCGGCGAACGGGGTGCCGCCAATTCGGAACGGGACCTCGTCGCCGAGGCGCCGCTTAAAGTGACGTACCACGCGGGTGGGGTCTTCTGACGCCCGCATCTCGGCGGCCTCGCCTGCCAAGAAGTCTCCGTCTTCTTTCAAAAAGACAACCGAAGGCACCGCGTAGCTGTTGGAGCCAAGCGAGACCATCTCGGGTCGACCCTTGGGCTCACACACGGCGGCCGCGGTGTATGTCGTGCCCAAATCAACGCCAAGGGCGTAGCTCAAAAGGATCTGCCACCCGATAGGGGCTTGGTCACTTGGGGCAAAGTCATGTAGGGGCGCGATCCAATCGGTTTCGCTCTGCGACCAGGATCCCAAGGCGAACTAACATGCTTGTCTACCAAACTTTTGGGGATTCTCCGCCGCAGGGAGTTCGTTGTTTCAATCTCGGAAGTTCTGGAACTGAAGCGGCAGCTCGAAATCTTCTGCCTTTAGGGCGGCGATCACGCCTTGCAAAGCGTCTCGTTTCTTGCCGTTGACCCGAACCTGGTCTCCCTGAGTTGAGCTTTGGATCCCCTTTATCTTGAGATCCTTGATGGCGACGTTGATTTGCTTGGCCAATTCTCGGGAGATTCCAGCCTCGAGACCGGCGACGAGCCTGGCCCGCCCACCGGCTGCGTCCTCGATGTCGCCGAAGTTGACTGCCTTCAGCGAGACCTTCCGTTTGACGAACTTCTCTTCCAGCACCTGACGGAGCGCGAACATTCGGTCTTGGCTGGCTGACTCGAGAGTGATGGTCATGGACTTGTCGTCCAACTCAATAGTGGAGTTCGTATTCTTGAAGTCGAAGCGGTTGACTATCTCTCGCCAAGCCTGGTCAACCGCGTTCCGGACTTCTTGCATGTCGATTTCTGAGACAACGTCGAAAGAGGGCATGGGGAAAACCTAGCGGGGCGCTAGTGTTTGACGCTCCCTGGGTCGGTGCCCGAGTGGTCAAAGGGAGCGGACTGTAAATCCGCCGGCTTCGCCTACGTAGGTTCAAATCCTACTCGGCCCACAAACGCTTCGGTCGAAAGGGAAACCCTTTCGACCGAGGTCGTTTGTGCGCGTCGTTCCTCGGCCTGACGGCCTCGTCTCTTCCCGAGTCTTTCTCGCTTCGCTCCAAAACTCGCCGGCGCCAGTTTGTTTCAGTCAGGACCGGCAAAGCTGGACCCTGCCTGCCCAGGGGACTCCGGCGGAGCCTCTGCCCCCTTGAACCCCCGCCAGGCAAGTGTCTCGCTTCGCTCGAACTTGTTACGCGTTGCCGACGACGTCGGCAACGCTGCGATCGCCGTTCCTTGGCCTGCGGCCTCGTCTCTTCCCGAGTGTTTGTCGCTCCGCTCCAAAACTCGCGCCCTGTTAGGCGTGGTCGCCGTCGGCGACCAGCGGTGAGGTGGTGACCT
>QIKW01000061.1 GCA_003231975.1 Acidimicrobiia bacterium
GCCTCGTCCGGGCCGGGTCCTGCGCCGACCGCTGTGACGACGACAGCTGTGGCCCCCACGCCGTCTCCGACAACGATTCCGACTACGGAGGCTCAAACGACCACGGAGGCCCCCACCACTACGGCCCCGCCAACAACGCAATCGAGTTGCGACCCGAACTACTCCGGTTGCGTGCCTATCGCCAGCGACGTGGACTGTGCTGGCGGAAGCGGGAACGGGCCTGCCTACGTACGCGGGCCAGTGAATGTGCTTGGGCGAGATATCTACGGGCTTGATCGCGACGGCGATGGGGTTGGATGCGAGTAGCTCAGGAGGATCCGAGAGCCTCGATCACTGCAACCATGGCGTTTGGCGTGTGGCCGCTGAGTAACTGGTCGGTGTGGGGGAGGGCAGCAGCCATGCCGCCAACCGTTGGCTCGAAATCGACTGCCGCCGTTCGCGGGTTTACCCAAAGAACCCGATGAGCCATGCGATGCAGTCGTTGCATCCGACGCCCAAGCTGATCCGGGGGGTCAGCATCCCAACCGTCTGAGACGATCAACACCACCGCACCCCTCAGAGCGCTTGACCAGATTGGGCTGGCAACCAGCTCGCCGATGCCCGACGCAATCTTGGTGCCGCCAAACCGATCGGCCACTTCGTTCGTTAGCCGATCGATCGCAACCTGTGGATTCGAGTGCCGCAGTTGGCTGGTGACCCTTCGCAGCGATGTCGAGAAAGCAAAGACCTCGGCGTTAGCGTTCACAGCCAGCGCCCTCATCAGATGCAGGTAGATCCGGCTGTAGGCCTGCATCGACCCGCTCATGTCGGCCACAACGGCGATCTTGCGTTGCCGGACTTTGGGTTGGCGTCTGGCCAAAACGATCGGTTCGCCGCCGGTGGATCTGGCCGCCAGCAAGGTGCGTCTCAGATCAATTTGGCCAGAGTGAGCGGCCGGTCGATAACGACGGGACTGCCTGGTTGGCAAACGAGGCGCCGCCTCGGCCAGCCACTGTTCAACCTGACGCAATTCTGCCTTGCTCAGGTGTTCGAACGGCGTGTCGCCAAATTCCGCAACTGCCGACGGAAGCAGCTCGGGCAGCCCCACGGCGTCGGAGTCATCCAGGTCGGGAACATAGCTGTCCACAATCACCGGCTGAGATGTCGATCCAATACTTCCCGGTGCGGCCTCGTCGGGCCAAACCCGCCTCGTCACTGTTCCCGAAGCCTTCACGCTGTGGCGCCCTGCCTCGCGCCGCTGGGGCGCAACGGGTAGCCCCTCAATTGAGAAAACCGCGGCGAACACTTCGTTGAACACCTCAATGTCGGCCCGGCTGTGCAACAGACAGGAACGTGCCACCCAATAGAGAGAGGAGAGGTGGCGCGGCTCACAAACAGCAAGGGCCTGGCCGAACCTGGTCGCCGATGAGAGCCCAACGTCTAGGCCCGCGGCGCGAAGCCGCTCGCTGAACGCGGCCACAAAACCAGCTCGATCAACGGAGCGGAAAAGTATCGCTTCAGGCACTGCCTGTTCCCTGGCGGGCGCCGGCCTAGGCCGACTCAACGGATAGCTCACCTGTATGAATGGCAGCTGTTGCTCGTGTGTGGTCGTCTGGAGTTTTGATAACGGCGGCAAGGGTTGCCCGTGCGCTCTTGTTGTCCAGCTCGGTAACCCCAAGTGCGTGAAGGGCCCCAACCCAGTCAATTGCCTCGGCCACGCCAGGCGGTTTATCCAGATCCAGGCCGCGGGCGCTGGCGACGAAGGCAGTGGCAGCAGAAACAAGCGGCTCGGCCGCTTCGGCAACGTTTCGCCTCACAATCTGCGCAACCCGCTCGACGGACGGAAATTCGATCCAGTGATACAGACAGCGCCGTTTGAGGGCGTCGTGCAACTCTCGGCTTCTGTTCGACGTCAAAACCACCACCGGGTCAACCACCGCCTTGAAGGTCCCAAGCTCGGGCACGGTTACAGACTGCTCGCCCAGAAACTCAAACAGCATCGCCTCGAACTCGTCGTCTGCCCTGTCGATCTCGTCGATCAGCAACACCGCAGGCACCGGCCCGGGGTGTCGCACGGCCTTCAGCAGCGGCCGATTCAGCAGGAACTCTTCAGAGCAAAGGTCGGCCGCAGTGACCCCTGCTTTGGATGCTTCGGCAATCCGAATGGCCAGAAGCTGTTGGGCGTAGTTCCACTCGTAGAGGGCTTCGGCTGCGCTGATGCCCTCGTAACACTGGAGCCGAATGAAGGGCCCGCCGAACACTGCCGCCATTGCCTTTGCCGCGGTTGTTTTGCCAACTCCCGGCTCGCCTTCAAGTAGCAGCGGCTGTCTGATTGCCTGGGCCAGAAACAGCGCAGTTGCGAGGCCCTCATCGACGAGGTAGTCGGCCTGGTCGAGGGCCCTGCTCAGCGCATCCTGGTTGGCGAAAGTGGTCACGCCACGGGCTCGGCGGCCTTTGCTGGCGCCAAACCTTCCTTGCGGACCGCCTGAACCAGTTCGGCCAGGATTGACAAAGCAATTTCTTCCGCTGTTCGGGCCCCAATCCTGAACCCAACAGGAGTGCGAACAAAGGAGCGCTCTGCCCGGGTGAGGCCAAGGTCGTCCAGAATTGCTGCGCCCCGAGTGGCGCTGGCCACCAACCCGATGAACTGAACGCCGTTGTCCAACGCAGAGCGGATTGTCTCCGCTTCGAAACGACCGTGGCTGGATATCAGAACGGCGGTGGTTCCCGCCAATTCAGCTGGGGTCGAGTCGGTTCGCTGCATGGTGAGCCCCAAGTGTGCCCCAAGCACCTCCAGAGCATCTGCAATTGGGGTGTCTCCAATCAGCGCAATTCGCGCCGGCGGAAGTTTCGGTTCCAGGAACACCTCGATTGCCCCTCCGGAAAGACAGGGATTGACAACAGTTTTGGCTCCCTCGCTTTCTGGGAAGTCCTCGTCTCCGCTTGGCAGTATTCGCAGCAGCAATGGCTCGCCGCTGGCCATCACTTCCGCGGCGCCAAGCTTCACCGAACTCTCTGCACATTGGCCCCCGACGAAGCCCTCAATTGATCCGTCGGTAAGGATGATTGCAGAGTCGCCCGGGCGGGTTGATGTTGGGCACTGGGCCCGCACCACGGTGGCTTGTACATAGGGAACGCCCTTGGCCAGAAGCTGGGCAGCGCGGGTAGCTGGAAGACGATCTGTCTGCATAGGTTCAGATTGGTGGGGTGTGGTTTCCCTGCATGGTTTCCCACACCCTGGACGGGGTTAGCGGCATGTCTGCGTGACGAATGCCGTAGGGCTTCAGGGCGTCGACAATTGCGTTCACAACCGCAGGAGGCGAACCAACTGTTGCTGACTCGCCAATTCCCTTGGCTCCAAAGGGATGGTGGGGCGACGGTGTGACGGTGTGGCCGGTTTCCCAGTCTGGTGTCTCGAGGGCGGTTGGGATCAGATAGTCCATAAGGGAGCCTGCGAGACAGTTTCCGTCCTCGTCAAATGCGATCATCTGCATCATTGCCATGCCGATCCCATCGGCCAGGCCCCCGTGCACCTGGCCCTCGATGATCATGGGGTTGATCTGGGTGCCGCAGTCGTCAACCGCAATGAAGCGCCGAACGGTTACAACTGCGGTGCCGGGATCGATATCGACAACGCATATATAGGCGCCGAAGGGATAGGTCAGGTTCTCCGGGTTGTAGCAGATCTGCGCTTCCAGCCCGCCCTCCAGGCCCTCGGGCAGGTCGCCTGCCCCGTGGGCTCGCATCGCAATGTCCTGGATGGTTACAGACTTGGACGGATCTCCCTTTACCGCGAATGACCCCTTCGTCCATTCGAGGTCGGCAACCGAAACTTCCAGCATTCCAGAAGCGATTATCTGCGCCTTGTCTCTTACCTTGCGTGTTACCAACGCGGCAGCCGCCCCCGAAACAGGGGTAGACCGGCTGCCGTAGGTGCCAAGCCCAAACGGTGTGTTGTCGGTGTCGCCCTGCACAACCTCTATGTCTTCAGGTGGGATCCCGATCTCCTCGGCAACAATTTGGGCGAACGTTGTTTCATGCCCCTGGCCCTGGGTCTTTACCGAGAGCCGCACCACTGCCTTGCCGGTTGGATGGATGCGGAGTTCGCAGCCGTCTGCCATGCCGAGGCCAAGAATGTCCATGTCCTTGCGAGGGCCCGCGCCTACAGCCTCGGTGAAGAAGGAAACGCCAATGCCCATGAGCTCGCCGCGTTCTCGTTTCTCGGCTTGCTCCCGGCGCAGTTCCTCATAGCCGGCCATGTCCATCGCCATACGCATCGCTGGCTCATAGTTGCCAGAGTCATACACCCAGCCGGTCTTGGTGGTGTATGGGAACTGCTCTGGCTTGATCAGGTTCTTCAGCCGCAGCTCGGCCGGGTCCATCTTGAGTTCGTGGGCCAGGCAATCAACGATGCGTTCCACCATGTAAACCGCTTCGGTGATTCGGAACGAGCAGGCGTAGGCAACGCCGCCGGGTGCCTTGTTGGTATAGACCGCAGTCATCTTGGCGTGCGCGGCCTGAAGGTCATAACTGCCGGTGAAGACCCCGAAGAATCCGGCCGGGTACTTCACCGGTGCGGCAACGCCGTTGAAGGCGCCGTGGTCGGCCAGAACTTCGCTTCGCACAGCCAGGATCTTGCCCTCTTTGGTGGCAGCAATCTGGGCCTTCATTACGTAGTCCCTGGCGAATCCGGTGCTCACTAGGTTCTCTGTGCGGTCCTCCATCCACTTCACCGGTTTGCCGATCACCAAAGAGGCAACGATGGCACACACATAGCCCGGATAGATCGGCACTTTGTTGCCGAACCCTCCGCCAATGTCTGGCGCAATCACCCGGATCTTGTGCTCGGGCAGGCCCGCAACCAACGCATAGACCGTGCGGTGAGCGTGAGGTGCCTGTGATGTGCACCAAAGGGTCAGCTGACCCGAAACACGCTCAACGTCTGCCACACAGCCACAGGTCTCCATCGGCGCCGGGTGAACTCGGGGGTAGATGATCTCTTCGCTGACAACAACTTCGGCGTTGAGGAAAACTGCCTCGGTAGCGGCCTCGTCGCCGGTTTCCCAATCGAAGATGTGGTTGTCGGTTTTGCCTTCCAGGTCGTCGCGAATGATCGGGGCGTCAGGGTCAAGGGCCTTGCGTACGTTTATGACCGGGCTCAGCAACTCGTACTCAACGTCGATCAGCTCAAGTGCGTCACGGGCCGAGTAGCGATCTTCGGCCACAACGAACGCGACCTCTTGATGCTGGAAGCGGACCTTGTCGGTTGCCAGAACGGCTTGGGTGTCGTTGGACAGTGTCGGCATCCACGCCAAGCCCTGCTCGGCCAAGTCGGCGCCTGTGATAACGGCAACGACCTTGGGGTGAGCCTGCGCGGCCGACACATCGATGCTGACGATGCGGGCGTGGGCCATTGGCGACCGCAGGATTGCCAGATGGAGCATTCCCTTTAGCTGGATGTCGTCGACGAAATTCCCCATCCCTCGGATGAGGCGGGGGTCTTCCTTGCGGAGGAGGCGGCCAAAGCCGATTGGCCTCTCTTCTTCGGCTGCTTCTTCGGCCGGGTTTGGGGCTGGTTCGGTGGTTGTCATGACGCGCTCCCCAGTGAGACCTTCGTCTCCTTGTTTGCCGCCCAGTGAATTGACCGCACGATTGTTGAGTAGCCGGTGCAGCGACAGATCTGGCCCGAGATTGCCTCGCGGATCACAGCCTCGGACGGGTCTGGATTCTTGTTCAGCAAGGCTCTGGCAGTAAGCATCATGCCGGGAGTGCAGAAACCGCACTGAAGGCCGTGACAGTTCATGAACCCTTCCTGGACAGGGTCTAGCTCGCCGTCAACCTCCAGCCCCTCAACCGTTGTGATCTGGTGGCCGCCAGCCATTGCGGCAAGCGTGCTGCATGACTTCACCGGCTCGCCGTCTATCAGCACCACGCAGGTGCCGCAGTTGCTGGTGTCACAACCCCAGTGGGTTCCTGTGAGGCCAAGCTGGTCTCTGATGAAGTGCACAAGGAGGTGCCTTGGCTCAATCTCCTCGCTCACTTCTTGGCCGTTTACGGTCATGTTCACCTGCATGTCAGGCCTCCTGTCCTGTGGCTCGGGCAACGGCTCGTCGCAGTGATCGGCGGGTTAGTTCCATTGCCAGATGCCTCTTGTAGGCGGCGGTGCCGCGTTGGTCGGTTTGCGGTGAACAGTTGGCGGCCGCTATGTCTCCCACTGTTTGATAGAGCTCCTCGGAGGGAGCGGCACCGCTGAGCGCGGCGGAAACGGTTTCGATCGAGGTGGTGTTCGGCCCAACGGCTGCCAGGCCGACCCTGCCGTTGGCTATTACATCCCCGTCCATCCAAACCGCCGCGCCGGACGAGACGATGGCCCAATCTCCCGCCCTGCGTTCGACTTTTTCGTACGCGCTGCCAGAGTTGGGCCGTAGCGGGATGCGAATTTCGGTGAGCATCTCGGCATCGCCAACCGCTGTTTCGTATGGGCCTACGTGAAAGTCGGCCATTGAAACCACCCGTTCGCCGCTGGTGGATTTGATCACACAGGCTGCATCCAAGGCGGCACACACCGCCGACAGATCTTCTGACGGATCGGCCTGGCAAAGCGAGCCTCCCAGGGTGCCTCGGTTGCGCACAACCGGATCGGCTATCACCTTCTCGGCGTCTCGAAAGATTGGGAAGTGTTGGGCCAGCAGCTCAGAATCGAGAAGGTCTCGATGGCGGGTCATCGCCCCGATTCGCACTTCGTTCGCATCTTCGCTGATGTAGAAAAGTTCACTCAGATCGTTTATGTCGATCAGGTATTCGGGGTTCGCCAGCCGAAGTTTCATCATCGGCAACAAACTGTGGCCGCCAGCCACAAATCTTGCTTCCTCGCCAAGCCGTTCGCGAAGAGCGATGGCGTGCTCAACACTTGTGGCCCGCTCGTACTCGAACGGCGCAGGTACCTGCATATTGGGACCCCCTGATTGATTGAGACTGAATCTGGCGGTGATTCGGGGTCTCGTCAATGGCAACTTAAGGGATGGGTTAAGAGGGGTGCCGATAGGCGCACCGACCAATGTGATAGTTCGCTATTGCCAATCGAGTCCGCCTCCTGTTCGCACGGCCCTTAAGTCGCTGTTTGCGTCGGAGTCCGCAATCGGCGAGCCTGTGATAGTGACACCAACCCAGCTGCGGGCGTTTGCCTCCATCGTGCGGCACGGTTCGGCGAAAGCGGCCGCTGCGGAGCTGGGTGTTAGCGAAGCCGCTATCTCGTCACACACCGCGGCGTTGCGAAAGGAACTGAACGACCCGCTGTATCAAAGAGCCTCGTCCGGGTTGGCTTTCACTCCCGGTGGTTTAAGGCTGGCAACCAGGGCGGGCGAACTGCTTGGGCTTCAAGAGCAAACCAGACAAGAGGTCCTGGCCGCGGGCTCGGGCCGGCGGGTGCTGCGGCTGGCAACAACCAGCCTGTTTGCCGAGTACGCCGCTCCCGGCATGCTTGAAATGTTCAAAACCCGGGCCGCAGACCTTGAGGTTGAGATGAGTGTTCACGACAGCGGTCGCGTAGTTGATCTCCTGGCCACTCGCCAGGCCGACGTTACGATTGCCCCTGGCGACAGCCCCAGAAACGAAGCCCTGCGAAGCCGTCAGTTCCTGAAGTATCAGCTGGTTTTGGTGGCAGCGGCCAAACACCCATTGACCAGTGGCCGGTGCGACGCTGCCTCACTTCGGCGCCAAACGTGGTTCCTTGGGCCCTCAGCGGTTGAGCAACAGGGGGCAACCGCTCGTTTGCTGGAACGGTTTGCCGTCCCCGAGGAGAATCAACGCATCTTCCAGAGCCACTCGGCTGCTATCAACGAGGTGCAGGCAGGCAACGGAATCGCAGTGCTGCCAGACTTTCGGGCGGCCGCTTTCATTTCGAAAGGAAGCCTCGAAAGAGTCTCGGCTCAGGGCGACGCAGCACCGGGAGTGTGGTCTGCCACCTCGCTGGTTCCCGCGCAGGCGCCACCGGTTGCCGCCGAGTTGATGCGATTCATCACAACGCCAAGGGCCATCCAGGCCATGCTTTCGGGGTCTGGGGCCAACATCGGCCACTTCCAGCCACGGGTGCACGTCACTCTGTGGAATTGATCGTTTCGCCAAGGGCTTCGGCGATCGATTGCCGCTCAAGTTCCGGCCGACAAGGGAATCTTGGCGGTCACGAATCGAAGGCTCATTGTTTTTGGTCACTCCACAGGTTTGATCAAGATCAACATCGACGAGGTCCTGGCCGCAATAGACCGCGTGCGCCTTGTTGACTGGTCATACAAGTCAGGCAAGATCGTGTCGGTGCTGAATCTCGCATTCTCCGACGAGTCAAGCGCCGGGATCGAGATGGGCAGAGCCAACAAGCCTGATGCCTTTGCCGCCGCACTGATCACAGCAGACCCCTCTGGCGGTGTCGCGTTATCGGGTAGCAATGGTGGGTGCCGAATTCCGCAGCGATGAAGGCCGGCGCTGTCGCGGCCACGAACCTCAAGTCGATCCAGGGCGCTGAGGGCCAGCTGCACGCTGAGGAACGAAACAAGGGCGGCCTCGGAGGGATCTGCGCCTGCCAGAAGAGAAACCTCCCTGGCAGTTTTCAATTGTCTCCAGCCGCTCGTGAATTTGAGTCAAAGTGCCTCAAGGCCAACAGCGAGGGCTGGGTCGGACAGCAGTGCTTCAAGCAGGCTTCACCTCGAAGTTCAGTGTCAACCAAAGAACCGGAGAAACAGGTTCCATACACCCACTGTTCGCACAATTCAGGCGCCAAGTTGCTCGGTCGCCTACTTCTGCTGGATGCAGTCACCGAGCGAGGCGTACCCAGCCGCGGTCAAATCGATAAA
>QIKW01000060.1 GCA_003231975.1 Acidimicrobiia bacterium
ATGATCCTTCAGTCGCTTGCAGTCGACGCCGAAGAGTTCGCGGCCCGAACGGGGTGGGAGGCCAAGCCAGAAGGCCTGTGCAAGGGCTCGGCTTGTGTGCCTGCCCCAGATGTGCGGTTAGAGGGAGGCAAGCTGTCGGTGCCGGTGCTGGCCGAGCGGCTGCAAATGCCTCTGGTAACCGACGATGCCCTAGGTATTCACGCCTTGGGGCCAGAGTCTGGAGGGCGGGCCCTCACAACGGCCACCGCCCCCAACCTGGAGCTACCCGACGCCAACGGAAACCCGTTCCAGCTTTCGTCTTTGCTTGGCCGCAAGGTTCTGCTGGTTGCGTGGGCTTCGTGGTGAGGTTGTAGAACCAGCCTGCCCGGGTGGCAGGCACTTCACGAAGAGTTCAGCCCGGCCGGTTTGACGGTGCTAACAGTGGCGCTGGATCTAGACCCGGCCCAGGCGCTTCCCTGGATCGAAGCGGCCGCGCCCACCCATCCAAGCCTGATCGACTCGTCTCACCTGATCGATGAAATGTTTGGGATCACAAACGTGCCGATGGCTGTGTGGATTGACGAAGACGGAGTGTTGGTGCGCCCAGCTGAAAGCGCCAGCATCGAGGTCAGCGGCTTCCGAGATATGGAGATCAGCGAAGATCTGCCTGAACGGTTGCAGCTAGCGCTCGGCGAGATCAAGAAGATGCCGGAGACGGCTGAAGAGTATCGAGCAGCAATTGCTGACTGGGTATCTCTTGGAGCGTCCAGCGCTTTTGCTCTGAGCGCCGACGAGGTCGTTGCCCGCTCCTTGCCGCGGCCCCTGGATCACGCCAGGGCAGCGGCCTGTTTCGAGCTTGGCCAACACCTGCACCAGACCGAGGGAAAGGATGCTGCCATCCCCTGGTGGAAGGAAGCCCACAGGCTGCATCCGGAGAACTGGACCTACAAACGCCAGGCGTGGACGTTGGAATCAACCCCGCCAGGCGAGCCCTCTGACTTGGCGCAAGAGGTTACCGAGGTGTACGGAACGTCCTGGTTAGACGATGTGTTGGCCCTGGGCGGAGGCGCCAACTACGGGGTAACTCCCCAGCTCTAGACCCAGCCACTGGCCGAGCGAGGTCAGCGAGGTTCAGTCCAGTTCGAGACAGTCCAGTTAGAGCAATCCGGCTGATGACCCAACTGGCCGAAGGCCGGGAGGCGCCAGCCGACCCAATGTTGGAGCCGAACTGGCATGGATTAGTGGCGAAAACGCACTTAATCCATGCCAGTTCCCCTTTTTGGATCAACTTGGGTCATCGAGGCTTAGGTCATCGAGGCGGTCAAAGGTCATCGAGGCGGTCAAAGCGATTCAGCTATAGATATCTGTCGCTTCGTCGGCAAGCAGTTTCATGGCGCTCCGGTATGGCCCGGGGCCATAGCTGATGCGTGCCACCCCAAGTTGAGACAAGGTGGCGCGGTCTGGGCAATTGGGCAGCATCATGATGTTGACCGGCAATTTGATTGCCGAGCACAGCGCCTCGATTGCGGCTTCGTCAATCAGCCCTGGCACAAACAGGCCGTCGGCTCCAGCGTCGCCGTAGGCCGCCGCCCGTTCAATGACTTCTTTCAGCAACAGGTCGGCTTCGGCGTCTGGGCCTGCTTGCATGAACACGTCTGTGCGGGCGTTAATGAAGGCCTGCACCCCGGTGGCGTCCGCTGCCCTGCGGCAGGCCGCGATTCTCCGTGACTGATCCGCCACGGAGAACAAGGCGTCGGCTCCGATTATCTGATCCTCCAGGTTGAGGCCGACGGCCCCGGCTTCGATTGCGGAGGTAACCGTGGCGGCTACTTGCTGAGGTTCTGGTCCGTAGCCGCTCTCCAGATCCACGGTTACCGGCAGATCTACCGCTGCCACAATCAGTCTGAGGTTGTGGAAGACGATCTCGGGAGCCAGTTGTTCCCCGTCGTTTTGCCCGTTCGCAACAGCCACAGCCCAACTCCCGGTTGCTATGGCCGGGGCGCCGCTGTCGGCAACTGTTTTGGCTGATCCGGCGTCCCAAATGTTGTAGAGAACCAGGGGATCGCCCTTTACGTGGAGCGCTCTGAAGCGCCTTGCGGTCTCTGCGCCACCGGTTGTGCTGTCCAATTCCTTGGTTTCATTCATGGTTTTGGCAACCTAACTCCCGGCGCAGCCGGTGGCTGGCGGAAATCGGACCGTTCGTGCGCCAGCCGGCCCATTGTTGGAGCCGAACTGGCATGGATTAGTGGCGAAAACGCACTTAATCCATGCCAGTTCCCCTTTTTGGGAGGTTCTGGAGCCTGTACCGAGCTTTCTAGGGTACAAGCCTTCAGAATTCGGCGTAGCCCAGTAACGCGTTGCCGACGGCGTCGGCACGCAACGAGCAGGTGACACGGATCGCCGGAGGCGGGTCTGCGGGAGCAGACCCCAATTTAGTTGCGGGAGAAGATGCGCAGGACGTACCAGAACATCATCATCAGTGAGCCGAAGAGGGCAACTGCGGCGCCTACGTGGGCCCATGCCGGGTAGCGGCGCACGATGTTCTGTGTCTGGTAAAGGATCGAGGCTCCGGCCAGGGCAATCATGGCGACGCTGAACAGCAAGCCAAGCTGCATTCCAAACAGCAGGGAAATCACGATCAGGGCGATGGCGGCGATGCCGCCCCACATGATCAGTGGCCGCAGGAAGCTGAGGTCTCGCCTGGTTACGAAGGCAACCACACTTAGCGCCGCGAACATGATGCCGGTTACCACGGCTGCGGCCCAAACGTCTCCGCCACCGCCACCGGGACGGTTGAAGGCGTAGTAGAGGAACGGGGCAAAGATGGCAGCTTCGGCCAGGGAGATCCCGAACAGGCCGCCGTATTGGGCGGCAGGATTGTCGAGCTTGGACACCGACATTGAGGTGAACCAGTTCACTACGGCGAAGCCGCCAAGCAGAAGAAGCCAGGCAACGCCGCCGCTTCTGGCGAAGAATTCATACATGGCCTTGGCGATGCCAAGCTGAAACAGGATTGTCTCGAACACGATGAACGCGCCAACGGCAAGCGCAAGGTGTTGATAGACCCGAACGAGGAACGCGGCGCGGTCCTCTTCGCTGCCCTGGATCACAGGGGTCATTGTTTGTTGGGATGGGAAGGTCATCAGACCACGTCCTTTACGAGACAAAGCATTTAGATCTGTCAATGATTGCATGGATTAACGTAGAGGGCAGAGCAATGGTTCCCACCTGCTTGCCCACCCAACCGGGGAGCTTTCCCACCGCTTTGGCTTTCCCATCGATTCTCATTTGCTAGGCTTTGCTGACTATGACCAAGGGAGCCAGCCTCAGCGAGATCCACGACGCCGCTCTACAGCGGCTTCGTCAGTCAGATCAGCGCTACACCCCAAACCGCCGCAAGCTGGTTGAAACCCTGCACGAGGCACCCCACCCTCAGCCAATCGGCAGCGTGTTGGAGCAGGCCGCCGGCCTTGCTCAAAGCTCCACCTACCGCAACCTGACGGTGCTGGAGAATGCGGGCGTCGTGCACCGCATTGTTACAGGAGACGACCACGCCAGGTTCGAGCTTTCAGAGGATGTCACCGGGGCCCATCACCATCATCTTGTGTGCACCCAGTGCGGCAACGTGCTTGACGTTGCCCTCAGCGACCAGCTGGAGGACCTGATCCATTCCGAGCTTGCATTGGCCGCGGCCAGCAAGGGCTTCAACGGCCAGCATCACCGAATCGATCTGATTGGCGAGTGTGTCACCTGCGTTTAGGCTCGTGCGCCCAGCGCTTGGCCCAGTTCAGTTGTAGTCGTAGAAACCCCGGCCTGCTTTGCGGCCAAGCAGGCCGGCCTCGACCATGCGGGCCAAAAGCGGGGGAGGGGCATACAGCTGCTCCTTGAACTCTTCGTACAGCGATTCAGCTACCGCCATTGTGGTATCAAGCCCGATCAGGTCAGCCAACGCCAGGGGCCCCATTGGGTGGGCGCAGCCGGTAACCATTCCCTGGTCGATGTCTTCCTTGCTGGCAAAGCCGGATTCGAACATTCGAACAGCCGAAAGGATGTATGGAATCAGCAGCGAGTTCACGATGAAGCCTGCGCGGTCCTGGGAGTTGATCACCCGCTTGCCAAGCTGGCCCGCCGCAAACTCGGTTGCCCGTTCCTGGGTGGCTTCTGAGGTGTGCAGCGAGGTAACCAGCTCAACCAGGTGCAGCACGGGAACCGGGTTGAAGAAGTGAATGCCAATTACCTGCTCTGGCCGCTCGGTTGCCATTGCCAGCTTCATGATTGGGATTGACGAGGTGTTCGAGGCAAGCACCGCATCGTCGGCTTCGAGCACCTGGTCAAGGGTGCGGAACACCGAAACCTTGGCGGCCTCGTTCTCAACGATGGCCTCAACCACAACGTCTCGATCGGCCAGATCGGCGAGGTCGGACGAGAACTTCAGCTGGTCAAGGGTTGCCGCCAGGCCAGCTTCGTCAAGCTTGCCTGCCTTCACCGCCCGCCCAAGCGACTTCTCGATCCTGGCTCGGCCTGCTGCCTCGGCCTCCTTTGAGGCTTCAACTATCACAACATTCAGCCCGGCCCTTGCCGAAACTTCGGCAATGCCCGAACCCATCAGCCCGGCGCCAACAACACCTATTCGTTCGAAGGTCATTGGCGCATTGTGCTCGGCCCCTGATTGGCCCACAACCACGCCAACATCAAATGGTCCCGAACCTGTGCGCTCCGGTAGCGTTCGGCGCCATGACACCCGAAGAGTTCCGCGCCGCCGGTCACGAGTTGGTCGACTGGATCGCCGACTTTCGCGAGAGTCTCGAAGACCGGCCAGTGAGGGCAAACGTTGAACCCGGAGACGTCAGGGCGGCCATCGACACAGAGCCGCCTCAAACCCCCCAGCCCTTCGCCGCGGTTGTGGCCGACCTCGACCGGGTCATCACCAGCGGCGCCATGATGATTCAGCATCCAATGAACTTCGGCTGGTTCCCGGCCAACGCGTCGTTGGCCTCGGTGCTTGGCGACATTGCGTCATCAGGGCTTGGCACCATTGGAATTTCCTGGGAGAGTAGCCCGGCGCTCACCGAGCTTGAAGAGGTGATGTGTGACTGGCTCAGGCAGCTGACCGGGTTGTCACCGGCATGGCAGGGTGTGATCAACGACACCGCTAGCACCGCCACTCTTACTGCTTTGCTTGTGGCCAGAGAGCGGGCAACCCAGCTGGGTCAAAACCGAGACGGCCTCCAGGCACAGGCCGCCCCGCTTGTGATCTACACAACCGAGCAAGCCCACTCGTCGGTGGCCAAGGCCGCCCTGCTTGCCGGTTTTGGGTGGCACAACCTCACGATGGTTTCAACTGACGATGCCTATCAGATGGACCCGCGGGCGCTGGCCGATGCCATGCAGGCCGACATCGACGCTGGCCGCCAACCATGCGCGGTGGTGGCAAACACCGGCAGCACTGGCGTTACCGCAATGGACCCCGTCGCTGAAATTGTGCAGGTGGCGGCCGCCCACCAGGCTTGGGTGCACGTTGACGCGGCCATGGCGGGCGCGGCCATGATCCTTCCCGAATGCAGGCATCTGTGGGAAGGCGTGGAGGGTGCAGACTCTGTTGCCTGGAATCCCCACAAATGGTTTGGCACAGTCTTTGACTGCTCGGTGTTCTACGTGCGAGACGTTGATCTGTTGAACCGGGTGATGTCTACCAACCCCAGCTACCTCCAGTCTGCGGCCGACGGCTCGGTCACCCAATATCGGGACTGGGGCATTCCGCTTGGCCGCCGTTTCCGGGCCCTGAAGTTGTGGTTTCATCTTCGACTGGATGGGGTTGAAGCCATTCAGGCGCGGCTGCGGCGAGATCTCGAAAACGCAAAGTGGCTGGAAGCCGAGGTGCACGCAACAGGCGGGGGCTGGGACGTGGTGGCCCCGGTTCCGCTGCAAACCGTTTGTATCCGCTACTCGCCCCCCGGTTTGACAGACGGCGAAGTAGACAGCCACACCCGCGGCTGGGTTGAGGCCCTCAACACAAGTGGCGCCACCTTCTTGTCAACCGCCAAGCTTGACGATCGGTGGATGGTCCGAGTTTCCATCGGGGTGGAGGGAACTGAACGCCGCCACGTTGCCGAGGTTTGGACGCTGTTGCGCCAAGCCGCAGAAGGCTGACCGGCGCCCGACGAGCTGCGTTGGTGCACTTTCATGGTAGTGATAGATGCGGTGCGTCGGCTTAGTTACGGCAACGGCGTTTCAATTTGAGCAAGTCCGAGCGGTCGCGAGATGCGCGGCTCGAGCCGAATTGAGCGCTAGAAAGGTCGGTGATGACTGAAGGCGAAGCGGTGGCCGCGCTAGCGATTCTCGGAATACTTCTTGGCATATTTTCGGTGCTGGCGCGAAAGTTTGAGCCAGCAGACGCCAAGAAAACACTTAAGACCCAGGCAACCGACTACGCGCCCATGGGACCAGTAGAACTAGGAAAATTGAAGACCGTTGTGGACGAGGTTCGCAAGGCCGCTCGAAACGAGGCCTTCGTCGCTGCGATAGTTTTCGGGTTCTCTCTCATCTTCGCCGCACAGGCTGTAATGACCTTTGATCCCGATGGGGCCTACTCGGTTCCGAAAGTTGTTGTGGTTCTTCTGTCTGTCGTGTGGGGGTACGTGAGCGGCCACAACATCATGAGAACTCAGACTGCGGCGTCGCTGTCAGGGTCGATTCAAAGTTCGATTGATGGAAGGACGAAGTTGGTCGAAGAAGAATCGCTCCAGACCAAGGCACAACCAACGCAGGAGAGCGGGCAGAGCTAGTCCGTAACGACGCTTCCGGCGTCCCTCAGCTTCTGTAGCGCAGGGTCGGAGGTCATCTGATCGTCTGACACGAAGGCCACCATGAGATGCACATTGAGCGCCTGCGCTACTTTGTGCAGAGTTCCTATGTTTGGCATCGAGACGCCGCCCTCCATCCGTGCGATGTTCGGTTGCTTGGAGTCCACGAGTTCTGCCAGACGCGATTGGGTCATCTCTCGCTGTTTTCGGAGGTCTCGGATTGCCCGGCCCATCCTGATGGAGTAGATCTCGGCACGGAACGCGTCGCTCTTCTCGAGGGGGACGGCTGTGACTGCTGCTCTTTTGGTCAACAGCTCACTGATAGTCCGGGGAGCGTCACCGTTAACCGCTCGCTCTTCGACTTCTTCCACGTCAGCTTCGTAATCGCTCATTCCGAACTCCAGAGTTCATCTTCTTCGGGGATCATTGTCATTTTTCTCGAGCTCTTTCTTCCACCGTTGAGCCCTCTCGGTCTGCTTGTCAGACAGCTTGTCGGCTGCGCCGGTTTCGATGGTCAGGAAGTTGATGCACTTCAGGCCGTCATGGTCGTATGCGTAATAGGTGATAGTCACGGGTGTCTTCTCGCCATCCGGGAACACCGTGAGTGCCCCGAGGCCATTGCCACGATCGAAAGCGATCCGGCCGTCGGGAACTCCGTCTTGGTGTTGAAGCGCGTACAGTCTGGCAAGCACGCGATCCAGCCTGTCTGTCTTAGTGCGAGTCGTCAAAGAATCGAGCCATGACCCAACTTCGTGTGTGAAGGCGAGACGGTCTCGCCGATCGGTCATATCTTTAACGATATACTGCTCTGGCTGTTGTGTCAATCGAACACGCCTCCGCCGCCGGGCCTTCCGGCCGGAGGGCAGGGACCGCTTCGTCGACTCTTGGCTTAGGCGAATGCCAGTTGGATCCGGTTTTGGATGACGGTCTTTGATTGGGGAGACTGGAAACTGGCAGCCAGCGCGTTCAGTTGGAACTGCTTGAGGGTGGCGAGGTCAAGATCAAAGGTTTCGACAAGCGCCGCCAATTCGCTTGAGAGGCTGACACCGCTCATAAGCCGATTGTCGGTGTTCACTGTTGCCTGAATTCCGGCCCTCAGGAACGGCACCGCCGGATGATCGGCCAGGGTGGGAACAGCGCCAATCTGCACGTTGCACGACGGGCACAGCTCGAGCGGGATCTCACGATCTCGGACATAGGTGGCAAGCGGGCCAAGCTGAAGCGCTCCGTCGTCAAGCCGCTGGCAGTCTTCGATTAGCCGGACGCCGTGACCGATGCGCTGGGCCCCTTGGTGAAGCGCATCGGCAATCAGCTCCAACCCTGGGGCCTCGGAGGCGTGAATGGTGAGATGGGTGAGCCCCCGTTTGGCGATGCCAAGCGCGTCGATGTGGTCTGACGGAGGGAAGCCAGTTTCGGCGCCGGCCAGGTCGAAGGCAACCACGCGCCCGTCCGGCTTTGCCCGACCGCGCACGGCGGCCTCGGCCACTTCAACCGAACGGGTGCCTGTTCGCATGGCACAAACAATCAGGTTCACAACTATGTCGGCCCCGGCCGCGGTGGCGTCGGCGAATCCGCCACACACCGCCTCGATCGCCGCATCCAGGCCGCCTGCACCGCCGTGAAGCTCTGGGGCGAAGCGAACCTCGGCATACACAATTCCATCCGCGGCCAGATCTTGGGCCGCCTCAAAAGCCACCCTGTGCAACGATTCAACAGTCTGCAAAACGGCGATGGTGTGCTGGAACGTGTCCAGATACATCATCAGGTCGCCAGAATCCGCCCCCTTGCGAAAGTAGGCAACCAGTTCACTTGGGTCGGTGCTTGGCAACACATGACCAATTCCGTCTGCCAACTCCAGGATTGTGGATGGCCTCAGGCCTCCGTCCAGATGATCGTGAAGCAGGACCTTAAGCAGGGCCCGAATCTGCTTTAGGTCTACAGCTGTCACGACACTATGTTCCGCCCTTTCTGAAGGGCAGGCCTGCCGTGCGCGGTGGGCGCAGGCGCTGGCTGGCGAACACCAAAACGATCAGCACTAAGACG
>QIKW01000075.1 GCA_003231975.1 Acidimicrobiia bacterium
ACCGGCCTTCGGCCATCCCGGTCACGCTGTTCTCGCTGGTCGCCGATGGCGACCACGCAAAATAGCTTTCATATTGGGTCCGCTGTCGCCTCCCGGCCTTCGGCCATCCCGGTACATAGCTCGCGGCGTTGCCGACGCCGTCGGCAACGCGTTACTGGGCTGTGGCGAGTTTTGGCGCGGAGCGACAAACACTCGGGAAGAGACGAGGCCGCAGGCCGAGGAACGGCGATTGGCGCTCAACCGGCCATTGGTGTGATTCTGGCTCCGCCGAAAAGGGAGCCTGAGTGACCGACACCGAGACAAATTCGCCTGCAACAGACCAACCCGTTCAGCATTTTGACGTGCTGATAGTCGGCGCAGGAATTTCGGGGATCGGCGGGGCCTACCACCTCCAGCAGCAGTGCCCTGGCAAGAGTTTCGCGATCCTCGAGGCAAAGGCCGACTTCGGGGGGACGTGGCGAACCCACACTTACCCCGGAATCCGGTCAGATAGCGATCTGTTCACCTTTGGCTACCGCTTCAAGCCGTGGACGGGGCCGCCAATTGCAACCGGCGAGCAGATTCTCACCTACGTGGGCGAGGTCATCGAAGACAACGATCTGGGCCAACACATCCGGTATGGGCACCATATTCTGTCTGCCACGTGGTCAAGCCAGTCAAAACGATGGACGATCGTTGCAGACGCTGGCGATTCGGGTGAGGTTCAGTTCAGCGCAAACTTCCTCTGGATGTGCCAGGGCTACTACCGACACTCAGAGGGCTACACGCCACGGTGGGAAGGAACAGAGACGTTCAAGGGCAAGATCATCCATCCCCAGAACTGGCCGGACGACCTGGATTATTCCGGAAAGGAGATTGTGGTCATTGGCTCGGGGGCCACTGCCGCCACACTGATCCCCGCCATAGCCGCAGAAAGTGCGCATGTAACGATGCTCCAGCGCTCGCCAACCTATTTCGCCACCGGCCGCAACGCCAATGAAGTTGCCGACATGCTTCGCGAGCTGGACATTCCGGATGAATGGACTCACGAGATCGTACGGCGCAAGGTTCTGCACGATCAGCAAATCATCGTCGAAATGTCAAGGGACTACCCCGACCTTGTCAAGGAAGAGCTCTTCAATGGCCTGCGTGAGTACTTGGGCGACGACTACGACATCGACACCCACTTCAGCCCCAGCTATCGGCCGTGGCAGCAGCGGATCGCCTTCATCCCCGACGGCGACCTCCTCAAGAGCATTGCCGACGGGCAGGCCACGGTGGTAACCGACCACATTGAGAAGTTCACAACAGACGGCATTCTGTTGAAGTCGGGCCGGACTTTGCGGGCCGACATAGTCGTCACCGCCACTGGCTTCAACCTCAGCGTTTTGGGCGACATCGCGTTCACCATCGACGGGGTGCCACTCGATTTTTCCGAGACGGTTACCTACCAGGGAACCATGTTCACTGGCGTGCCAAATATGGCTTGGGTGTTTGGCTACTTCCGGGCCAGTTGGACTCTCAGAGCTGACCTAATTGCAGACTTCGTTTGCCGGTTGCTCCAGCTGATGGACACCAAGGGCACATCTATGGTGACCCCGATGCTGCGGGCCGAGGATGACGAGATGAAGCTGTTGCCATGGGTGGAGCCCGAGAACTTCAACCCGGGCTATTTGAAGCGGGGCATGCATCTGATGCCGCGTCAAGGCGACAGGGCGCCCTGGCAGCACAGCCAGGACTACTCGAAGGAGAAGGTGGAGTTGCCGGCAGCCAATCTCGAAGACGGAGCCCTGGTGTTCAAGTAGAGATTAACTCCAGTTTCGCCGAAGGCGAAAACGTGGCTGTTGGGATAGTTTTCAGACGCCTGTTGGTTTGAGGCCAGGGATGTTTGGAGCGGAGCGAGAAACTCCAGTTTCGCCGAAGGCGAAAACGTGGGCCTGCTGGGACTTGAACCCAGGACCGACGGATTATGAGTCCGCTGCTCTAACCAGCTGAGCTACAGGCCCCAACGCTTGGCCGGACGGTAGCGCCCCGAACGTTAGTCGGTGGCGGCAGGCTCGATGGAACGCACAGAGTCTTCGTATTGGCGCACTTTTAAAGCCGCGGCCCGGGTGGATTCTTCATCGGCAACGAGTAGCCCTTCGAATACTGCCCGGCACCACTTTTGTAGCTCTGCTTGGTCTGAGGTAAGCAGAGCGTCGTCCACTGGCGGGTCGTGGTGGGCCAACACAGTTTTGGAGACATCGGGCCATTCTTTCTCGGCCACTTCGCCTATGACGTAGCGGAGGTCGTTCAATAACGCCTCTACCGACATCCGACCGTCTTCTCTTTCTCCGTCCGTCATGGGTGTGATGTTACCTTGCCAGTGACTGTCGATCCTGCAACGGTCAAGAATTGGGCTTCAGAAATCCCGTTACGGGATTTTCATTACCCGAAGCGTGTCGGTTGCTCGGGTTGCTGTCGATTGTCCGGAAATGACAACAACCTTGTCTCCAGGCGAGTGCCCGAAGTGGGTTGCGGCGGCGTGGAGGGCATCGGAAACGACGTCTCGCGGATCGCTTCGCATTTGAGAGACGATGGCATCGGTGCCCCAGCTGAGCGAGAGCTGACGAACAGCTCGCTGATCTGGAGAGAAGGCCAGAATTCGGGTGTCTGGTCGAAAACGATTCACCGAGCGAACGGTGAAGCCCGTTTTGGAAAGGCACAGAATGGCGCTGGCGCCGATTTGATCTGCAACTTTGCAGGCGGCGGCTGTTAGCGAGTCGGTGGTGAGCGCGCCGAAGTCGGTCTCTGCTTCTTCCTCTTGCTGGGAGCTGAGAGCGGCGGCCCATGCTTCGTTGTCGAACTCGTCGTCGGCCCTGGCCGTAATCTCTGCCATCGTTCGGACGGCGTTGACAGGGTCTACTCCAACTGCGGTTTCACCAGACAGCATTACCGCACTTGAGCCATCGAAGACAGCGTTGGCAACGTCGGACGCCTCGGCGCGGGTGGGAGTTGGCGCATGCACCATGCTTTCAAGCATTTGGGTGGCGGTGATCACTGGCCTGCCTAGCGCCACGCATCGGGAGATGATGTGTTTCTGAAGGTGGGGGAGCTCAGAAAGCGGGTAGTCGACTCCCAGATCGCCCCGTGCCACCATCACCGCCCCGGAAGAGCGAATGATGCTGTCTAGGTTGTCGACGGCGGCCCTGGTTTCAATCTTGGCGATCACCAGAGGACCCCGTGGTGCGGCCTCAACCCCAAGGCTGCGCACGTCGTGGGCGCTTCGCACGAACGAGAGGGCCAACATGTCTACCCCTTCGGCTATCAGTGCGTCGGCAAGGATGAGGTCTTCCTTGGTGGGCGTTGAGATGCGAAGTTTCTCAGAGGGCACCTGCAAGCCTGGGCGCCCTTGGGCCAAGCCGCCTCGCACAACCATGGCCTCAAGCGCATCCTCGGTCTTTCCCTGAACGAGGAACACGATGTTGCCGTCTCCAAGGGCCAGTTGGTCACCTACGTCGATGTCGTCAACCAGGGCCTCGTGGTCTGCTGAGATCATCTCTGAAGTGCTGGCGGTCTCGCCGAAAGTAAACCTGATCTTGGCCCCGTCTGCCATTACCGCGCCACCCTTGGGGAACGGGGCGCACCGAACCTTTGGGCCGGGCAGGTCGCCGATGATTCCGATTTGTCGCCCCAATTCGGCGGCCACCTTGCGAACGTTGTGGTACTTCTCCAGGTTGGCGTCGAGAGATCCGTGGGCCAGCCCGATGCGGGCCACGTCCATCCCGTTCTCCATCAGCCGTTTTAGGTCCTCTTGGGACTCAGAGGCAGGCCCGATTGTGGCAACGATCTTGGTCCGGCGCACTGGCGGGAACTCCCCATTTGATCAGGTCGGCACGGGTGGTCCCCATTGACTGCGTGCGCAAGTTGGCAAGGCGCGACGCACCATACTGGACCAATGGGAGTGTCACGCGTTGCCGACGGCGTCGGCAACGCAGCGGGCGGATGAGTCGGATGGCCGAAGGCGGACCTGCGTGAGCAGGTCCCAATGTGAGAGTTTCGCGTAGTCGCCGTCGGCGACCAGCGGGGAACTGGTGGGTCGGATGGCCGAAGGCCGGTCTGCGACAGCGGTCCCAATGTGAGAGTTTCGCGTAGTCGCCGTCGGCGACCAGCGGGGAACTGGTGGGTCGGATGGCCGAAGGCCGGTCTGCGACAGCGGACCCGAGAGTTTCGCGTAGTCGCCGTCCCAATATAATCGCCTGGTGTCGACCGACTTGCGTTTACCTCCGCTGCCCGAGCTTGGCCACAAGCGGCTTGCGGTGCGGGTTACCAAGGATGCACTGCGTCATCTCAGGGCTGGCCACCCATGGATCTATGACAAGTCAATCACCAGCCTCAGCCATGAGGGGTCGGCTGGTGACCTTGCTGTGGTGTTTGATGACAACCGACGCTTTGTCGCGATTGGCCTGTTCGACCCGGCGTCACCGATGCGAATCAAGGTTCTCCACTCAGGGTCTCCGGCCCAGATTGACGCTGGCTGGTGGGCCGGGAAGGTTCGCGCTGCCTCGCAGCTTCGGTTGCCAATCTCCCGGGACGGGGCCACCACAGGCTATCGCGTGATGAATGGCGAGAACGACGGGTTTCCCGGACTGGTGGCAGATCGGTTTGGGTCAACCGTTGTGGTGAAGCTCTACTCGCCGGCCTGGCTGCCCCATCTTCGTTCGGTGCTTGGGGCAATTCGTGATGAGATTGGCCCAAAGAACGTTCTGCTGCGTCTAAGTAGGTCCCTGGCCGCCGACTCTTCTCATCAGCTGGTTGACGGCTACTCGGTTCTGGGGTCAGGCGCCGAGCCAGTCGAGTTCTCCGAACATGGATTACGGTTTCTGGCGCATCCTGTGACGGGCCAAAAAACTGGCTTCTTTCTGGACCAGCGAGACAATCGGCGTCGGGTAGCCGACTTGTCCGGAGGGGCCCGGATGCTCGACATGTTCAGCTGCACGGGGGCCTTCTCGGTTGCTGCGGCTGCCGGGGGAGCCACCCACGTCACAAGTGTCGACATCAACGCCGCCGCCATCCAGACCGTTGCCCAGAACCTGGCGCTAAACGAGGCGAATCACAATGTGGCGAAAGCTCAGTGCGAGGGCATTGTTGGCGACGGGTTCGAGGTGATGGAACGGTTGCGACGGGATGGGCGCCGCTTTGACGTTGTTGTGGTTGACCCACCGTCTTTCGCCCAGCGACAGGCCAACGTCGAAAGAGGCCTGAAGGCATACGGCAGGCTGACCGAGTTGGCCGTTTCGCTTGTGGCCAGCGGCGGTGTGTTGGTGCAGGCTTCGTGTTCCAGCCGCATCACCGAAGAACAGTTCTTCAACCAACTTCACGTGTCCGCAGCCCGAGCTGGCACCCGGCTGCTGGAACGCGAGCGAACCGGTCATGGCATCGACCATCCGGTCGCCTTCCCTGAGGGTGCCTACCTGAAGGCGCTCTTTGCCAGGGTGGAACCCTTGAGCTGAGCATTGGCAGCCCCGGCTGGACGAGCTTGAATTGGCAGACCAACATGGGCGCTTTCCTGCTGGCAACTCAAAGGAAGTTCGAATGGCTGACGAAGTACTGACCGAGGTTCGAGGCAAGGTGTTGCTGATCACATTGAACCGACCAGACGCCATGAACTCGTTCAACACGGCGCTGTCGCAGGCCCTGCTGGAGGCGGTTGAAGCTCTTGATTCAGATGACGATCTTACGCTTGGTGTTCTCACCGGCGCAGGTCGGGGGTTCTCCTCGGGGATGGATCTGAAGGCGTTCGCCGCCGAGGGCCCACCGAAGGGGTTTGGCGAGTTCATGCAGAACGGGGCCAAGAAGCCGTTGATTGCCGCAGTTGAGGGTTTTGCCTTGGCCGGCGGCCTCGAAGTTGCACTGTGTTGTGACCTGATCGTTGGGGCCGAGAACGCAAAGTTTGGGATTCCCGAGGTTGGAGTTGGGTTGTTTGCCGCCGGGGGAGCGCTTTTGCGCCTACCGCAAAGGGTCCCATATGGCGTTGCCATGGAGCTGGCCTTAACAGCAGATCCCATCACCGCGGCACAGGCCCTTGGGCATCGACTGATAGACCGAGTATGTGAAAAGGGCGGCGCCGTTGACGCAGCGCTGGAGTTGGCCGAGCGAATAGCCAGGAACGCCCCGCTTGCAGTGGCGGCTTCAAAGCAGGTGTTGAAGGGACAGAAAGGCCGTAGCAACGAAGAGTTCTGGGCCTTTCAAGCGCCAGTGCTCGGCCCGGTGTTCGCATCAGAGGATGCAAAGGAAGGCCCGGCCGCGTTCGCCCAGAAGCGGGCGCCAGAGTGGGCCGGTCGCTAACCGAAACACGGTCTGCGGGTTCGCTCTTTGTGGGCGCTGCATGACATGATTTCTCAACCGAGGTCAACTGATACGGAGATCCGATGCCTGCCAATCCACTGAACACAGACACCTTCGGCGGGGAAGCCGTCAATCTGGCAATGTCGGACGGAGCCCGTCCGCTCTTTGACGCGGTCAAGACCTTCATCGCAGATGAGGTTGAGCCAATGTCGGTCCAGTTCCACGCCCTAGACGAAGCTAAGGACGATCCCTGGAGTTTCGCCCCCGGCCAGCTTGAGCTTCTGGACGGAGTAAAGGCCAAGGCCAGGGAAAAGGGACTGTGGAACTTTTTCCTTCCGAATGCCGAGACGGGAGAGGGGCTCAGCAACCTGGATTATGCGTACATCGCAGCTGAACTTGGCAAGGATCGGCTGGCGTCTGAGTCCTTGAACTGTGCTGCTCCCGACACAGGCAACATGGAGGTGCTGGAACGAGTTGGCACACCAGAGCAGAAAGAGCGTTGGCTGAAGCCTCTGCTGAACGGCGAGATTAGATCCGCCTTTGCCATGACCGAACCAGGCCACGCCTCATCTGATGCCAAGAACATCCAAACCCAAGCGATTCTTGATGGTGACGAGTGGCTGATCAACGGCGAAAAATACTACATCTCAGGAGCGGGTGACCCCCGCTGCAAGATCATGATCACAATGGTTCGCACCAACCCCGATGCGGCCCCACACCTCCAGCAAAGCCAGATCTTGGTGCCGATGGATGCGCCTGGGGTTGAGGTGCTTGGTCCAATGCATGTGTTTGGGAAACTTGATGCGCCTCACGGACACATGCACATCCGCTTCAATGACGTGCGGGTTCCGAAGGACAGCGTGCTTCTTGGCCCAGGCCGTGGCTTTGAGATCTCACAGCTTCGTCTTGGTCCCGGTCGCATTCACCACTGCATGCGCTCGATTGGGGCTGCCGAAAAGGCTCTTCAGCTCATGGTTGAACGGGGCCTGTCTCGCAATGCGTTCGGCAAGCCGCTGGTTGCGCTTGGTGGCAATACAGAGATGATCTCCCGGGCCAGAATTGAAATTGAGGCGATGCGGCTGATGGTGCTGCGGGCAGCAAAGGCAATGGACCTGATGGGCAATGCCGAGGCTCGGGTTTGGGTTAGCGCGGTGAAGGCGATGGTTCCCGAGAAGGTTTGCCAGATAATCGACCAGGCAATTCAGATGCACGGTGCCACCGGCGTTTCCCAGTGGACCCCGCTGGCCGACATGTACACCGCCCAGCGCACGCTGCGGTTGGCGGACGGACCAGACGAAGTGCACCACATGGTGGTCGGCCGATCTGAAATTGCTAGATATCAGGCGAAAGACAACACCCCTGGTGAGGTTGCGTCTCGTTCGGCCAGAGATGCGGCCGCCCGTGCTGCCTCCCTGGCCGAAACGGCGGCTGGCTCCGCAGCTCAGGTGATGTTCGACGACGACAACGTGGTCGACGTGGCCCGCAACTAGCGCTCACATCCTTGCAGAACGTGTTCTCGCAGACCGTGATCTCGCACAACATATTGACAAACGTCGAATCGATGAATATCATATCGATACTTACCGAAACGACTAAGGAGTCCTGATGCGAGTCCAGCTTGCACTAAACGTTGCCGATCTTGATGAGTCCATCGAGTTCTACTCAAAGATGTTCGACGCCAAGCCCATGCGGCAACGCCCGGGGTACGCAAACTTTGCCATCGAGAACCCACCGCTGAAGCTGGTGTTGTTTGAGGGAGCGGGTCAGCCGGGTTCGCTGAATCACCTTGGAGTTGAAACCGAGACGGCCGCCGAGGTTGCATCGGCCGAGGCCAGGTTGGTCGATTCCGGCTTGGAGACCTCTGGGATTGACGACACCGAGTGTTGCTTCGCCACGAAGACCGAAACCTGGGTGGAAGGGCCAGACACCAAGTGGGAGTGGTACGTGCGCACCGGAGACAGCGAACAGCTGGCAAACGTCGTGGTTGGCGACTCAGGCCAAGTTGGCTGCTGCGGCGGTTAGTACCCCGGCCAACAGGTTAGCTATCGGGGGGAAGCAATGGGATATTCGGCTGCGAGGCTGGCTGGCGGTTCTGGCGCTTGGCCTTCAGCTGGTCCTGAGCGGTTCAAGCAGCTCCAAGTAGTCGACCAGTCGGCTGCCTACTTCGAAAGCAAGGTCGGGATCTTCGAGGTCTGGGTCAAGCCACACCTCGCTTAATCGCCGCCAAGTGTCTCGGCCAAGGAATGGCCCGGCCTCGGCTTCGTTTCCCAGCTCCTTAGACCAGGCCTTCTTGCCTGCCAACAGAAGATCGAGGGCCTTCTGGTTGGCCTTCTCGTCTGGAAGTTCCGCATGGAATCCAATTTCAATTGCCGCTCCGTCAGTTTCGTCAACGTAGCGTCGGGGGATCAGCTGGGCCTCGTAGTGCAAACGGTCTGGTTTAGATGAGCCGAACCAGACCTTTACCCCTCGGCGGTGAGAGCGAAGCTGGAGGTCGCCAAGGCCCTCACCCGCCATGCCACGGACCACGTCTGCAACCTCGGCGAACAGATGCGGCTCCACGGCCCGGAGTCTACGGTGCCAGAACTCTAGGAGGCTGACTGGAATAGGTTGGCGTGCTGGGAGCGCAGCTCTACCTTTTGCACCTTCCCCATAGCGTTCCTGGGAAGTTCGGTAGCCGCAATCACCTTCTTTGGGTGTTTGAAGCGGGCCAGTTCGGCTTGGCAGCGGTTCTGGATCGCCTCGGTGACAGCTTCGTGATCGGCACCCTCGTTGAACACAATCACGGCAACCACTGCTTCGCCGAAATCTGGATGGGGCACACCGATCACAGCACTTTCGGTCACGGCTTCTGTGGCGTCCAGAACCAGCTCGATTTCCTTCGGGTACACGTTGAAGCCCCCCGAAATGATCATGTCGCTAGCCCGACCGGCCAGGGTTAAGCGCGAATTGTGGTCCAGTTCGCCTGCATCTCCTGTGATCAGCCAGCCGTCTTCGGTAATTGCCTCAGCTGTTTGGTCTGGCATCCGCCAGTAGCCGCTGAACAGGTGGGGGCCTTTGGTGTGAACAATGCCATCGACCACCCTGAGCTGAACTTGCGGCAGAGCTAAACCCACCGTGCCCGGCACGCGGTTTCCCTCGTAGGGGTTTGAGGTGATGATTCCGCACTCGGTCATCCCGTAGCGCTCTACGATGCGGTGGCCAGTGCGCTCGGTGAACTCTTGGTGGACTCCCTCAGTCATTGGGGCCGAGCCAGAGGTAAAGAGGCGGATTGAGCCGCAATCCTTTGCGCCGAAGGCGGGATCGGCAAGGAGCCTTGAGTAGTGGGTTGGAACACCCATCATCACGGTGGCGGTTCTCAGAGCGCGGCGAACCTGGGCCACATCGAAGCGGGGCAGGAGGATCACCTCAGAGCCGTTCAGCATTGCGCAATGCAGCGCAACAAAGAGCCCGTGCACGTGGAACAGGGGGAGCGAGTGCACCAGCACGTCGCCGGGTTCCCAGGCCCACACTTGGTGCAGGTCTTGGCCGTTGGCCAACAAGGCGCTGCCGCTCAGCATGGCTCCCTTTGATCGCCCGGTGGTGCCAGAGGTGTAAAGCATGCACGCCAGGTCTTCTGGTTTGGTCGAAACCGTTTCCATGTGGGGCTCTACGTTTGCTGCCAGCTCGGCCAGGGAGCCATCCTCGTGGGAGCCAAGGGTTATCACCCTGGCTTTCGGGGCAGCCACAACGTGGCTGGCTTCGTCCTGGGGGCGGCACACCAGAACGGAGGCCTCGGTGTCTTTGGCGAAGTAGGAAACCTCGGCCGGGGTGTAGGCCGGGTTGATCGGCACATACACAAAGCCGGCTCGCAGGCACCCCAAGTAAAGGGCAACCGCATCTGGCGACTTGTCAACCTGCACAAGCACCCGATCGCCAACAGTGGCACCTGCCGCGGCCAGACCGGCCGCCAATTGCTGCGAGCGGGCTACAACTTCTCCGTAGCTGTAGTTGCCAATATCGGGAACCGAGAGGAAGCGTTGTTCGTTCGGCGCATTCTTCAGCAGTGCTTCGAGAAGTTGATGGGTCACACACATGATGTAGCACCTAGCATCGGTCTATGACCACCGCATTGCTTCATCCTGGGATCATGGGAGCGTCACTGGGGCGAGCGCTCCGGGCGGCCCGCCCGAACGAGCTGGTGCTCTGGGTGGCCGAGGGTCGGTCGGTCGACACGCGCAGCCGAGCGGCCGATGCGGGCCTTACCGAAGTTGGTAGCTTGGCAGAGGCGGTTGATGCCGCTGATTTGATCATCTCGGTGTGCCCGCCCACATTCGCGGTTGATGTGGCAGAGGCGGTTGCGGCCCAGGGGTTCAACGGAATCTACGTTGACGCAAATGCCATCGCTCCTCAGACCGCGCGCCGAATCGGGTCGGGATTTTCCAACTTTGTCGACGGGGGAATCGTTGGCTCGCCGGTAAGCGGGCCTGGCTCGACCAGACTGTACGTGTCTGGACTAGGCGCTCAGGTTGTGGCTTCCCGGTTTGAGGGAAGCGACCTTGAGGTCCGTCTGGTTGAAGGAGCGGCAGGGGCTGCCTCGGCGGTCAAGATGTGCTTCGCGGCGTGGACCAAGGGAACGTCGGCCCTGCTGCTTGCCGTCAGGGGGCTGGCCGAAGCCGAAGGCGTAACCCGTGAACTGCTTGGCGAGTGGGAAACCTCAATGCAGGATCTTGGCCCCAGAAGCAGCGGGATTGCGGGCGCGGTGGGTCCCAAGGCATGGCGGTTCGAAGGCGAGATGTATGAGATTGCAGATGCCTTCGCGTCGGTTGGCCTGCCTAGCGGGTTCCATGTGGCCGCCGCTGACATCTACCACCGACTTGCTCAGCTGAGAGGGCGCCCACCTGACGGCGAGGGCGCTGCCACGGTGGCCGAGGCGCTTGCGCTGCTGCTAGTTGATCCCAGCGAGGCCACTGCCTAGTTGAAGCTGGTGGCTACGAAGAAGCTTCGGGGGCCATGGCAGCTTTGACTTGGCTGAATAGGGGCTGGCCGAAGAGCAAGAGGGAACCAACAGCGCAGCCGCCGATCACATAGACCCATTGGGCACCCCACGCCTCGGCAACGAGCCCGCCCATCAGGGCCCCAAGCGGTTGAAGGCCCCACGCTATGAAAAGGTAAGCGGTCATCATCCTGCCGAACACCTCGTCTGGGACAAGCCGCTGGCGGATCGTTGCCGAAACCACGTTCCAGGACGGGTCGCCGATTCCCTGCATGACTGCCGCAAGCACGGCGGCAACGAGTGCGGTGGAGAATCCGAAGATCATGGATGCAAGCGTGAAAGTGACGATGCTGACCTTCATGCTGAAGGCATGGCTGGTGCGCGCTATCAGGCGGGCAACGAAGAACGACATCACAACTGAGGCCACCGCATCGACGCTTAGCAGGGCACCAAAACCAACCTCGCTAAGTCCAAAGCGTTCCGTTGCCAGCAAGACAAACACTGCGTTGCCTGCCTCGCCAAAGAAGGAATACACCGCAACCGCAAAGGCCAGAGGTCTGAGAACGGGGTGGCCCCACACGTACCTGAGGCCGGCAGTTACGGCCACTCGGAACGGTTCGCTCGCATCCTCGGATGTTTGCGGGGCAACGAAGTTGCCGGGCAGCCTCGTCAGCACCGCAGCGCCAAGAAGGAACATGGCCGCCGTTGCAAGGAACGGAATGGAGGGATGGATCTGAAAGAGCAGGGCCCCGAGGGGAGGGCCGATGAACATGTTGCTGACGGTTTGGGTTGCGGCCAGCCTGGAGTTCGCCAGCTCGAGGTTGCTGTTCTTGACAACGACGTTTCGCACGATGGCGGGCAGCCCGCCGTCGGTGATCACCTCGCCAACACCAATTGCGAATGCGGCGAACATCAACAGGCCGATCCCGGCTCGGTCGGCCAAGATGGCAGCTGACAAACCGAACACGACCGTCGCCCTCAGCAGCTGGGCCAGCACTGCAAGCTGCCTTCTGTCGTGTCGGTCCAACAGCACCCCGGCGGGCAGCCCCAGAATCAGGAAGGGTAGGAATCGGGCCACGCTGATCAGGGCCACCAGCCTGGCATCGTCGGTTAGTCCGATGGCCAGCAGCGGGAACGCAACCAGGCCCAGCCCGTCTCCCAGGTTCGTGGCGGTTGCTCCAGACCAGAGAATCCAAAAGCGCCTGCCAAGCCTTGTGGAACTCACCGGGCGAGTATAGGTACGTTGGCGGTGGCCATCTGCTGGGTTTATCCGGGCCAACCAAACCCGTTCGTGCTAGGACGGTTACATGTCAAGCGTGATGTTGATAACTGGGGGAGGCAGGGGAATTGGCGCCGCCACGGCCCGCCAGGCGGCCGCGGCCGGCTACGACGTGTGTGTCAACTACGCCAGAGACGACGCGTCGGCAGCCGAAGTTGTTGCCCAGGCTCGGTCCTTCGGAGTGTCCGCAATGGCGGTGCAGGCCGACGTTTCCGATGAGCAACAGGTGATAGATCTGTTTGAGGAAACCGAAGCCGAGCTTGGGCCGCTCACCTGTCTGGTGAACAACGCAGGGATCCTTCACCGTCAGTCCCGGCTTGCTGAGTTCTCGGCCGAGA
>QIKW01000229.1 GCA_003231975.1 Acidimicrobiia bacterium
GTCGAGCTCATCGGCGTCTAGCCCAGCGACTGGGTTGGGAGGGCAATTGGAGATCTTCGTAGCCGTTGGCGTCCTGCTGCTTGTGTACGTGTCGTTTGCGATCTCGGCTTCGGCCGGGCTTGGCGGCTCGTTGCTGATGGTGCCGACGCTGGCGTTGTTCCTTGGCGCCAAGGAGGGCGTTGCTCTTGGCGCGTTGTTGCTGGCGAGCAACAACGTGATGAAGATCATCGCCTACCGAAGAACTCTGCCGTTTCGCAAGGCGGCGCTGATCTCGGCGCTAATCGTGATCGGCGCATTGGCGGGATCGACCCTGCTGGTGCGGGCTCCCGTCTGGTCGGTAACCCTTGCGGTGTTGGCGATGTTTGCTGCGACGCTGGCCGCAGAGCGCAAACAGATCTCAACCGTGCGCAAGCGGTTCGGGCCGTTTCTGGCTCTGGTGTCTGGGGCTTCAAGCGGATTCTCGGGAACGTCTGGCCCGCTCAAGGGCGTTGCCATTCGCAACCTAAACCTTGATCGCAGACACTTTGTTGGTGCTGCATCGCTTGCCTCATTTGCCGGTGATGCGGCCAAAACAGCTGTCTTCACCCAGGCAGACCTGCTGGGCCAGGACGCCTGGCTAACCGCGCTGGCGGCGGTGCCACTGATGGCGCTTGGCACCTGGACCGGGTCGAGGCTCAACCAGCGGCTTGGCGAGCAAACCTTCGCGGTGCTGTTCTGGACGGTGATGGGCGGCTACGCCATTCGCCTCGGGATTCTGCTGTTCTGAGCGGAGGCCCGTTACTAGCTGGCGATCCTAAGAAGATCCTCATAAACCAACGGATCGTCTTTGTCGACCACGGGAAACCCCTTGGCCCAGTCGCCCTGCCAATGAACTTCTAGGCCGGGGTTGGTGTGGTTGGTGCCATCTGGAAGGAACAGATGCGGGCTCATCGAGACAGCGTCGGTCTTTGCCATCTCGTAGTCGGCAAACACTGCGTTGCGAGCTGAGCCTGCCGCCAAGCTGGCGGCCAAGCCCTCAACGTCAAGCCCGTCTACCGTCGCTGCGATCTCAAGAATGGTTGCGTGGATCTGGATAGTTGCTGAGTTAGCCCAGAAGGCATGCCGGAGCGCCCGGTCAAGTTCTTCAGACTGGGCCAAGCCCTGTTCCTTGGCAGCGTGAACGGCTTCGAAGGCCAACAGCACGGTGTTTGGATAGTGATAGTCGGGCCCTTGCCAGAGTTGCCAGCCTGCCTCTGGTTCGAGGTGGCCAAGCGCTGGGATCTCAGAGTCAGATCCGTGGCGGGTTCCTGGCCCACCGTTGAGCAGTTCGATCGGGAATGCGTGATGGTCGAGGCGAACCTGATCGACGAGCCCGAGGCGCTCTCTCGTTTCGAATAGACGGTGAACGGCGATGTGACTGAACGGGCATATCAGATCGCTGTAAATCACAATGGTGCCCGCGGCGACGCTGACGGGTTGGCTGCTCATGATGTTTCTCCTGGTTCTTTGTGTTCGGACCCGGACGGGTTTGACCAAATCCGTTCTGGAGCCACCAGAACTGCAAATCGCTTCTCGGTCAGCATCACCTGGTCGTATTCATCCAGGTTCGGGTGGCTGCCCCCGGCCTCGACGTAAATGGCTCGCATTAGTTGCCGCTGAGCCTCGGGCCCGATGCCCGATAGCTCGTCTTCAGGCCCCGACAACTCCACTGGCCCCCTCACCGCAACCCACTCCCAACCCGCCTGAAACACCAGCGTTGCCCGCGGGGCGGCGCGAAGGTTCGCCAGCTTGGCACCAACGCGGCCTACAAACGCCACCACCTCGCCGCCGGTGAGAGGGTGGGTGATCACGCAGGCGTTGACCACAGACACCTGCGGGTCTGAGCCCGAGCCGATGGTGATCAACACCGCCAAGCTCTGGTTCTCGCTGGCGCGCGTGCGCACCAGGGCCAGGCCGGTGGCGATGCTGAGGCTCACTGGTGGCTCTCGTTTCTCATGTTGGCTCCGAAAGACAGATATACGTGCATCGGCACACACTATAAGTATGTGCGCACGCACGCAACTCAGTTATGATGATCCAATGGCATCTGACTCAGAACCTCTCGATCCAATTGCGGCCTGGCGTTGGATGCTTCTGGCCCACAGCCGCTCGCTACGGGCGATCGAACGAGATCTTGCTGCGAGGGGCGCAATCCCACTTACCTGGTACGACGTGCTGCTAGAACTGCATGGCGCAGACGGCCCGCTGCGAATGCAAGAGCTGGGCAGTCGGGTTGTGCTTTCTCGCACCAGGGTAAGTCGCCTGGTTGGCGAACTCGAAGGGGAGGGTTTGGTTCGTCGCAAACCCGACCCCAGCGATGGGCGCTCCACCCTGGTTTCGCTTACCGCCTCGGGAGCCCGAGCTCTACGCAAAGCCGCACCTGCTTACCTTTCCGGAATAGAGCAGCACTTCACCAGCCACCTGACGAAGGGCCAGCAGCGAAGCATCGCAGCGGGGCTGAAGCAAGTGGTTGACGCCCACCAAACAGAAACAGAAACCAGACAATGAGCGCCGACATCGAGCTCGTCGACGAACCGAACGGTCTAATTGCTCGCCGAGTGGTTGTTGGGGCGCTGGAAACGAACTGCTGGATCCTGTTTTCTCCTAACAGCAAGAAGGCGATCGTGATTGACCCTGGCGACGAACCAGGGCGCATCGTCGATGCCTGCTCGGATCTAGAACCCGCCGTGCTGTTGCTTACTCACCAACATTGGGACCACGTGCTTGGCGTGCCCGAGGTGGTAGACGCCTTCGGGCTGGAGGTTCAGGCTCACCCTGCCGACGCGCCGATCTGGCCAAACGAACTTGACCACCTGGCCGAACACGGCCACTTCGACGCGGGCACCGCCACCTCGGAGCTTCTGGGGTGCGGGTGCCACATTGGGGCACCCGCCGACAGCCTCTTGTGGGACGGCAAAACCACTCCTTTGCTTTCTGGGGCTTCGGTTGTTGTCGGGAACCTGGAGCTCAAGGTGCTACACACTCCGGGCCATACGCCTGGCGGGCTCAGCTTCACAACGAGGGGCCACGTGTTCACCGGAGACACCCTCTTCCCCGGCGGCCCTGGCCTCACTGGCTGGCCGTTCTCAGACTTTCAAACGATCATCAGCTCGATCCGAAGCCAACTGTTCAGCCTGCCCGGGACAGATCAAGTGCACCCAGGCCACGGAGAATCAACAAAGATTGCTGCTGGCCAGGAAGAGCTGGAAGCGTGGATCGCTCGCGGTTGGTAACGGCCGAAACCTTGAATCGCAGATGAACCTCAAGCCCTATGCTGAAGTGGATGTTAATCGGAGAGCTGGCAGACGCCGTTGGGCTACCAACCCAGACAGTTCGCTTTTATGAGCGCCGCGGCCTGTTGCCCAAACCTGACCGGGCAAGCAACGGCTACCGCGTCTACGAAGAGTCAACCGTTGCCCGACTGCGGTTTGTTCGCCTGGCCCAGCAGTCAAGCCTCACCTTGGCCGAGATCGCAGGCATCATCAACATCCGAGACAACGGCGCATCCCCATGCGGCCACGTTGAGGAGTTGTTGGTGTCCAAATTGGCCGATGTGCGAATCCAGAAACGCAGGCTTCAGGCCCTCGAGCATGAGCTGAATCAGCTGCTTGAGAGGAGCCATCTGCTTGACCCCGCAGAATGCGGCGAGACCGACATCTGCCAGATCCTCAGCTCTGCCCCGGCAGACCAGGCCTGACCGCCAGAGGAGAGGCCTGGTTTGCTCTCAGACCCCTATCACAACAAGGGCACAGCGTTCACGTTTGAAGAACGCACTGCGCTCCGCCTTCACGGCCTGTTGCCGCCTGTGGTGGAACAGTTGGAGACCCAGCTGGAGCGCGTTGGAGTTGAGTACGGCGCTAAGACCAACGACTTGGAGCGGCATGTGTTCCTTAGAGCGTTGCAGGAACGAAACTCGGTGCTGTTCTATGCCTTCCTGATAAGTCGGATTGAGGAACTGCTGCCAGTTGTCTACACCCCAACGGTTGGTTTGGCCTGCCAGCAATGGTCTCGGATTTACCGACGCGAGCATGGCTTGTTTCTCTCGTGGAACCAACGAGATCAAGTGGGGGAGATGCTTGAGAATGTTGTCGGTGACAGACAAATCGAAGTTGTCGTTGCCACCGACGGCGAACGGATTCTTGGGCTTGGCGACCTTGGTATCGGGGGCATGGGAATTCCTATTGGAAAGCTTGCCCTGTACACCGCTGGTGGCGGGATGGACCCGGCGCGCACGTTGCCGGTGTTCCTAGACGTCGGCACCGACAACGAGGCACTTTTGTCTGACCCGCTCTACCTCGGATTGCGTCATCGCAGAATCCGGGGCGAGCAATACGACGAACTTGTCGATGCGTTCGTTGACGCGCTGAGGGAACGCTTCCCGAATGTACTTCTGCAATGGGAAGACTTCGCTCAGGTCAACGCCAACCGGCTGCTGGCTCGGCACCGCAACCGGGTCTGCTCCTTCAACGACGACATTCAGGGAACCGCGGCTGTCACAACCGCGGCAATCGTTTCCGGGATGCGGATATCGGGTGTGCCGCTGAACGAATTGCGGGTGACCATCTTGGGCGCTGGTTCGGCAGGCACGGGCGTTGCCGCCCAGGTTGCGCGGGCCCTCGTTGGGGTTGGCTTGTCCGAAGCTGAGGCCAGACAGCGCTGCTGGCTGGTTGACCGCGATGGCTTGGTGCACGATCAGATGAGCGGGCTGCTGCCATTTCAGCAGCCGTTCGCCCGCAAACACCAAGAGATCGAGACTTGGGGTAGTGGCACCAACGGCGGTGGCGGCACCAACAGCAAAGTTGGCTTGGTCGAAGTGGTCTCGCGCGTGGCGCCCCACGCCCTGGTTGGGGTAACCGGCCAGCCTGGGCTGTTCACCGAGGAGGTGATTCGAACGCAGGCCGAGGGGGTCCAACGCCCGATCGTTCTCCCCCTCTCCAACCCCACTAACCGGGCCGAGGCCATTCCGGCCGACGTGCTTGCGTGGACCCAGGGTCGTGCCCTTGTTGGCACCGGCAGCCCGTTCAGCCCGGTGACGGTTGGCGCGGTTGTTCACCAGATCACTCAGGTGAACAACCTCTATGTCTTCCCCGGGGTGGGTCTTGGGGTTGTGGCTGTTGGGGCTAAAGCCGTGTCTGACACGATGCTTACAGCGGCGGCCACCGCCATTGGCAATTTCAAGGCGAGTGGAACCACAGAAGGTACAGCCCTCCTTCCGCCGATAACGGAATCTGCGGCCGTAGCCATCGATGTGGCGACAGCGGTTGCCCTCACCGCGATCAAGGAAGGCCTGGCTTCTGCGATTTCTGAATCTGAGCTTGCGGAACGGCTGCAGGAGTCCTTCTGGAAGCCCCGCTACGGGGCCCTCGAGCCTTAGAGGTTTGCCCGCTCGGCGCCAGGTATCATCGGTTTGTGCCACAAGGGCCAAACGCTTGGAGACCAGGGGAGCCGATGACGATTGACCATGGGGCGTGGGCTGAGTATTTGCTTGCTGGCGCCGATGAGCGCCGCGAGCTGACCGCAATAACCAAACAGGTCAAAGACCTGAGCATCGACGATGCATACGCCATCCAGGCAGCTCTTCTGGAACTGCAACTTGGCCGAGGCGACAGCTTGGCTGGCGCGAAGCTTGGGCTTACCTCGGCGGCCAAGCAAGAACAGATGGGCGTCTCCGAGCCGGTTTATGGGTGGGTGCCATCGTCTTCGGTTCTGCCAGCAGACGGATTGGTTGAACTCGATCAGTTGATTCATCCCCGGTGTGAGCCAGAAATCGTGTTCGTTCTTGCTCAGGATCTAGCCGGACCAAACGTCTCGGCCAGCGACGTGCTTGACGCAACCGAGCAAATTGTTGGCGGGATCGAGGTCATTGATTCCCGCTACGAGGCGTTCTCATTCACCCTCCCAGACGTGATTGCCGACAACACATCGGCGGCACGGGTCGCGGTTGGACAAGATGGGATTGGCCCGCGAGATGCAGATCTCACAACGCTTGGCTGTGTCTTCGAGGTCGACGGCCAGATCACTGGCACCGCCACCGGTGCGGCATTGATGGGTGACCCAGCGGCATGTGTGGCAATGCTGGCCAACCATCTTGGCAAACACGGCCAGAAGCTAGAGACGGGCTGGTTGGTAATGGCAGGTGCCACCACCGACGCACAACCGTTGGGGGACGGAACAACTGCCCTGGCGAGGTACTCACACGTTGGCTCTGTAGCAGTGACCGGCCGATCCTGACAAGATCCAGAATCTCTTGGGTTTGAACAGCTACATTACCCGGGTGATCTTTTCTAGCCCCACCTGCCCTCGCCTACAACAAGCAGGATTGGCAGGTGACTGCAATGACAGAGCTGCTCTCTGATCCATCGGCCTGGAGTGCGCTGGCCGCGCTCATCACCCTGGAAATAGTCCTCGGTGTAGACAACGTTGTTTTCATCTCAATCCTGGCATCAAAGCTTCCAGAAGAACAACAAGACAAGGCCCGCAAGTACGGCATTCTTGCCGCTGGCGGGATGCGGATCCTGTTGCTATTGGCCATTGGCTGGATAATTTCCCTCAAGGCCGAGTTGTTCACTGTCTTTGGTCAGGGTTTCAGCGGGAAGGCATTGATCCTTTTGGCTGGCGGTGTGTTCCTGATCTACAAAGCGACCACCGAGATCCACCACAAGCTCGAGGGCGATGAGGCCACTGACGACGCGAAGGGCGTAGCGGTCACGTTTGCGTCGGTAATCGGCCAGATCATGCTGTTGGACCTGGTGTTCTCGGTTGACTCGGTTATCACTGCGGTTGGAATGACACCGCATGTGCCCGTCATGGTTATCGCAGTCCTGTTCTCCATAGCAGTAATGCTCGGCGCATCCGGGCCGATCTACCGCTTTGTGAACGTGCATCCTTCGGTCAAGATGCTCGCCCTTGCCTTCTTGCTGCTGATCGGCATGACACTAATTGCCGAAGGAATGGGTCAGAAGATTCCAAAGGGCTACGTATACGCAGCCATGGCCTTCTCCATATTCGTTGAGGTTCTGAACCTCAGGAGCAAGCGCAACAAAAAATCAGAACCCGTTCAACTTCGCCAGAAAATGGAGCCAGATCCAGAACTGGTACTCTGATATTGGGACCTGCTGGCGCAGGTCCGGCTTCGCCCATCCGGGTCACCCGGTTCTCGCTGGTCGCCGATGGCGACCACGCGTGACGGCCATATTGGGACCTGCTGGCGCAGGTCCGGCTTCGCCCAATCCGGGCCACCCGGTTCTCGCTGGTCGCCGATGGCGACCACGCGTGACAGTCATATTGGGACCTGCTGGCGCAGGTCCGGCTTCGCCCAATCCGGGCCACTGTCATATTGGGTCGGCTATCGCCTCCCGGGCTTCGCCCATCCGGGTCACTTCTTCGCTGCGTGCCGACGCCGTCGGCAACGCTTGACAGGGCTCGGCGGGATTTTGGAGGCTTGTCCCCTTAGAAAGGCCCGGTACAGGCCTCCAGAATCACCAAGAAATCGGAACTGGCATGGATTAGGTGCGTTTTCGCCACTAATCCATGCCAGTTGAAGCAAATCCGGTCGACTTGGCGTCACCCGAGGTCAGCTACTTTCTGCTGCTGCTTTCAGCGCGGCCAGGGTTGTGTCAATTGAGCCCTTGGTGAAAGCAACTCGGCCTTGAAACTGCTCATCGGTAAGTGTCTGAAGGGTCGGGGTTTTGTTTACCACCCACCATCGTTCGGTTAGCAAGGTGCCGTTCTCGACAGGGCTCATCTGGTAGGACCACCAAGTGCAGTTCGCCTCAACGCCGCCAACCACAAAGGTGAACTCGGTGCCGCGCTCTGCAACCGCCACCTCAGACTCTCTGGTCCACTCTCGTTCGCCAGAGCGGTTGTGGCCTTCGAACCAGTCGCCAACCTGGCCAGAGCCTCCATCCTTCCAGCTCCCCCCAAGAGACTCTGGGCTCCATTCGCCCATGCGGCCAAGGTCTGAGACAAGGTCATACACCGCCTCGGGCGATGCCGAAATCTGAACTGAGGCTTGGTGGTGGGCAATTGCATCGTCGGGTCGATTCATCAGGTCTCCAATCGTGGCGGGCGCTCAGTTCTAGCGCACCAAGGAACCTGGGCGAAAGTCCCAACAGGCCAAGTATTCGCTGGAAGCCCCGACCTCAAGAGACGTATGGTCGGGTCATGAGGCGGGTCAATCTGCAAAAGCTGGATAAGGCCGCGGTTTCGAGCTTCCTGACCGAAGCGGGGTACGACCCACATGAGGTTGAGCCGGTGGGCAGTGGGGCCTGGTCAACCTGTTTCGGGTTTCGCCATCAGAACGAGGATCTTGTTGCCAGATTCGGCAGCCATCTGGCGGACTTCGAAAAGGGTTGGACCGGTACTGGCCAGGCAAGCGAGACATCCCGGCCCTGCACTACGAACTCCGGCGGCGCTGGCACGATGCCAGTTACGCGCCGGTCGGCGAATCAGACAGATGGAACGCCTGCCTGTGGCACATCGGGCTGGACCACATCGCGTACAACCTGACCTATGGCACGCCGGATGACTTGGCCAAGTTGATCTCACGGATGGGTCAGTTAGAC
>QIKW01000086.1 GCA_003231975.1 Acidimicrobiia bacterium
GAAAGTGGGGTGGCCACGGCCGCCACACCGTGATTTGTGCCTTTCAAAGCTTTCATGGTCGCACGCTTGCCACCTTGCAGGCGACGGGTCAGCCAGCAAGATGGGAAGCGTTCCAGCCACTGCCTGAGGGTTTCCGCCATGCGGTCTGGAACGACCTCGCCGATTTCGAGCGGATAATGGACGACACAGTTGCTGCCATCCTCCTTGAGCCGGTTCAAGGAGAGGGCGGGGTGCATCCAGCAACGGCTGAATTCCTGCAGGGGATAAGAGAGCTGTGCACCGAACGCGGTGCACTGATGATGATCGACGAGGTCCAAACTGGGCTGGCCAGAACCGGTGAGTGGTTCGGCTTCCAGCACTTCGGGATTCAGCCAGACGTGATCACGATGGCAAAGGCGCTCGGTAACGGAATGCCAATTGGGGCCTGCTGGGCAACCGCCGAAGCAGCGGCTTCGTTCAAGCCGGGCGACCACGCCACAACATTTGGCGGTCAACCGCTTGCCACTTCGGCGGCCCGCAAGGTTCTTGAGATCATGGAGCGCATAGATGCCCCGGCCGTTGCCACCTCGGTCGGAGCCAAGCTCAGCGCCGCGCTTATGGCTCTGCCCCAAGTGGGGAGCGTCAGAGGCCTTGGCCTTCTTCTTGGGGTCGAGCTTGTTGGTTACGACGCACCAGCAGTTGCTGCTCGCTGCCTCCAGCAGGGCCTGGTGCTGAACGGGGTTACGCCAACTGCTCTGCGGCTAACGCCGTCTCTGGTGCTTGGAGACGATCACATCGCCGAGGGTGTTGCCATCCTAAGTTCGGTACTGGAAGAGCTGGCATGAGGCACCTGCTTGACATAGACGACCTCAGCGCGGCAGAACTTTCCCGCATTTGCGAGCTGGCCAAGGTTCCAGTGCCCGACCTTGGCGCCCCGCTGGCGGGCCGAGGGGTTGGCTGTTTCTTCGAGAAACCATCGGTGCGAACTCGAAACTCAACCGAGATGGGCGTTGTGCAGCTCGGTGGTCATCCCATCTTTATCGGCCCGGCCGAATTGGGCATCGACAAGAGAGAGTCGGCCGAGGATGTGATTCGCACCCTTGGTTGTTATCACGAGGCGTTCTGCGGACGAGTCTTTCAGCACTCGGTACTTGAACGGATGGCCAGCGTTGAGGCGCTGCCGATCGTGAACCTTCTGTCAGACGAGGCTCATCCCACCCAGGCCATCGCCGACGTGCTCACCATCATTGATGAATTCGGAACCGTGGAGTCCAAGGTTGTTACCTACGTTGGAGATAGCAACAACGTGACGCGCTCGCTGGCGCTTGCTGTTGGTCTCCTTGGTGGCACCATGCGGGTGGCGTCTCCGCCCGGCTATCAGTTCGACGAGGCAACAATAGACCGGCTGCGGGCCTCGGGAGTTGAGATCGAGAGCTCCGACAGGGTTGCTGACGTGCTGCCAGGGTCTGACGTTGTCTATACCGATGCCTGGATCTCAATGGGCGACGAGGCCGAGGCCGAGCAGCGGCTGCAAGCCTTCGAGGGCCGCAAGGTTAATCAGGAAATGATGGAAATGGCACCTGATGCGGTGTTCATGCATTGCCTGCCCGCCCACCGGGGCGAGGAAGTTACAGATGCGGTCCTTGACGGAGGGCAAAGCCGGATTTGGCCTCAAGCGGCCAATCGCTTGCACTCCATCCGCGCCATCCTGGCGTTTCTGCTTGAGGTGAACCGGTGACGCTTGGCAAGTCTCAGCGTCAACATCGGGTTGCCCGGCTGCTGGCCGACAACGCCGTAGCCAGCCAAGCCCAACTGGTTGACCTGCTGGCAGCAGACGACATAGCCGCCACTCAGGCCACAGTGTCGCGAGATCTTGAGGATCTTGGCGCCATCAAGGTTCGGGTGCCCGGCGGGGCAACGATCTATGCCATTCCCGAGCACCCAACCGAACAAGTTGCCCCCGAGGACCACCTGAAACGGGTGCTTGGCGAGTGGCTGGTTGAGGTTGTGCGCTCTGGCGACCTCGTTGTTCTGCGTACCCCTCCAGGTTCGGCCCACGTGGTTGCCTCAGCCATTGATCGCTCTGGGCTGGACAACATCATGGGCACCGTTGCCGGAGACGACACACTATTGGTTATCGCAAGCGAGAGCGACGGCCCGCTGGTGGCCAAGGACCTGGCGAATCTGGCAGGGCTGGTGCTGTGAGCGGGCTAGGCACCAGGCTCGGGAACCAGCGCCAGGTACTTCTTCAGGGCTCGCCGGTGGTCGTTGGCCCCAGAACCAACCAGGCCACCGTCTCGGGCCTTTTTCACCTGCTTCTGCAACTCCAGCAAAAGGTCGTGAATGTTGTCGGTCGGCTTGGCGGCCTTCACCGCCTCAACGGCAACAAACACCTCGCCAAGGCTTCGCATCACCTCGGCGTGCTCGTCTTCCAGTTCTTTGCGAGCCTTCGCAGTTCTTTCGTCGGTGACCATCTCAAGAGTGTGCCAGATCTACTCAGCCCTATGCGCCAACAACAGCGTCCAAACAGTTCTTTCCCAATCCAGAATTCCAGCGGAGGTTTCCGGTGAACACGTCGATTTCAAGAGTGGTACTTGCATACAGCGGAGGCCTCGACACCGCGGTGATTCTGCAATGGCTAAAGGAGACCTATCAGTGCGAGGTTGTTACCTTCACCGCCGACCTTGGCCAGGGCGAGGAGGTTGAGCCAGCAAGGGCGAAAGCGTTGGCAATGGGGGTTCCCGAAGAGCTGATCTACATCGAAGACGTTCGCGAAGAGTTCGTTCGAGACTTCGTTTTCCCAATGTTCCGGGCCAACACGATTTATGAGGGCGAGTATCTTCTTGGCACCTCAATTGCCCGCCCGCTCATAGCCAAACGCCTCGTTGAGATTGCCGCCGAAACTGGAGCAGACGCCATTTCCCACGGGGCAACCGGCAAGGGCAACGACCAGGTGCGTTTCGAGCTTGGGGCCTACGCCCTGAACCCCGATATCAAAGTGATCGCCCCGTGGCGAGAGTGGGATCTGCTGAGCCGGGAAAAGCTGATGGCCTACGCCGCAGATCGAAACATTCCAATCGAGCAGAAGCGTGGCAAAAAGAGCCCGTTCTCGATGGATGCCAACCTGCTTCACATTTCCTATGAGGGCGGCCCACTGGAAGACCCATGGACCGAGCCGCCAAGTGAGATGTGGCGCTGGTCGGTTAGCCCAGAAATGGCGCCAAACGAGGGCACATACATAGAGCTCGCCTATCAAGCCGGAGACATCGTTGCCATCGACGACGTTGCGATGACCCCTGCCGAGGTGCTTACCCATCTGAACAAGGTTGGGGGAGCGAACGGGGTTGGTCGCCTCGACATCGTTGAGAATCGTTACGTTGGAATGAAGAGCCGCGGCGCTTACGAAACGCCCGGCGGCACAATCATGATGAGGGCTCATAGGGCGATCGAAAGCATCACCTTGGACCGCGAGGTTGCTCACCAAAAAGACGCCCTAATGCCGCGCTACGCCGAGCTGATCTACAACGGCTACTGGTTCAGCCCAGAGCGTCAGATGCTTCAACAGGCCATCGACTGGAGCCAGCAGTCTGTGAATGGGGCCGTTCGACTAAAGCTATACAAGGGGAACGTCTCGGTGGCTGGCCGCAAAAGCGAAGACAGCCTGTTCGACGAGCGAATCGCTACGTTCGAAGACGACGGGGGCATCTACAACCAGGCAGACGCCGACGGATTCATCAAACTGCATGCGCTGCGCCTCCGAACCCTGTCGGCCAAGCGCGGCACCGCAGCCGTTGGCGTCGCCCCGCCAGGTGATGGCTGATGGCGGGCGAATTGTGGGAAGGCCGCTTTGAGGGCGGCCCGGCCGAGGCCCTCCAGGCGCTGAACGACAGTTTTGGTTTCGACCGCCGGATGTACAAGGAAGATATCGCAGGCTCCCGAGCCCACGTGACCATGCTGGAAAGCGTTGGTTTGCTAACCGGAGACGAGCGAGATCAGATTCTGGTCGGCTTGGATCAGGTGCAGGAAGAGATGGCGTCGGGATCGTTTGAGGCCGTTCCTTCAGACGAGGACATCCACACCGCCGTTGAGCGCCGGGTTACCGAGCTGATCGGCGAGGTTGGAGGCAAAATTCACACCGGTAGAAGCCGCAACGATCAGGTGGCCCTTGATGTGCGAATGTGGACACGGGCTGAGATTCTTGAGGGGCTGATTCCCCTGGTTCTTCGGTTCCAACAGACCTTGATTGAGCACGCCGACGCCGTTGGCGAGGCTTACCTCCCTGGCTACACCCACCTGCAACAGGCCCAGCCGGTGGCGCTGGCCCATCACCTTTTGGCCCACGTGTGGGCATTGGTCAGAGACGTTGATCGGTTGGTGGCAACGGTTGACCGTTTGGATTCCTCGCCCCTCGGGGCAGGGGCTCTTGCTGGCTCGTCGCTTCCTGTCGATCCGGTGCAAACCGCTACCGCTCTGGGGTTTACAAAGCCGTTCGACAACTCTCTCGACGCGGTAAGCGACCGTGACTATGTAGCCGAAGTTCTCTTCGACTTGTCGTTGCTTGGCGTTCACCTGTCACGGATTGGCGAGGAACTGATTCTGTGGGCGTCAACCGAGTTTGGCTTCATCACCCTTGACGACAGCTTCTCAACCGGCTCTTCAATGATGCCGCAAAAGAAGAACCCGGACATCGCCGAGTTGGCCCGGGGCAAGGCCGGTCGCCTAATAGGGAACCTCACCGGATTCCTGGCAACGCTGAAGGGCCTGCCCCTTACCTACAACAAGGACATGCAGGAAGACAAAGAGCCTATGTTCGACTCGTGTCGCACCATGGGGCTCACTTTGTTGGCCCTCGATGGGATGGTTTCAACCCTCACTTTCAACACCGAGGTGATGGCCGCCCAGGCCGACTCTCCCTTTGCCGCCGCCACCGACCTTGCCGACTTCCTGGTTACCGGCGGCATGGCATTTCGAGCCGCCCACGGCGTTGTCGGCGAGCTTGTGCGGAAGGCTCTGGATGGCGAAGGCACGCTGCCAGATTTGGTTGCCGCCCATCCCGACCTCGGCGCCGACGCCGCCAGGCTGCTTGAACCGGGCGCCTCTTTTCGCCAACGCACCAGCAAGGGCGGCGGGGCCCCAGCGGCTGTGTTGCCTCAGCTTGATGCCGCCAAGGCTCAGCTGAAGGCAGACACCGCACGGCTTCAGGTGCGCCAGGAGCTCCTGCCCTGAGAGGGTCCGGGGCCTGAAAGGTAGTTTTGCTAGGTCAAATGGCCCATAAACAGGGGTCAAACGGTTCAGAAAGTCGCTGCTGAAGCCGACAGAAACACGGTGAGCGTCCGCCGTCGAACCCTTGTGCTTGTTCTGGGCGCAACGATCATGCTCATAGCGACGCCAGCCTTCGCAAGCCTGATTATCACCAACCGGATGGCGGCAGGCACCCAGTTGGTAACCGGCCCTCAATTTTTCGCCTATGGCAGCGGGACAACGGCCACGGTGGGACAAGCAACATCCTGGGACGGGTTCACACTTGACGGACTCGCCGTTGACCCCGAGACGAACACGCTTCAGCTATCCCGAGGTGGCCTGGCCGACCCCAGCGACATTGCCTGGTGGGACCCCGCCTGGCCCGCTCGTGTCTGTGGGGTGGTTGGCCAGCCAGAGCCCGATGTTCCGGAGGCGGCAGATCCTGAGCCGGATGTTCCAGAGGCCACAGATCCTGAGCCGGATGTTCCAGAAGAGCCTGCTCAGGTTGAACCCGAAGCTGGCGAGCCGTTGCTGGTGGCGTTCACCTTCGACACAGCAGCCGAAATTGAAGCTGGTCGCCTGGCGGCCGACCTTGCCGACCTGCGAGTGATAGACGCAGCAACGGGTTTGGTTGCACCCCACAAGGTCACTACTGAGGCAGTAGCAGGCGGCGGCACGAAAATTTTGGTCGAGGTAGCAGTCGCTGGCACCACATTGTGCGCTTATTGGGGCAACCCCGAAGCTGGCGCTGTGGCCACAGAAACCCTCGGCGGGCCGCTTGTGGCCGACGGCACCTGGAGCTGGGAGCGTTGGGACACCGCGGGAAACGGTCTTTCGTTAGACCTCGTCGACTGGTCTGCCGCCGACGCCACCGAGCTTGTTGTGACCTCGGAGTCTCCGCTGTCGGCATGTGACCGGTGCGCCACGGAACTGTTCGGTTTTGTGATCGCGCCGACAACCGGAACCTACCGGTTCTACCTGTCTGCCGACGAGGTCGGAACGCTTGAGCTTGGCCCTTCCGCCGATCAGGAATCGCTGGCCCCGATTGTCACGCTGACCGAGGCAACGGCGGTGAACGACTTCACGTCGAGTCCGTCTCAGGTCAGCGAACCGGTAGACCTTGTTGAGGGCCAGGTGTATGCGATTCGGGCCAGAGCCAAGGACCTGTCGGGACCGGATCATTTGCAGATCGCCTGGGCCACAGCCGATGAAGCCCCTGCCCTTGTGCCTGCTTCTCAATTGTTGACAGGCGACAGTGTTCCCGGCGGCTTGACCTACCGCCGTTTCGACGTTGTTGAAACGGTTGATCTCTCGACCGACCCGTCAGAAACCCTCATCGTCACAACCAGCGAAACCGTCGCCGATTCGTGCGATCTGTGTCAGAGCAGGCTTGGCGGTTACGTTCTGGTCGAGGCTGCCGGTACCTACCGGTTCTGGCTTTCCAGCGACGACGAGGGCACGCTGTGGCTCTCGGCTGCGGGTAGCCCAGCAGATGCCGCGGTGCCAGCGGATGCCGTTGTAGTTGCTTCAACGCCAAGTTTTGTTGGCAAGTCTGTGTGGGACACCTTCCCAACGCAACGGTCCGATGCGTTCGACCTTGTTGCTGGCCAGGTGATCTGGCTTCAGGCCACCAGCCGAGACGGCGGCGGCCCGGATCATCTCCAGGTTGGCTGGTCACTCGAACCCGAGCCTGAACCCGAACTTGATTCCGAGCTTGATCCGGCGACCGATCCTGATCCTGCACCAACAGACCCAGTCATGGAGGCTCCATCGCCAGAGGTTGCCCTGATTCCCGGCGCCGCGCTCAGCCGCACTTTCCCGGTGCCTGCCTCAATAGCAGCAACGCCGCTCATTGGCGTTGAGGGGTTGTTCCAGGGAACCGGCACCTTTGTCTCGCCGATAGTCGATACCACTGAGACCGGGTCGAACGTTCACGGTCTTGTGTCGGTTCAGAGCGGCGAACTTCAGGAGGGGGCCGCGCTAACAGTGCAGCTGGCCTTTGCCCCCGGCCCTGACGGTCCCTGGGTGCCCGCAGGTCCAGAAACCGATCCAACGGGCTCCTTTGCCGATGGCCTGCCTGTACCGCTTGCAGCCGATGGGCAGCGCTACGCCAGGTTCGAGGGAACCATCGCAACCCCGGATTTGGCCAGCACACCAAGCCTGATGTCTCTGGGGTTGGAATATGACCTGATCGAGGCCTCGTCGGTCGACTCTGGCACCGCGGTTACTGCCGTCGGGCTTGGCAACCAATACCTGCTGCGGGTGAAAGGTTCGGCCGGAAGCGCCAACGCCACGCTCCAGATCCTTCCAAGCGGTGTGCTCACCGGCCTTAGCGCCACAACCTGGCTAGAGCCAGGCCCGGCCGCTCAGGTTGCTGTGGCCGACGGAGCGGTGGTGCAGGGAGTTGGAGCGCCAGTGGCGTTCGGCCCAGGCCAGGCGCAGCACATTGGCATCAACGTGACGGGCCTGAGCCAGGTAAATCTGGTGCGGGTCAGTTGGGTTGCGGTGCTGGCAGGCGGTGCTCGCGTCAGCCACGATCTTGACATCGCCATAGCGCCGTAGGCCCAGCCAATCGCCCTGTCTCGTCCGCCGAGTAGATACGGGCATGGCGCGGGAGTAACCGCAGCCGTTGGGCGCGTCCGCGGACGCGTCTTCGCTACTTGAGGTGGCGGTTCGGTCACTGAGGGCGATATCCATGCGTCCGCGGGCGCGTCTGTGGGGTTCGAGAGGTGAGGCTTGCGGTCGGCCAGCTCGCGTCTAAGCCGACGCGGCCCAACTCAGACCATCGTTTCGCCCGTTTCGCCGTTTCGTCTCGGAGCTGTGGGAGCGGCAGCGTCCGCGGTGGCCGGGAACCCTTTGGGTTCCTTGGAGTTTCGGCCGAGCCCGAAACATCCCAAATCCCAGACCACGGGAACCCTTTGGGTTCCTTGGAGTTTCGGCGTGGCCGAAACATCCCAAACAACTCAACCACTACGGGGGAACCCTTTGGGTTCCTTGGAGTTTCGGCGTGGCCGAAACATCCCAAACAACTCAACCACTACGGGGGAACCCTTCGGGTTCTTTGGAGTTTCGGCCGAGCCCGAAACGTCCCAATCCCAGACCCTCTGGCTTTTAGGTCGCTGGTTTGTGTTGGTGGCAGGGCGCGGGGGAACCCTTCGGGTTCCTTGGAGTTTCGGCAAGCCGAAACGTCCCCGCGCAGTTCGAGTTCGTTGGTGGTGGTGTGTCTGGTTTGGCGGT
>QIKW01000122.1 GCA_003231975.1 Acidimicrobiia bacterium
GGCTGCGCTGGAGTGGGATGCCACTGCGCCCGAGAGGGTGAGGGAGGCGAGGCGCTGATGCCAGCTCTTCGCCGCCGCGCTGAACACGAACACATTCTTGGTGGGTCGCCCCAATTCGCGGCGCGCCACAGCGCGGCGTAGTCGAGCGTTTGAGAGATTCAGATCGGCGGCCTGTAGTCAAACCCGGTCACGAGCTGGATGGCCGAAGGCGGGTCTGCGAAAGCAGACCCCAATATCACAGTCACGCGTTGCCGACGGCGTCGGCACGCAGCGAACTGCTCAGCTGGATGGCCGAAGGCGGGTCTGCGAAAGCAGACCCCAATATCAGAGCCTGCCAGCGGCGGCTGCTGCTTCTTCGGCGGCTACGAGCTGGGATTCTACGATGTCTAGGCCGTTGTCCCAGAAGGTGGGGTCGGCAAGGTCGCAGCCGACTATGGCGCCCAGTTCCTCTGGCGAGCGGGACCCGCCTGCCCGCAGCAGTTCGAGGTAGGCGGGCACGAACGCTTCGCCTTCTTGCTGGTACCTGGCATAGACCGACAGGGCCAGCAGTTGGCCGTAGGCGTAGGCATACACATAACCAGGGGTGCCCATGAAGTGCGGGATGTAGCTCCACCACGACCGGTATCCCTCGGTTACCTCAACCGCAGGCCCAAGCAACGCCTCTTGGCTGGTCTGCCACAAGTCGCCAAACTGCTCTACAGACAGCTCACCTTCTTCCCGGCGGGCGGTGTGACAGGAGTGTTCGAATCGGTTCATTGCGATCTGGCGGAACACAGTGGCAATTGAGTCTTCAAGGGTTGCGGCCAGAAGCGAGAACCGCTGCCCCGGCTCGTCGATGGCGGACAGCAGACGGTTGGACGTAACCGTTTCGCCAAACACCGATGCTGTCTCGGCCAGGGTGATTGGGGTGCCCTGGTGGAACATGCTCTGCTCCCGGGCCAGGTAGAAGTGCACTCCGTGGCCAAGTTCATGGGCCAGGGTTGCCACGTCTCGGCTCTTGCCTGCCCAGTTCAGCAGCACATACGGGTGGTGCGACGGGGTGACCCCGGCGCAGAACGCCCCGCCTCGTTTGCCCTCTCTGGCGGGGGCGTCGATCCAGTTCTCGTCTATGAAGCGGCCAACAATCTGGGCCAGCTCCGGCGAGAACGATGCGTAGGCATCGCGCACAATTTCGGTGGCCTCGGCCCAACCGACCTGGCGTTGCTCGCTGGCAACCGAGGCCATCCTGTCATAGTCAGCCAACTTGTCAACGCCAAGGATCTTTGCCTTCAACGAATACCACCGCTGCGGGATTTCGTATCTGGCAACCACGGCGTCGACCAAGGCCTGCACCGACTCATCTGATGCCTCGTTTGAGAGGTTCCTTCCCGAAACCCAGCTTTCGAAGCCCCGCAGCCGGTCGTCGACCGACTTGTCCAGAAGCAGCGTGTTGTACACAAAGGCCCGGGTTCTGAGCCCTGGCTCGAGGGCCGCGGTTACGCCCTCGGCCGCTTGGCGGCGCACGTCGGCGTCGTTGTCGGCCAGCAAAGACAGCGACTGGTCAAGTGGCTGTCCGCTGCCGCCAAGCTCGTCTGGAAGATCCACCTGAATGGCCGATGTGAGCTCGTCAAACAGCCGGACCCACGCCTGGCTGCCGCTAACCGACTTCTCGGTCAGCACTGTTTCTTCGGCCTCGGAAAGCAGGAATGGCCGGTTACGTCTGAGGTTTTCGAGGTAGTGCCTGCAAAAGTCGAGCTGGGGGTCTGACAAGACTTCGGCTGCGTGAGCGTCGTCTACCGCGGCCCATTCCAAATCGAAGAAGATCAGCTTGGTTGCGGTGGCGGTGCTGGCTTCTTGCATCGACATCATCAGGGCGCCGCGCTCTGGGTCTAGCGTGTTTTCGCTGAAGCGCAGCATTGCGTAGTGACCGGCCCGAGAGCTCAGCTCGCCTACGGCTTCCAGCTGGTGCACCACCCCGGCCAGGCCGGTGGCGTCGAGGGATCCTATGCTGCCCCGGTGTTCGGTGAGCTTTTCGGCCAGTGTGTCGGCCTCGTCGAGGAGGTCATCAACGGACCTGCCGTCTGGCAGAATCGATTCCAGCTCCCAGGCAACGTCGGCTGCGGTTAGGTCGGCATCTGTAACTGTCACTCACATAGTCTGCCGTGCTGAATCTGCTGGGGCTACGACCAGAGCCGATTCTGCGTGCGGGATTCAGCGCAAGGTGGCCGAGTGGGCCTTCTCGACCGCGGCAACGAGGCCCAAGCGGGCTGAGGTGACCTCGTCGTCGGTGAGGGTGCGGTCGATGGCTTGAAGCCGCAGCCGGTAGGCAAGCGACCGGCTGGAAGAGCCAATGGCATCGTTGCGGAACACGTCGAACAGTTCAACCGAGCGAACCAGACCGGCGCCTGCCTTCATCAGCGTGTTCACAACATCGGTGGCCGGAACCTTGTTTGCCACAATGAAAGCCAGGTCCAAATCGCTCGATGGGTACTTGGAAACGGCCTTCATCTTTGGCGGCGACTGGAGCGCCTGAACCATTGGCGCCAGCATCAGCTGCACCCAGCCAACCCGGCCTTCGATGCTGTATGCATCCAACACTCCGGGATCGACCTCGCCAACCTGGCCAAGGGGCCTGCCCCTGAACTGCACTTCGGCGGCTCGGGTGGGGTGCAGCCCGGGGATGGCCTTGTTCACAATCTTCAACCCGACCAGGTTCAGAGCCTCGCCAACCTGGTAGAGCAACTGAACCGCAGCGGCGGCATCAACCCCTGCGGCTGCGGCGCCAATCCATTCTTCCTCAACCGGCAGCTCGGCATCCGACGGCAGGTAGACATGGCCAAGTTCGAACAGCTTTGCTCGGGCGACACGGTGAGACTGGTTGTAGGCCAGGGCCTTCAGCAAACCCGGCAGCAGAGAGGTGCGAAGAACCGACTCTTCAGCCACCAGCGGATTGGCCAGGGAAATTCCGTGTTCGTCCAGACCGGCGGCGGCCAGATCTCCGGGTGCCAGAAACGGGAGCGGAAGGGCTTCGCTGAAACCGGCCGCCATGTAGGCTCGTCGCACCCGGCGCCTGGCCCGCTGGGTTGGCGACAACTGGCCCGTTTGTGATGGTGCCGGCACCCTCCTGCCAGACTTCTCATAGCCGTGGTGGCGGCCAACCTCTTCGATGATGTCGGCCTCGATTGAGCTGTCTGGGCGCCACGAAGGAACCTGAACCACCAGATCAGTGCTGGTGCGGCTAAGAGTTTCGAATCCGATGGGTTCCAGGTAGCCAACCACCTGATCGAGGCTGAGCTCTGTGTTGAGCAGACGATTTACAGCAGCCAGCCTCACATCCACTTTGGGGGCAGGCTTCACCCCTCCGTCTGCCAGTACGCGCCCGGCGGAAACGGTTGCCCCGCACAACTCGATGGCCAGTTGACAGAATCTGTCGAGCGCCCGTTCGATCCCGTAGGGGTCTACTCCCCGCTCGAACCGGGTTGACGCCTCTGATCGCAAACCAAGACGCCTGCTGGACTTGGCGATTGTTAGGCGGTCCCACACAGCAGCCTCAACCAGAACACTGGTTGTGCTGTCGTCTATCTCGGTTGCGGCGCCGCCCATCACTCCGGCAAGTCCAATGGGGGTGTCTGCCCCGTTGCAGACAACCCCATCAGCAGAGGCAAGCTTACGTTCCAGATCGTCCAGGGTGGTAAGAGTCTCGCCGTCTTTGGCCATTCGGACTCGAAGGGCGCCGTCGGGAACCAGGCTGAGGTCATAGGTGTGGTTTGGCTGACCAAGCTCGAGCATCACGTAGTTTGAGATGTCAACCACCGCATTGATCGGGCGTTGCCCAGAGGCGATCAGCCTGCGTTGCATCCAGGTTGGGCTTTGGCCCATCTGAATGTTGCTGACAACTCTGGCCCCGAACCTCTGGCACAAGACCTGGTCGACAATCTCGACCGATGCGAGGGTGTTTGCGTCGGGGGCCGAGCTTGGAACCTCGATGGGGGCCAACACGAACGGCAGGCCCAGCTTGGCGGCAAGATCCCTGGCTATGCCAACAACTGAAAGGGCATCTGGCCGATTCCCCTCAACATCTATGTCGAAAAGAACATCGCTTTCAATTCCGAGGGCATCGGCCAGCGGCTGGCCAACTTCGGGGCTGCCTGCCAGCACCATGATCCCATCGGCGTCTTCCCCCTCGCCGAGTTCGATTGCCGAACAGAGCATTCCGTTTGACCATTCGCCCCGCAGCTTGCGCCTGGCGATTTCGAGGCCGTCCGGCATCACTGCGCCAAGGGTTGCCAGCGGCACGAGGTCGCCAACGGCCATGTTGAATGCGCCGCAACAAATCTGAAGCGGCTCCCCGGCTGGTGAGGCCGCCCCTCCGGTGTCAACGTCGACCAGTTGAATCTTGTCGGCCTCGGGATGAGGCCTCAACTCCAGCACCTTGGCAACAACGATTCCGTCCCAGCTGTTTCCAATTTCCTCTACGCCCTCAACAACAAGACCGAGGTTGGTGAGGGTTTCGGCCATGGCTTCAGGCTGTTCCTCGAGCTCACCAAATCCGCCTGGCACAAACTCGCGCATCCAGGAAAGCAGCACTCTCATAGGGTCGACCTCTTCGTCATCTGGTTGGCTCCCGGCTCAGAACTGGCTGAGGAATCGAACGTCGTTCGCAAACATGTCTCGAAGGTCCTCAACCCCGTACTTCATTTTGGCCAGGCGATCTATCCCGAAACCGAAAGCGAATCCGCTCCACTCGTCTGGATCGATCCCACCGGCCCGAAGAACATTTGGGTGAACCATTCCGCAGCCTGCCATCTCCATCCATGAGCCGTCGGCCTGGCGAAGGTCGTACTCAGCAGACGGCTCGGTGAACGGGAAATAGTTCGGCCGAAGCCGGGACGGGAAGCTCTTGCCAAAGTAGGCGGTAACAAATGCATCGATGGTGCCTGCCAAGTCGGCAAGCGTGATGTTGCGGTCTATGACCAGACCTTCAAGCTGGTGAAACACTGGCATGTGGGTGGAGTCCGCGGTGTCACGGCGAAAGACACGCCCAGGCGCCACGATGTAGATAGGGGGCTCCTGATCCAGCATGGTGCGGATCTGAACCGGCGAGGTGTGGGTGCGAAGAAGTGTGCTTCCCGGCTGGCCGTGGTTGACATAGATGGTGTCGAATCCGTCTCTGGCTGGATGACCGGGAGGGATGTTGAGGGCATCGAAGTTGTGCCAGTCGGTTTCAATATGTGGCCCTTCCGCGATGCGGAAGCCCATTCCGACAAACACATCCTCCAACTCTTCCCACGTCTGGGTGATGATGTGGCCGTGGCCAACTTCAGGACGGATGGGCACCTCGGTGAGGTCCATGCGTTCAGCTTCAAGTTGGAGCGCCCTTTGGGCCGATGCCAGCGTGGTTCGCCGTAACGCTATGGCGTCTTCGACACTTGCCTTTGCGCCATTGATGGCCCGGCCTACGCCCTTTCGTTCCTCGGGGGGAAGGGCCCCAATTGCCTTCTTGGCGGCGGCAACGAAGCCTCGTTTGCCAAGGGCCTTCCGCTCCAACTGGTCCAGTTCGTCAACAGTTTGGGCGGCCTCGGCGGCGGCCACGGCCTCTGCTGCTTCACTGGTGAGCGTCTGAATCATTGGTGGAGCCTTCCGCAGAGATTGGAACGGGTCAAACGAGTTGCGCCGGTCATTGGCGGCTGCGCTGACGCAGGCTTTCAAAACAGAGCACGGCGCCGGCAGCCGAAACGTTCAGCGACTCGGTTGGGCCTGCTAGCGGAATGGTTACCAAATGGTCGGCCGCCTCAGCTACCAGCGAAGAGACACCGTGTGACTCGTTGCCAAGCACTATTGCTGCATTGGCGAGGTCTACCTCGGTGTAGGGCTGGCCACCGTCGACAACTGTTGCAATCACCTTTCGCCCAGACTGGCGCAGAGCCTGCAACGCCTCTTCGTAGTCGACATCGGCGGCAACGGGCAGCCTCAGCCTGGCCCCCGCCGCGGCTCGAACCACCTTCGGGTTCGTTGAATCCACAGCCGAGCCAAGCAGCAGCACACCCTTGATTCCTGCGGCTTCGGCGGTGCGCAACAAGGTGCCAACGTTTCCCGGATCGCGGAGCTGATCGAGCACAAGCACGGGCCCCGTTTCGGGAATGGCTTCTATTGAGCACTTGGGAGTGCGCACCACAGCACACACCGGCTGGGGGGTGACGGTGTCGAGCACTTGGTGGAGCACCCCGGGCGCAACCAGGTGAACGGGGCGGGCCTCGGCGGCCCCAGCAACCGAACCGTCCAGTGGTTCCTCCCCATACACCTCGATCACCTCAACCTTTGACGATTGCAGCGCCTCAACAACAAGGATGGGGCCTTCCACAACGAAAAGCTGCTGCTCAAGGCGAGCCTGCCGTTGGGAAAGCAGCCGCCGAAGCCGCTTGACCCTGGCGCTCTTGGCTCCAAGTGCTGGTTCGAGGCTGACTCGCTGGACCACAGCCAATGATTTCGTTTGGTGGCCTCAGGCGGCGTCGGAAGAGGCTTCGAGAGCGTCTGAAGCGGTTGACACAAGCGCAGCAAAAGCCGTGCTGTCGGTAACTGCCAAGTCGGCCAAAACCTTGCGGTCGACCTCAACCCCGGCAGCCTTTAGGCCTGCGATGAAGCGGCTGTAGGTAACACCATTCTGGCGGCAGGCCGCGTTGATTCGCTGAATCCAGAGTTTGCGGAACTCACCCTTGCGGGCCCGGCGATCCCGGTAGGCGTAGTTACCAGAGTGCATGACCTGCTCGTTGGCGGCCCTGAAACTCCGGCTCTTGTTACCGTAATAGCCCTTCGCCTTTTCAAGCGTGGCGCGGCGGTGCTTCTTGGAATGGACGGAGCGCTTTGCTCTGGCCATGTCGATCTCCTTGGGTCTTGTGAATGCTTGGTGGTGAATACTTGCGGGTGATGGCCGGGGTACCGGCCCGGCCTCAGCTGGAGAGCAGCTTCTTGATTTTTGGCTTGTCTGCCTTGTCGACAAGCTCGGGGGTTCCGAGACGGCGCTTGCGGCGACTGGACATCTTGGAATTGAAGTGGTTCAGGTTGGCCTGGCGACGACGAATCTTGCCTCCGCCTGTGACCTTGAATCGTTTCTTGGCACCCTTGTGCGTCTTCATCTTTGGCATTTCGGTTCTCCTCGGTCCGGCTTCTGGTATCGGGCTGAGCGATTTGCCGCTCAGGAAGCAGGGCCGGCGGATTCGGGTGCTTCGGGTTCTGGTACTTCGGGTTCTGGTACTTCGACTGCGTCGTCAGCCTCATCCACCTCGTCAACTGTTTGCTGTTCAGCCTCTGACGTTTCTGATTCTGATTCTGCTGCTTCGGTTGTTTCTGGTTCGGTTTCGGCGACTTCTGCTTCGGCGACTTCTGCTTCTTGCAGTGCGGCCTCCGCCGCTGCTTCTGCTGCTGCCGCCCTTTCTTCGTCTCGAGCTCGCTTGGCCATTTTCTTGGAATCGGGGCCAAGCACCATTGTCATGTTGCGTCCGTCCAGCCGGGGGTAGGCCTCGACCTTGGCGAACTCGTCAGTTCTTTCAATTATGTCGTCCAAAATCTTGCGCCCCAGCTGGGGGTGGGTTACCTCACGGCCCCGGAACATGATGGTGATCTTGACCTTGTGGCCCTCGTTCAGGAATTTCTCGACCTTTCGGGTTTTGGTGTTGAAATCGCCACCCGAGATCTTCGGCCGATACTTCATTTCCTTGACAGTGACGTGGCTGGCCTTCTTGCGAGATTCCTTCGCTCGTTGGGCGGCCTCGTACTTGTACTTTCCGTAGTCCATGATTCGGGCCACCGGCGGATTTGCCTTGTCGGCGACCTCAACCAGATCCAACCCGAGTTCACGGGCCATGGACAGGGCTTCGGGCATTTGCCTAATTCCGAGTTGCTCGCCGTCAGCGGCGATCAAACGGACTTCTCGAGCTCGGATCCGGTCATTGATCCGAGGCTCAGGGGGGGCAGCTATTGGTGTTCAGTTCTCATGCAGGCGCAGTTCCTCTCAAGTCACGCAAGGTCGAGCTTGTCGGTGATGCGTGTGCGTTTTCGGCGCGTGGTTAGTGACAGTCGGCGAAGAGGAGAGCGACGAGCCAAGACCGAAAGGAAGTGGAACGATTGCATGAACCGGGCGCATCTTGGGACTGCGAACAGACCTTCCATGGCACGGTGGGGCGCAAAGCCCTCTTCTTGTTAGACCGTACGAGACTAGCAGCAGGCGATAGATTCCCACTCTGTGACCCTTTGGACCCCAGACGGAGAGCGACAGGTGCCAAAAGAACGGCCCCCGTCAGACGACCCCCCAGACCTCAGCCCCGAACAGGAGGAGAACGCTCGGCAGATGGCCCACGACCTTTCTGAGGCCAGAAACCAACTGCTGGAAGCAGAAGTCAGCACCGTGA
>QIKW01000171.1 GCA_003231975.1 Acidimicrobiia bacterium
CGCGGGGGTTCCAGGGGGCAGAGGCTCCGCCGGAGCCCCCGGGAACTCTCCGAGTTCCTAGCCAGGCAGGATCCGGCTCCGCCGGTCCTGACTGAAACAAGTCGGCGCCGTAAGGCGTCAAACAGAACTCCCCCGAAAGGGTTTCCATTTCGGGGGACTAGGCGTTGATCATCGCGGTGCTGGCCCGGTCGAAGTATTGGGTGAAAGCTTCGCGAACAGCGGTCGTTGCGTCGTCACCATGGGTCTCATCTCGGATCAGGGCCCCGTCTGGAGCGTCGCTCAACGTGGCTTCCACGGCGGCCGTCATGTGCAGCAACCAGGCATCTCGTTCCACCTGACCAATGGCAAAGGGAAGGTGGCGCATTCGCAGCCTTGGGTGCCCCCGCTCTTCGCTGTAGGTGCCGGGCCCACCCCAATACTGGATCAGGAACAGCGCTGTCTTTCTTCTTGGATAGGTGAGGTCGGCGGGGTAAAGAGGCATCAGAACAGGATCTGCCGCAACTCCGTCATAGAAGCGATCAACGAGGTCGAAGAAGAACCGGTCTCCTCCAACGATGTCGTAGAGCGTGATCGGACGATCAGCGGTCTTGGCATCACCAGGCTGGTCAGACATGATCCTGATCATATGGCCTGCGGGTTCCCAGGGAATGCCGCGCCCCTCCCCTGGGTTTCCCCCTCTATGGTGCTGCTCGTGAGCCCCTCGGCTACTGATCCCCAAGCCCTCTTCGAAGAGCACGTCGTGCCGCAGCTTGAAGTGCTGTATCGCACGGCCAGATCCATCACCCGCAACCAAGTCGACGCAGAAGACCTGGTGCAGGAAACCCTGCTCCGAGCCTTCGGAGCGATCGATCGATTCGACGGTCGCTATCCAAAGGCGTGGTTGCTGACGATCATGCGAAACGCGAATATCAATCGGGCCAGGAAGAAGGTCCCCGACCTCCTGGACGATCCAGAGTTGACCTTCGAACGCTCAACCCGCTTCGCCGAAACCGACACGCCCGAACAGGTAGTAGTCGAGCCAGTCTTCGATGCAACGGTCCACAGTGCCTTCAATCGGCTGCCCGAGAGCTTCAAACAGGTGGTGGAGTTGGTAGATCTCCAGGGCTTGGCCTATCAGGAATCGGCGGATCTGCTCGACATTCCGGTTGGCACGGTCATGAGCCGCCTCCACCGGGCTCGAAAGCGAATTCGCACTGAGATCGCCGAGTACGGTCTTGACTCCGAACGGACGCCGACATGATCAAGAAACTGTTTCGGCGCCGCGGGATGTCGTGTGACGCCGTCATGGAGGTGCTCCAGAGTTATCTAGACGGGGAAACCGACGCCGAAACGGCCAGGCTCGTTGCCGCTCACCTTCATACCTGCACCGACTGCGACCAAGAGACGGCAACGTTTCGGAGAATCAAGCTCAGCCTGGCTTCAACACCAAGTCCCGTAGACCCAGCCATAATCAGCAGCCTCCAGCATTTCTCCGCCCGACTCACTCGGGGTGAATTGGGCTAAGCTTTCTGCCGATGAGTTTTCTGCTCGACCTTCGACTTCTCAGCCCGGCCGCCTAACAGGCGCGCCGGGGCGTTCTCCCACAAGTCCGAAGTACGCAAACGCAAGCAGAAAGCCGAGAACCCGATGAGCAAACCAAGTTTTGACAACAACGCTTTTGGCGTGATGCCAATTGAGCGTTACCAGGCGTTCCCCCAGATAGACCTGCCTAACCCGCAGTGGCCGTCCACCGTGATCTCCAAGGCCCCCCTCTGGTGCTCTGTAGACCTCCGAGACGGCAACCAGGCCCTTATCGAGCCGATGGACCCGGATCGCAAGCGAATGATGTTCGACAAGTTGGTTGAGATCGGGTTCTCCGAGATCGAGGTGGGTTTCCCATCGGCGTCAGAAACCGACTTTGACTTTGTTCGCAGCATCATCGCCGACAACGCCATCCCAGACAACGTCACAATTCAGGTGCTCACCCAAGCTCGACCCGAACTGATCGACCGCACCTATCAGAGCCTCGTTGGGGCCGAGAAGGCCATCGTTCACCTGTACAATTCAACCTCAACCGTGCAACGTCGGGTCGTCTTCGGGCTAGACGAGGCAGGCATTGTAGAAATAGCAGTCAAAGGGGCCCAGGACTGCAAACGGAACGAAGCGCATATGGGAGACACCCAAATTCGCTATCAGTACAGCCCCGAGAGCTTCACGGGAACCGAGCTTGAGTTCGCCAAGCAAATCTGCGAGGCGGTGATGGAGGTGTTCCAGTCTTCGCCCGAGGAGCCGCTGATCGTGAACCTGCCTGCAACCGTTGAGATGAGCACGGCCAACATCTACGGAGACATGATCGAGTGGATGCACCGGAACCTGAGCAACCGCGAATCAATCGTGTTGTCGCTTCACCCCCACAACGACCGCGGCACCGCAGTGGCAGCTGCTGAGTTTGGGGTGATGGCTGGCGCCGACCGGGTTGAGGGAACACTATTCGGTAACGGCGAACGAACCGGCAACGTCGACCTGGTCACCCTGGCACTGAACCTCTACAGCCAGGGGGTTGACCCTGGCCTGGACTTCAGTGACATCAACGAAAGCCGACGGGTGGCCGAGCACTGCAACCAACTGCCGGTTCATCCAAGGCATCCCTACGTTGGCGACCTGGTCTACACCGCGTTTTCGGGATCTCATCAAGACGCAATCAAGAAGGGGTTCGAGGCAATGGTTCGCACCGGCCAGACCCTGTGGGAAGTGCCCTATCTGCCAATCGACCCCCTCGACGTTGGCCGCAGCTACGAAGACGTTATTCGGGTCAACTCCCAGTCCGGGAAGGGAGGCGTCGCCTACCTTCTGAAGGCCGATCACGAACTAGACCTGCCCCGCCGCCTTCAGATCGAGTTCACCCGCGTTGTGCAACAGATCACAGACACAACAGGCAAAGAGATCAGCGGCGGCGAAATCTGGGACGAGTTCCAGAACCACTATCTCTCGGTCACAAAACCGCATGAACTGGTTTCGTTTACTACTTCGCAGAACGCCGCAGGCCGGGACCGCACGATCGTTGAGGCAGTCGTGAGAACCGACGGTAAAGAGGAAACACTCGTCGGCGACGGCAACGGCACCATCGACGCATTTTCGAATGCGCTCAGGTCCAATCTCGACGTCAACCTGCGCGTCCTTGACTACCACGAACACGCAATTGGTGCAGGCACCGACGCCAGAGCGGTTGGTTATGTCGAAATGAAAGTGGAGGGCACCGAGCTCTGGGGTGTGGGCATCCACACCGACATCGTCACCGCCTCGCTCCGAGCGATTGTCTCGGCGGTGAACCGAGCCACCGGGGGTTAGCTCCGTTGCGCCCCGGTACGAATCTGTCGTGCCGGGGCGCACACCAGATCCGCACACAAGATCAGGGCGTTATCAGAATCTGATCCGGCTGATAGGTGGCCCACGAAAACCAGAAAGTGTCGATAAGGGGCACCGCGGCCAGTTGCTCACCGGCAAGTGAGCCTGCAACGGCCGCGCCCCGAATATTCCACCGGCTACCCGTTTCGTTGTCAACAAACTCAGCCCCGTCTGAAAGAAAAGTGAGCGGCGAACCAGCGGCTGTCTCGGCAACGAATACGCCGGTTTGGCCTACGTCTCTTCCGTCTGCGATGCCCTCGGCTTCAAGGGACGAGGCCAGGCCGCCGGTGTGAAAGGCTACGAGGTTACGGCCAGCCTCGGTGATGGGGACTGCGCCAACTGCCGCTAAGTCCTCCAACAGGATTGAGAAGGCCTGGTCTCCGTCGATTACGCCAAGAACCCGAGCCTTCGCCGCGAATTGCTCGTCAAGATCCAACGCAATGAAGGCACCTCTCGGATTGGTGTCGGGATTGTCATAGCCGACGTAGGGATTGCTTCCGTAGGGCCGAGCCACGCCAGTGGGGCGAGCCAAGACCGTCCCATTGGGGAACGCCTCGGCGAACGAGCTGAAACCGAGGGTTTGCGCAGGCACGAGGGTTAGTTGAGCGCCCGCGTAGTGACCAACGATTCCTTCGCCGGTGAAATGAGCCCACAAAGACTCGGTCTGGCGGTCATACATCACCAACGCAGATTGGTAGAGCTCGCCAGATGTTCCGAAGTCCAGCACTCGATCTCCCAGGGTCCGCTCGAACGCCAGGGCAGAGTTGCAGAGCGGGCAGTACGAGATCGAGACCGGTACCCCACCAACGATGTCGTTGACAATCTCGTGCCAGATCAAAATCTGAACCGGGTAGGCCCTGGCGTCGCCATTGATTTCGAGAACGACTACTGCCTCGTTGTCGTCTGAGATGAAGTCAACCTCGTCGACAGGAACGAATTGCGGGCCGTCAATGGATGGAATGCCATCAGGGGGCGGGCCGCCGCTGCGAATATCGTCGGGATTGATGACGGGCGGCGGAAACGCTGGATCAAGCCGATCTCCCCGAAGCGCCGACCCGACGGGCTCGGCGTCGTAGTCAACCATGCTGTAGTCAAACACAGGACGCTCATTGCCATCCACAGCCCCCTCGGTGGAGGGTTCAGCGCCGCCGGCTGATGTTGGCGCGGTGGATGACGCAGAGTCGCCACCAGAGCTGCAGGCGGCAAGCACGATGGCGAATGCAACAAGGACGCTGAGGCGACGACGCATCCTTCAGGAACCCGGCTGGAGGGCAGAAGCTTCCCGGAGACTGCTGCGCCGATCAGAGGGCTTGCCTTCGGCTAGACGGAATCGAGAGCAGCTCTCAGTTCCGCAACGAACTCGATTGCCTGGTCAACCGAGCCCCCCTCAAGCATTCGCCTGATGATGGCAGAAGCCACAACGACACCGTCTGCAACCTGAGCAATCTCGGCTGCCTGGCTGGGGTTGGACACCCCAATGCCGATGATCACCGGCTTGTCTGTGATGTCTTTCAGCCGTCGAGCCATCTCGAGCGCGCTTGAGGCAAGGGCCGCCCGCTCTCCGGTGGTGCCGACAAGGCCAACTCCGTATATGAAGCCGCGGGTTCGTTCGACGATACGCGGCAACCTCTCGTCGGGGGCTGTTGGAGCAGCGAGAAGTACCGTTTCGATCCCGGCGCTATCTGCAGCCTCAGCCCAAGGCCCAACTTCTTCCAGCGGCAGATCGGGCAGGATGGCAGCGCTGATTCCAGCTCGTTTCAGGGACTCAGCGAACCGCTGATGGCCCATGTGGTAGGCCACGTTGTAGTAGGTCATCGCGATAAGCGGCACACCAGGGTCGGTGCGGGCTACTTCGTCGAGCACACCGCTGGGGTTGGAGCCGTTGGCCAGTGCAATGGCAGAAGCCTCCTGGATCGTGGGGCCATCCATAACGGGGTCGGAGAAGGGAATCCCGATTTCCATGGCGTCAGCCCCGGCCTGGGCGAAGCCTTCAATCAGTCGGGTCCAGCCGTCAACGGGGTAACCACCAGTTACATATGGCAGCAACAACTTGGCACCACTGGCCCGGCGCGAAATCAAATGCTCTTCGAGTGTTCCGGTGAATCCGTTCATGATCGCATCGTCTTCAACGCCTCGGGGTTGCCGTCGAGGATGGCCTGCACCTGCTCAACATCTTTGTCTCCCCTGCCCGACAAGCTAAGCAACACGGTGCGGCCCTGAAGTTCGTCTTTGGCTTTCACCATCCAGGCGAGGCCATGGGCCGGTTCGAGGGCTGGAATGATTCCCTCGGTACGTGAGAGAAGCTGGAAAGCATCCAACACCTCAGTATCGGTGACTGCCTCATAGCGAGCCCGACCAATGTCGGCCAAGTGGGCGTGCTCGGGCCCAACCCCCGGGTAATCAAGGCCAGCCGACACAGAGTGAGCCTCTTGCACCTGGCCGAACTCGTCCTGCATCAGGTAGCTGAGCGAGCCGTGAACGACCCCTGGCACCTTGCGGCCAATGGCTGCTCCTCCTGCCGGCTCAACTCCAACCAGCTCGGTTTCCAGATCAACGAAGCCTGAGAAGATTCCTGCGGCGTTCGATCCACCACCAATGCAGGCCACAACCACATCTGGCGGGCCGCCGATAAGTGCCTGGCATTGCTCCCTGGCTTCTTCGCCGATCACATGGTGAAACTCTCTAACCATCCACGGGTAAGGATGAGGACCCATCACCGAGCCCAGGAGGTAGTAGGTGTCAGCCACCGCAGCTACCCAATACCGCATCGCCTCGTTAACCGCATCTTTCAGGGTGCGGCTGCCAGACATAGCGGTGCGAACCTCTGCCCCCAGTAAGTTCATTCGGAACACGTTCAAGGCTTGGCGTTTCACGTCTACCTCGCCCATGAAAACTACGCATTCCATCCCCATCAGCGCAGCCGCAGTTGCTGTGGCCACCCCGTGCTGGCCTGCGCCGGTTTCGGCAACCAGGCGGGTTTTGCCCATCCTCTTGGCCAGCAGCGCCTGGCCAAGCACGTTATTGATTTTGTGGCTGCCCGTGTGGTTCAGATCTTCCCGCTTCAGCAGCACCTTGAATCCGAGGTGAGCTGAGAGGTTGTGGCATTCGGTCACAACAGACGGCCTGCCCGCGTAGTCGGTAAGAAGGGCCTTGAACTTGGCAACGAAGTCTGGGTCGGCCCGGGCCTCGCGAAAGGCTGCCTCAAGTTCGGCGCACGCAGGCACCAGTGTCTCGGGAACGAAGCGACCGCCGAATTGACCGAAACGGCCTGAAGCGTCTGGCTCGCCCATAATTGGCCGATCCGCACCGGCGCTGCTCATTCGATGGTCTCCTGTGGGTGGAAGGGCCAACCGGTTGGCGCCTGGTTTGGGTGTTTCTGCATCCGGTCAGATTGTCCGAAGGAACGAGCGGTTGCGATGAAGCGGCGGAGTTTGACGGGGTCCTTCTCGCCCGGAGACCGCTCTACCCCAGTAGCCACATCAACCCCCCAAGGGTTAAGCAGAGCGATGGCCTCTGCCAGATTATCTGGGTTCAGGCCCCCGGCCAGAAGGAACTGGGCGGAAGGACGATCTGCCAAGAGCACATTCCAGTCGAAGGGTTTGCCACTGCCCGGCTGAGGTGAATCGATCATCAACTGAACAGGTCCGTATTGGGCTATCCGTTCTCGTTCGGGATCGGCTGCGGCGAACACCCGGATCACGTTCGGCACCTGGTCAGCCACCCAGCGAGTGTCTTCCTCACTCTCGTCACCGTGGAGCTGAACCGCGCGAAGGCCCACATCTCGAGCGATCTGGACCACTCGCTCCCGACGTTCATTTTGAAATATCCCAACGGTCAGAACTTCCGGCGGCATGCGCCGAACAATGTCTTTGGCTTTGGCAACGGTGATCTTCCGCACAGAGGAGGGACAAAAGTTCAGGCCAACCGCGTCTGCACCCAGGCCAGCCGAAAGCAGTGCATCGGTGGCGTTTGTGACCCCACAGATCTTGATGAACACGGAACGGACCGTACTGCCCAATCGGGCCGAGTCAAGCCGGTAAGCGTTGGCTGCTTTGGATGAGCGTCAGACCGAGCGAAGCGCGGCCACCGCCGCCACCGGATCGGCGGCCCTAACCAGAGACTCACCAACCAGGACGGCGTGGTAGCCCGCCGCCCACAGATCGGCTGCATCCTGGGGGCTACCAACGCCAGACTCGGCCACCTTCACAACATCGTCGGGAAGCGAGGCGCCCACACGCACAGCTCGGCGGGTGTCGACCTCAAAGGTCACAAGATCACGCTGATTGACCCCAATAATTTCAGCCCCAACGTTCAGGGCCCGCTCTACCTCGGCCTCGTCGTGGGTTTCGACCAGAACCTCGAGAGAAAGCTCGATGGCCAAGGTGTGGAAGTCGGCCAGCTCAGCGTCATCGAGGGCGGCAACTATCAAGAGCACCGCATCTGCGCCCATCAAGCGAGCGTCGGCAACGTCGTTGGCCGAAACAGTGAAGTCCTTCCTCAATACGGGGAGTTGCACAGCCTGTCGTGCCGCCGCGAGGTCGTCGGCTGAGCCGCCAAAATGGGCCGAATCGGTTAGTACCGACAAACAGGTAGCCCCGCCTGCTGCATATTCTGAGGCCAGCTTGGCCGGATCAAGACTGGCACTCAAGTCACCTTTTGAAGGCGAACGGCGCTTTATCTCGCTGATAACCGCCAACCCGTCGGCATCCTGAATGGCGGAAGCGAACGGCCTGGTCAGACCGACGTCACCGACCCTGTCCAGCAACTGGTTGAGGCTTCGCTGATCTGCCTTGGCGGTTTCTCGATGAGCGGCAAGGATTGCATCGAGGTAGGTGGCCATTCCCTGACATTATCGTTCGAAAGGGAAACCCTTTCGAACGAGAGTCTTGTGTACGCGTCGTTCCTCGGCCCGCGGCCTCGTCTCTTCGCAACTTTTTCGCTTCGCTCAAAACTCGCCGCATCCTGTCACGCGTGGTCGCCATCGGCGAC
>QIKW01000095.1 GCA_003231975.1 Acidimicrobiia bacterium
TGACCTTCAGGGCCTGGCCCAGACCCTTGGCCAGTCGCTTCAACGGCCGGCAGGCCTGGAATCTATTGACACCAACACCATGGCAATCGAGCAGATGGACGGCGAGATCGTTCGCCTCGACATTGAAACCCTTGGTCTGTCCAACGCTGAGCTAGATGTGCTTCGGCTCCTATCAGACCCGGCCACCCAAGTATTCGGTGGCCCGGTGCGGGGCCAATTGAGCGAAGCAGAAATCCCGGTGGAGAGCCGATCACCTGCCGCGTTCAGGGGCCAGTTGCTGGAAGCGTCAGACGGCAGTTTCGTGTTTAGTCCAGGTTTCGGCGTCCCGGGGTTTTCGTCATCTGACGGCCTGACCTGGGAACCAGCGGAAGCCAGCCTGATCTCCGTCGCTGCTGGCGGTTTCCTCAACCCCTTTGTTGCCCTCGGGCCGGGACCTCGGGGTTGGTTCTCTGTAGGCCGCAGCGCCGACGGCGGGCGCACCTGGCAATCCTACGTCTCACCAGCCCGAGCAGTTCTGAGCCTTGCCGCAGTTGACGAGGTGATTGCGCTCTCGGGTTTCGAGACCGATGATCTTGGCGGGTCGAGCATGCCTCTTGTGATCGAAAAAGGCGGCTACACGATGGAAACCGACGAAGACACTTCGGGGGAGGTGTTGATCCTCACCGACAACTCCTCCGGCGAGGTAGTTCTGGAGGCCTCCGAGTTGGAGAGCGACGGGGTAAGGATCGACCCGAGCACTGGTGACCTAATCCTCTTTGATCCGGAAAACGGCCAGACCTTCGTGAGATTCCCGATCGATGAGTTTGGACGGGCCTTCAGGTTGACCCAACTCGAAACCAGCTCAGTGCCAGCAATGGTTGGGCTCACTGAAATCGCAGCCGATGCCGAAGAAGCGGTTTGGAGCTGGCGGCCGGTAACCGAGGTGTTTGGGCCCGAAGCCCTCGCCGTTGAATTCGTTGCCGGCCACCGCTCTTTGCTGGCGGTGGTTACAACAACGACTCTGGGCCAGGAGCTCTACTTGGCCTCTATTGGCTGAGTGGCGTCGTCTTCAACCTCAGAATCCTCAACCTCAGAATCCTCAGTGCCAGAGTCATTGGAGCCGGAATCATCGCTGCCGAAACCAGCTGCGTCGGTGACGGCTGGTTCGCCTCGTTTGCCTATCCAAAGGAACCAGACCAGGCCAGTGGCCACCGCGATTCCGCTCATCCAATGGTTGATGCGTACACCGCCAATCAGCGAAGCTTCGTCGATGCGAAGGCTTTCAACAAAGAACCGGGCTACGCCGTACATCATGATCCACAACGGCAGAATCTGGCCAGGTTTCAGCCACTTCTTCTTGTCGGCAAAGATCAAGCTGGCGGCAATTAGAAGGTTCAGCAGGCCCTCATAAAGGAAGGTTGGCTGGAAGGTTGGCGAGTCTGCAAACTCAGCTGGCCTAAACCGTTCTTCGATTTCGAGGCCCCACGGGAGGTCGGTTGGCCTGCCGAAGATCTCCTGGTTGAACCAGTTTCCAATTCGTCCGATTGCCTGCGCAACAGGGATGCCGGGAATCACCGCGTCGAGCATGTCGGTAACGCTCCAGCCGCGGCGCTTCACGTACCAAATGCCTACCGTTACACCAAGTAAAAGGCCGCCAGGAATGCCAAGCCCGCCCTCCCAGATCTTGAACACGTCAAGCCAGCGGCCACGGTAGGCCTTCCAGTCTGTGGCAACGTGATACATCCGGGCGCCGATCAAGCCGGCAACTAACGCCCACTTGACGATCTCAACCACGTCGTCTGATTCGCCGCCCTTGGCCGCCCAGCGTCGCCGCCCAATCTCGACGCCCGCCAAAACGCCAAGCGCAATCATTAGGCCGTAATAGTTGAAGGTGAGTGGGCCCAGCTTCAGCGAGTTGCTGGATGGTGAGGGGATTTGGGCCAGGACCGAGACGTAACCGGCGGGAATCAGCACGGCGTCGAAGTTAGCGGATCGAGGGCGCCTTTGGCGGTCAGGCCAGTTGTTCGGCCGACAAGGCGAACAGATCGCCCGCCCCGGCGGTGACCGCGCCGACCAGCCCTGTGGCGGTCGGCAGGATCTGTTCTCCGAAGAAACGGGCCGAAACCAGCTTCGCCTCGTAGAACTCAGGATCTTGTTCGCCAAGAGCAAGGGCTGCCAAAGCCGAGCGAGCCATCAGCCCGCCACACACAACGGTTCCAAGCAGCCTGAGATAGGGCGTCGCTGCGGCCAAAGCGTTGTTGACCTCTGGCAGGCCGTTGTCCAGTAGCCACTGGGTTGCCGTTCTGGCCGAGCCACAGGCCGCAGTGAGGTTCTGTCCGAACAAGTCAGTCGCTTCGTGTGACAGCAGTTCGGCGGCCACAGCTTCGTACTCAGAAAGCAGATCGAATATCACCCCGCCCCCACGCATCGGCAACTTCCTGCCAACGAGGTCGGCGGCCTGAATTCCGTTGGTTCCCTCATAGATCGTGCCGATCCGCACATCGCGCATGTGCTGCAAGATCCCGGTTTCCTCGACATAGCCCATCCCGCCATGAATCTGCACCGCCAGCGAGGTCAGCTCGTTGCCGAGGTCGGTGCAAAGGGCCTTCGACAGCGGGATCAAGAGGTCGGCCAGTTCTTGGGCGGCCTGGCCTTCTTCCTGGTCAGAAGCGGAACGGGCGCGGTCTATTGCCACTGCGTTGGTGTAGGTCAGCAGGCGCATCGCATCAATCCAGGAGCGTTGGGTCATCAACATCCGCCGAACGTCGGCATGGTCAATGATGGAGCTCTGCACGCCTTTGGCTCCCCCAACCGCGGTTCCCTGCTTGCGTTCAACCGCATAGTCCAAGGCCTGCTGGTAGGCCCGTTCGGCCAGGGCCAAACCCTGGAGACCAACAGACAACCGGGCGCTGTTCATCATGGTGAACATGTTGCGCATGCCGGTGAACTCGTCTCCCACCGGCCACCCAACCGCCCCAGCATTGTCTCCAAACGCCAGCACACAGGTGGGGCTGGCATGAATTCCAAGCTTGTGTTCGATGGAAACACAAGTGATCTCGTTGCGCTGGCCAAGGCTGCCGTCGTCGTTAACCAGGAATTTCGGAACCAGGAACATGGTGATGCCTCGCGTGCCGGGCGGAGCGTTTGGCGTGCGGGCCAGAACCAGATGAATGATGTTCTCGGCCAAGTCGTGTTCGCCGTAGCTGATCCAGATTTTCTGGCCAACCAACAAATAGCTGCCATCTCCAACCGGTTCTGCCTTGGTGGCAACAGCACCAACATCAGAACCAGCTTGGGGCTCTGAGAGGTTCATGGTTCCTGTCCATTCGCCACTAAGCATCTTTGACAGATACATAGCTTGCTGTTCAGAAGATCCGTGATGAAGCAGGGCATCAATTGCTCCCTGGGTAAGCAACGGACACAGCGAGAACGCCATGTTGGCACTGGTCAGCATTTCCTGGATAGCGAGACCTACCACCCAGGGGAAGCCGCCTCCGCCAAAGTCTGGATCGAACGGAATAGAGCCGAAGCCCGACTGAACATACTGCTGGTAGGCCGTGTGGAATGAAGGCGGCATCGCCACGGTGCCGTCTGCCTGGAATTGAGCGCCGATCTGGTCGCCCTCAATGTTTGTGGGGGCCACCACGTCGCTGATCCACCGGCCAGCCTCGGAAAGCACCATGTAGACGGTTTCGGCGTCGACATGATCAAACAGCTCTGTTTCCAGCAGATCATGGAAGTCAGTCACATGATCAAGGACGTAGCGAATGTCTCGCAGCGGAGGCGTGTATGCGGTCACCGTTTGAAGCGTACCTAGCCGAACTGAGCCGACGAACTGCTGCTCAGAACATGGCGGCGCCGCAGCGGGATCACGGAGTCGATTACCGTGCGGGCCATGGCGCACGACGACCTCATCTTTGATCGCTCGGATCCTGAGCCAACGAACCTGGTTGCGGCTCCTGGCGACGATACAGAACCAACCCTCGTCGAGTTAGGCACCGGTGTGTTCGTGTTTGCTCACCCGTCACCAAAATTTGGCCATAGCAACGTCGGTTTGGTGATCGATGCCGATGGTTTAACCGTGATTGACACAGCGGCCACTCCATACCGCGGCAAAGTCATCCGGTCGGCGATAGAAACCCTGACCGAGGCTGTTGACCTCACGATCAAACGAGTCGTTCTCAGCTCAAGCCGGGTGCCGTTCAGCGGCGGATCAACCCCGTTCTGGCGGGCTGGGTTCTACGGGTCAGAACCCACAAGCGAAGAGCTGGATCAGCCACTCAATCGTCAAGCGCTCAGAGCTCTTCTGCCAGGGCTGGCTGTTGCCTACCACGACGAGTTCGAGACTCGCCCGATCACCCACACCGTCGGCGAGAGGGCGTGGCTGACCGCGGCCACCGAGCTGCTGTTGCTGCCGGGTGAGTCTGCAATGAATCTGGCTGTTGGGGTCCCGGGCGTTGGCGGCGTGTTCGCTGGTGCCCTGGCCAGCTTCGGGGTAACGCCGCTTGCCTTCGCCGGTAACCCGGCGGCGTGGGCAGCCAGCCTTGAGGCCCTGGCCGAAAGGGGCGGCACTGTGGCCCCCGGGCACGGCCCGGTTGGTGGCAGCCAAGATCTCCTTGACCAGGCGGCCTACCTGCGGACCTGCGTTGGCGCCAACGGCAAACCCGAGCACCTGGCCCCCGGCCCGTGGGAGGGCTGGACCAATCGTGAGTTCGACGAGGTAAACGTGGAGCGGGCCTGGCGACTGGCCCGAGGAGACGGCGGCGTACCCACATCGATGCTCAGCTTGCTTGGTCTCAATTCAGGCTGAGCTGATGGCGTCGGTCGAGCCTCAGGCGATGTGTTCCTCGATCTTTTCCATCGCATCGTCTTCAGACATGTCAAGGGCGAACGACAGCTCTGAAACCAGCACTTTGCGGGCCTTTGAATACATGGTTTTCTCTCCCGCCGACAGACCCTTCGCTGCCTCTCTGAGGGCCAGGTTCCTGACCACCTCGGCCACCTGATAAACATCGCCGGACTTCAGCTTTTCCTGATGGTTCTTGAACCGCCGGCTCCAGTTGGCAGGCTCACGAACGTCCTTCTTGGCCAGTAGCACAAACAGGTCTTCAACATCTTCCATGCTGATCGGCGGGCGCATGCCAACCTCTTCAGCCTTGTCAACTGGCACCCGAACCGTGAGCTCGTCGTGGGCAGTTTTCAGAACGAAGTACTTCTTCTTTTCGTCATTGAGTTCGACCATTTCGGTCTTTTCAATAATGGCTGCCCCGTGGTGGGGGTAGACGACTCGGTCGCCGACTTTGAAACTCATGAAACTCCTAGGCTCCGACCAGAAAGGCCGGAGCCGTCAAGGATGGCAGGAAGGAACGCGATTACCCACGTCGGAACGATGGAGATCGGTCACGTTGCTTAGAAGAAGAGGCTGAGGAAGGAGCCAAGGGAGCCGAGCACCATGGCCACCACCGCCAAGATGATGAACCAGAACATCACAGGATTGCGCTTGCGGAGGGGCGGAATGCCGTCAACTACTTGTCGTTCGGCTTTGGACTGGGTGGTACGGCCCTTTTTGGGTTGTCGTGTCATCGGCTACTCAGTTACGCGGCCCTGATCGAGGCGACTCAAGCCTTTACAACGAGAGTGTTTGCGATCTTGTCCCAAACAGCCTTGTTCATCTTGTCTGTAAAGATCAGAACGAGCGAAACAAGGCCAACCAGCGCAACCACGAGTCCAACAATGGCGCCAAGGATTGGAATTATGCCGGCAACGATCGACGCCAGCCACGGGGAAACGCGCTTTATGGCAGTCTCCAGGCTTATGGCTGAGCCGTCGTCGTTTGTGATCTTTATGCCGAGGGCCTTTTTCCCTAACGTGGCGCCGCCATTGGCCGTCATGTAGATCTCATAACCCATCATCACAAACCCGCCAAGCAAGCCCGCCAGCGCTGTCCGGAAGTCGTATGCCGCCGTGGTGCTGCCAAAAGCCACTCCGCCTGCCGTGCCCCCGCCAACCACGATGGCAAAAATAAAGCCGACAACGAAGTAGATGATCATGTCGATGATTCGGGCCAGGATTCGGTTGCCGCCGCCCGCCAGTTTCTCTTCAATACCGCCGGCTCCATAGGAAGCCCCGGCGCCTCCGGCCGGCACCACTTGGGGGCCACCCTGCCATTGGGCGCCGTCCCAGTAACGTTGCGTGCCGGGAGGATCTCCTTGGGCGTAGTACCAGCCTGGTGCCTGAGATGGCGTATCGGTCATTTATTCTCTCCTCCGGGTGCGTAACGGCTCGCACACTAGCGCAATAAGGGCCCACCGGCTGATTAGGTCTGTACTGTTGTGACTTCCTTGCAATTCGCCCGAACCGGCCGACGGAGATTCATGGCACGAACCATCTTGGTAACCGGCGGAGCAGGCTACATCGGAAGCCACACGGTGGTTTCGCTGATAGAGCACGGCTTCGACGTTGTGATCGCAGACGACCTGTCAAACAGTTCGCCAAAGGCAGTTGCCGCCGTCGCCAAGTTGACGGGCAAGGAGGTAACCCTCGTTGAGGTCGATCTCACAGAGGAATTCCAGGTGCGAAAGCTCTTCGCCAACTACCCGATCGAAGCTGTTGTCCACTTCGCTGGCCTCAAGGCTGTTGGCGAGTCGGTTGAGCAACCGCTTCGCTACTACCAGGTGAACCTGGGATCTGCCATGAACGTGCTGAAGACCATGGCCCGACACGATGTGTGGGATTTTGTGTTCTCCAGTTCAGCAACGGTGTATGGCGACCCCGAGGTGCTTCCAATCCCGGAAGGTGCAGCTACGGGGCCCACCAATCCGTACGGGCGAACCAAGCTGATGATCGAAGACATATGCCGAGACCTGGCAGCGTCCGACAAGCGGTGGCGTATCGGTCTACTGCGCTATTTCAATCCGGTAGGAGCTCACCCCAGCGGTGAAATTGGTGAGGACCCGCAGGGCCATCCGAACAACCTTGTGCCCTTCGTCATGCAGGTAGCTGTTGGCCGCCGAGACAAAGTGCAGGTTTTTGGCGACGACTACAACACCGCAGACGGCACCGGGGTGCGTGACTACATTCACGTTGTCGACCTGGCCCTGGGCCACCTGGCCGCGCTTGACAATCTCACGGCCGGGTGCGAAGAGTTCAATCTTGGCACCGGTTCGGGGGCCTCTGTGCTTGAGGTGATCCAGGCAACCGCGAAGGCCAGCGGAAAGGAAATTCCATACGAGATTGTGGCGCGGCGAGCAGGTGACATTGCCACGTCTCTGGCCGACCCCAGCCGGGCAAACAGCCAGCTTGAGTGGCGGGCCGACCGCAACCTGGAAGTGATGATCGCCGACGCCTGGCGATGGCAAGAGAAGAACCCGTACGGGTTCGGCGAAAGGCCCGCAGACAGCAACTGACGGGCCCGCCGCGAGTGCCTGACAGCCCCATACAGTTACCGGCCGATGGCAATCGCTCTGAGCTTGATGGCGGCCGTGACCTTTGGAACCGGTGACTTCTTCGGCGGAATGTCGGCCAAACGAGTGTCGGTGCTCTACGTGGTCGGTTTCTCCCACCTGGTCGGCCTGGTCGGGGTTGGCCTGATTGCCCCAATAATGGCAGAACGGTTCATTGCCACTGACCTGGCTCTAGGCGCGGCGGCGGGCTTGGTTGGAGCTGTTGGGGTGATGCTGCTGTACCGGGGTTTGGCCCGCGGGCCAATGGCTGTGGTTGCTCCAATCACAGCCATCACTTCAGCTGCTGTGCCATCTGCTTGGGCCGTAATGTCCGGCGACCGACTTTCGGGCTGGGTGGCTGGCGGCATTGTCTTGGCCTTAGTCGCAATTGGGCTGATCTCCAGACCAAGCTCTACCTCGGCCACCCCAGTGTCCATCGCAGTGGTGGCCGAAGCGTTAGCTGCCGGCACCGGCTTTGGCGCGATGTTCATTCTCTTTGACGCAACTTCAGATGCCGGAGCACCGTGGCCTGTAGTCGGTGCGAGGCTCCTGACCGCCACGCTAATAGTCGGTTTCATCGTTGCCAGAAAGCGCCCAACCCGCTCCGAGTTGGCGCCTGCGCTTCCCTTCATCGTGCTGACCGGGCTGTTCGACACCGGCTCAAACATTCTGTTCCTAATGGCAACCGGCCGGGGCCAACTAACCATCGTCGCCGTGCTCAGCTCGCTCTATCCGGCGGCAACGGTGCTGCTGGCACGGCTGGTGCTTGGCGAACGGATGTCGCCAACTCAGATTGGCGGTTTCGGCGCCGCGCTGGCTGCCACTGCCCTTATCGCGGCCGGGTAGCGGCCAGAGCTGTTACTTCGGAACGGGAACCAAGGGAAGCCTGGGCCCCTCGGCGCGAAACCGCAACGGCCGCCACCAGTGCGGCCCAATTGG
>QIKW01000137.1 GCA_003231975.1 Acidimicrobiia bacterium
ACGTAGGCAATGGTCATTCGGCGCTCGGTGTCGACGATGATTCTTGAACCACCCCAGCCACCCCAATAGCAGATGGGGCCCTCCGGAATAGTTGGGATCGACTCAGAGCGAAGGGCGTAGCCCATTCCAAAGCTGAGGGGCAGCCCGAGGACCAGGTCGATGCCGTCGGATTGTTTGTCGAATATCAGATCGATGGTCTTTGGCGACAGCAGCTTCACCCCGTCCACCTCGCCGCCGTTGGCAACTATGGCCTGAATCCGGGCGACCGAGCGGGCGTTGCCGTGCCCGTTGGCAGCAGGCACCTGGGCCGTGCGCCATTCCGGCGTCCACGACATTGAGGCGTCGGCGGCCGGGCCAGTGAAGGTTTTGAACATTGGCCCGTCCAGATCCATGGCCTCCATGTCGAATGCAAGCGGCGGTGGCGGCACAACGTTTGACACACGGTGGTGTTCTGTTTCTGGAAGGCCGATGTGAAAGTCGGCGTTGAGGGGGCCCGCAACTTCCTGAGCGAAGAACTCGCCGATCGAGCGACCCGAAATGCGGCGCACCAGCTCTCCGATCATGTGGCCCTGGTTCAGAGCGTGGTAGCCCGATGCGGTGCCTGGCTCCCACCAGGGTTCCTGGGCTGCCAGCATTGCGGTCGACTTGTCCCAATCCAGCACGTCTTCAACGGTTACCGGTTGAGCCCACCCGGAAACGCCCGAAGTGTGAGACATGATGTGGCGAACCTCAATTGCCTCTTTGCCGTTGGCCGCGAATTCGGGCCAGTAGGAGGCAACTGGGGTGTAGAAGTCGAGCTCCCCTTGTTCCACCAGCATTAGGGCGCACAGGAACGTCATTGTCTTGGTGGTTGACCAGACGTTGGTGATGGTGTCGGCTTCCCACGGCTTGGTTTTGTCTGTGTCGGCGAAGCCCGCCCAAATGTCAACGACGGTTTCGCCTTCGAGTGTTACTGATACAGACGCTCCGAGGTCTTCGCCGCTGTCGACGCTTGAGCCAAGAAGGACCCCCATCTTTTCGAACCTGGGATCGATCGTGCCGTTTACCTCAGCCATCTCGGCGCTCCGTCTAGTTGTGGGATTTGTTGTCGGGCTGGCGAGATTCGAACTCACGACCCCCTGACCCCCAGTCAGGTGCGCTACCAGGCTGCGCCACAGCCCGTGACGAAAGGCCGAGGTTAGCAAGCCGTCCGTTGCTTTCACGAACTCATGCCCCGAGGGCCCCAAGAACTCAGCCCCAGATTCTACTGGCTGTCGGCTGGAGCGAAAGTCCGGTAGGCGCCTCCGTAGAAGGCGAGGGCTTCAACCGTCGGATCAGCTGCTTCCATGGTCTCAACATTGCACAGCGCGAACTCGTGGTCTCCGGCCACGCTGACTTGGTCAATCGTGAGTGTAAGCCAGGCGCTGGTTCCACTGATGCGGGGTGCCCCGTCGGCTATCTCCCAGTCGAGATCGCCAAGGCGCTCGTCGGGAGCCCGCATGCAGGCGTTGCTGACGTCAATTTGGGTTGCACTGAGAACGTTCACCCCAAGGGCGTCGGCCCGCCGCAGCTTTTGCCACGTTTCGGAGGCTGTGGTGCAGAAGAATCCTGCTAGTGGCGGGTCAATGGAGATGGACACGAAGCTGCCGATCACCATTGCCTGGGGGGCGTCATCAACCATGGCGGTAACAACGGTGACACAGGTTGGCACCTGGCTCATCACCTGTCTGAAGAACTTTGGATCGATCGAATCAGCCATAACTCACACTACGCCAGACTTGGCTCCTACTCCTCATGGTACTGAGCGTTTCCGATGCCGTATACGTGGGTGAGATCCCAACCGCTCACCCGGGCCAGCCCGTCGGCCAGGTAAGGCAGGATTTCCTCAGGGGTCGATCCGACCACGCTGCCGATGATAAGGCCGCTGTTGAAGCAAGCGGGCCATCGTGACAACGTCATCTGTTGGGCCAAACCCGAAGTCGGCCGAGAGCGGGCCCCAGCCGATCTCTCCCAACACTTCGGCTGCCTCTGCCAGCAGCACTCGGGTCGAGTTCCCAAACGTTGCCTTGTCGTGCTGGTCGGCGGTGAAACCAAAAACGTTGCGGAGATACAGGCGAAGCCAGCGACCAACGCTTGTGTTTGCCTTGGCACCCTCGCGCAGCACTCCCTGGCCGGAGTTGAAACCCATTTCCTCAGAAGACGGGCCGCTCAGAATCATTAGTGCGTCAGCCCCGGTTGTATTGCCGGAGTGCTCGGCGCCGTAGTGGGGATCGGCCAGGATTTCGGCAACCGCAATCAGCACCGGCAGGTGTTCGGGTGCGCAGCCTGTCATCACGGCGTTGACCGCAATAGACCAGATAGTGATGTCTCGACCAGAGGGCCTGGCAACCCCAAGCAGCCGCCATGGATCATGGCCTGATGCGGCTATGAATTCGTTCACCCGATTAATCGTTGATGGGATGATCGGCAAACCGTCGGACCAGCCGTTTAGGGCGAACGTAGTGTTAATTTCGGTGATGTCTCCTGAGGCCACAACTTCCAACGCCGTCGGCTCTGCGGCTGGGCGCAAAGCTTGCGAGGCGCCATCGGTCAGACCCTGAACCACCTCGGTTACTGTGTTGGCGAGGAAGTTTGTCTCCATCTCGGTGGCGCTCTGGGAATCGACGTGGCCCAGTACTGCCCCAAGGGCCAACCCATCGAACCCCAGCCCGCGGCCAGTCGCCTGGGCTTGGCCAGCAAAGCCTTCACAGATCAATGAAACAGTTGGGTAGCCCGCAGCTTCTGCTGCTATTGATGCCCGCATCACGACGGGCGTGCAGCTACCTCAACAGCCCATTCCTGAAACAACGGCGTCTATGCGGTGCAACTCCAGCGCCTCGGGAAGGCCAGCAATGAACTCCGCCTCCTGGCTGCCGTGACTGTTGCCGAACTCGTGATAGCCAACCACCTCCAAGTCCGTGGATCGGTGAGCCAACTCGCGTTCGGCCATTTACTTGCCTTCCCCAGCTGGTTTTCAGAACCGGGCGGCGATCCAGGCGAATCCTTCGATCAGCCTCCAGCCCAGGTAGAGCACCAGGGCTGCCACCATCAGCTTGAAGTGCCAGGGGGCCTTGGTCGGTGCGGGCACCGCCAGATCGGCTACGTCCACCTCGCTGTCACACGTGGCGCACTGTCCATCAACTGTGAGTGCACTTGGGGCTCGATACTCGTCGCAGCTGTCGCACCATGGCACGACTGCTATCAAACCCGACGAAGCACCAGAACCGCAACGTCGTCGGCAATCGGGCCACCAGCAAAATCCCGGGCCGCCTCAACCAACACCTTTGTAAGCACGTCTGGCGAAGCAGTTGGGTCACGTCGGATCATGCTGGCAACTCCCTCTTCGCCAAACAGCACATCGCCCCGACGAGCCTCGGCCAGGCCATCTGTGTAAAGCACCGCAACATCGTCCTGATCCCAAGCCATCTCTCGTGAGTGGTAGGGGGCGGTTGGATCTAGCATCAGAAGCGGGCCGGTGGCGCCCAACGGCCTAACCTCGTTTGCATGCCACACAAAGGCGGCCGGGTGGCCAGCAGATCCGTACCGGAGCGTTTCGGCCTCGGTGTCGAACACCAGAATGCAGAGGGAAATGAACTCGTCGCCCCGCACCAACTCTGACATCTGAGAATTCAGTTGCTCCAAGGCTTGGCCAGGATCACGAAACTGAATCAGGAAGGTGCGCAGCAGATACTTCGCTTGAAGGGCTGTGATTGACGGCTCGATCCCGTGGCCGGTGACGTCTCCAATAACAGCACCAACCCGGTGCTCATCGATCTTGAATACGTCGTAAAAATCGCCTGCCATTGCCCCGCTGCCTGCCTGATATGCCTGGCCGATCTCGAAGCCGGGAAGATCCGGGAAGTCTGATGGAGCCAAGCGGGCAGCCCATTGCAGGGGCGCCAGCTCTTCTTGAGTGAGCACCTCGCTGGCCTTCTTCTCGATCTCTGAACGTTCGGCGGAGATCCTGGCCACTTCTGCCAGCCTGCGCCTTCGAAACAGTGTTACCGCTGGGGGTATGCCAAGAGCGCTGGCGACAAGCGCAGGCACGGTGTCGATCCTGGCGAATGCGATGATCACCAGCACTGCGGTTGCGATCACGGCAAACAGCGACGACTGGAAGTCTCGTTTGTACTCTTCGTCGGCCAGCCGCCAGATATCGGGCTCTACCGACTCACCAGCCAGCCGATGGGCGACTTTCTGGCGAAAGATTGTGGATCTGATCCAAACGACCGCGGCGCCAGCGCAAAGTACCGCGGCGAGGGCTGGCACGACCCGTTCCATGGGGTCAGGCTACCCCGGATCAGCTATTTGCCCGCGCAGGCGTCGAAAGGGTTACGATTGGTCAGTTCGCGGACCGAGTGCGTTGGCCTAGTTCGACCGTCTTCTCACCCGCAACTTCACCGGGGTTGGCCCTAGTTCTAGCTCTTCTCGCAGCTTCCGTTCGATGTAGCGGAGGTAGTGATCCGGAATGTCGCGATTGGAAAACAACGTGAACGTCGGTGGGTGCACGGCTCCTTGAGTTGCATACAGAACCCTGGCTCCGTGGGGTGCGGGCTGGGCTTGCTGGGCCATGCGAACAACCTCGTTCACCTTCCGCGTTGGAGCCCGGGTTTGGTAGGCGTCGAGAGCCAGATCCATCGAGGGCAGCAGTCGCTCGACGCCCTTTCCTGAAAGGGCCGAGATTCGGTGGACGGGAACGTCTGGCAAGAAGTTGAGCTTGCGCTCGATCTGAATCGCAACCGACTCCTTTGTTTCGGTGTTCAGAAGGTCCCATTTGTTAAAGACCAGAACAATCGGGCAGCCTGCGGCATCCACTCGCTCTGCCAACCGTTGATCCTGATGGGTTACCCCTTCGGTTGCGTCGATGATCAGAAGGGCAACGTCTGCTGTGTCCACTGCTTTCAGCGCCCGAACCACTGAGTAGTACTCGGTGTCGTCGTCGATTCGGCTCTGTCGTCGCATGCCCGCTGTGTCAAGGAATCGGATCTGGCCCATTCCGGTTTCTATAACCGTGTCGATGGTGTCTCTGGTTGTGCCCGGCATGTCGTGGGTGATTGATCGTTCCTCACCGATCAGCTGGTTGAAAAGAGTTGACTTGCCGACGTTTGGCCTACCGACCAGGGCTATTGAGAATATTCTCTCCTCGTCGTCGGCATCTTCTTCCAACAGTTCGGGAGCTGGCAGGTGACCGACAACGGCGTCAAGCAGATCGCCCACTCCCCTGCCGTGCAGGGCGCTTATGGGGTGCGGCTCGCCAAGGCCCAGCTTCACCAGTTCCCAGACCTGGCCCTCATGGGCGGAATCGTCGATCTTGTTTGCGACAAGAAGCACGGGCACGCCTGCGGTGCGAACTGCCCGGACTGCTTGGTCGTCTTCTTCGGTAACCCCGATGCTGGAGTCCACAACGAACAGCAGCACGTCTGCCTTGCGCATTGCGGCCTCGGCCTGTTTGGTGACCTTCTCGTCGATCGCGGATCCCTTTGCCAGCCAACCCCCCGTGTCGATCAGCATGAAATGGTTGCCCTGCCACTCGGCCTCAACCTCTTTGCGGTCTCGGGTGACACCCGGCCGTTCTTCTACGATCGCCTCACGACGACCCAGAATTCGGTTCATAAGGGTGGACTTGCCAACGTTCGGCCGCCCAACGATGACTACCGATGGCAGCGGATCGGTTTGTTGGCTCATGCTGGGGCGGGCTCCTTGGTGGCGGGCCGATGGCGATTGAGGGCATCTCGCAACGCAAATCCGTCGGTTGGTACGACTTCGACCGGGCGCGGCAAATCCGAAACCGACGAACCATCGAGGAAGGTGCTGCCGGAAAGGCAAACATCAGGAAGCAGGTAGGTGTGGCCCGCAGGCTCCTGGGCCAGAGCCCGGCTTACGTCCTGGCCGACCAGCAGCCCGGTGACCGCAATGTTGCCGCCGAAGAATTCGTTTTTGACCACGACCAGACGCAGGTCGTCCCGACCAAGCGAAGCCAGCAGCGGCCCAAGAACCAAGGCTCCGTACTCTGAAGTAACCACGCCAACTGGACCACGACGAGATCCAAGCAGCGTTACCGGCTGGCCTTGACCCGTGGCCTTATCCACGCGGGGGGCGCGGTAGCCCTCGGCAGGCGCGCCATCGACCCACGCAAAGAAGCCCGACTTTGGGCCGGTGGGTTGGTCTACATCGCCGTGGAACTCCAGTTCCATGGTGCGAGCCATCCCGATGCCATCTTCGTGCATCGGGAAACCCTCATAGCTCTCTGGGGCGGGAAACGGTCGACCGGCCAGCAGGTAGTACTCATCAGCAGCAAAGACAAGGCGGCGGCCAAGTAGTTCAAGGAAGGTTTGCTGCCAGGCCTCGACCAGATCCACAACAAAGCTGGCTTCAGCCATTGTGTGGTGGCGCATCTCGGGCTCATTTGAATGGGCGCTAACGCCAAGGGGCACAACAGCCAGGGTTGCTAGCTCGGGGTATTGGTCGAGGATGCCGGCGAAAGTATCGTCAAGGTATTCGCCATCGTTGATGCCGGGACAAACCACAATTTGACCGTGCACCTCGATCCCGTGATCTAGCAGCGCCCTCAGCCACCGGAGGCTGGTGCCGCCCCGACGGTTGCGCAGTAGCTGAGACCGCAGCTCGGGATCGGTTGCGTGAATGCTGACATACAGCGGCGAGAGCCTCTCGGTGATGACGCGTTCGAGATCTGCCTCGGTGAACCTGGTGAGGGTGGTGAAGTTCCCGTACAGAAAGGACAGCCGGAAGTCGTCGTCTTTCAGGTAGAGGCTTTTGCGCATGCCAGGCGGTAGTTGGTAGATGAAGCAGAATGAGCAGTGGTTGTCACACGTTCGCACCTGGTCAAAGAGTGAGGATTGAACTTCGATTCCCAGCGGGGCCCCTTCGGCCTTCGCTACCTCGATGACGCGCTCCAGCCCGCCCCTCTCGACCTCCAGCGTCACAAGCGGCTCGTCGACCAGCATCTGGTACTGGATCACGTCTCGGGGTTGGCAGCCATTGATCGTGCACAACACATCGCCAACAACAACCCCGGCAACAAACGCTGGCGAATCGGGTTGCACTGCAACCACTGTTGGAAGAGCCACCGGAAGAGTCTACGAGCGCCGTTCCTCGGAACTGGAATGGATTAGTGCAGAAAACGCACCTAATCCATGCCAGTTCCAGTTTGGGGCGAGATCACTGGCTCAAAAACCCGCCCCAGCGTGGTCACGCGCGGTCGCCATCGGCGACCAGCCCCAAGCTATCGACCCAGATGGCCGAAGGCCGGACCTGCAAAGGCAGGTCCCAATACAACAGCGTGTCACGCGTGGTCGCCATCGGCGACCAGCCCCGAACTGGTGACCCAGATGGCCGAAGGCCGGACCTGCAAAGGCAGGTCCCAATACAACAGCGTGTCACGCGTGGTCGCCATCGGCGACCAGCCCCGAACAGAGTGACCCGGATGGCCGAAGGCCGGACCTGCAAAGCAGGTCCCAATATCAGAGCCCGGCATACCAGTCGTAGCCTCGCTCGTGCCAGTAGTCGTCTGGCTGTACGTCGCTGAAGCGGATGGTGCCGATTCGTTTGATTTGCTTGATTCCGTACTTCAGCGGAGTTGACAGACGAAGTGGGGCTCCGTGGTCTGAATCTAGGGCCTCACCCTGTAGCTCGTAGGTCAGAAGCGTCTGATCATGGAGCATGGTTGCAAGCTCTATTCCGACGTAGTACTCGCCGTCGGGGGTTTTGAGGTCTACGAAGGCAGGAAGCTCGCCGAGTTCCTCGCGGTACAAGCCGGCGAAGTCTGAGAAGCGGGCACCGCCCCAAGTGACGATGTGGCTCCAGCCCTCAACGCATTTGTGCTCAATGGTGTGTTCGTACTTTGGCAAGGCCTGAATGTCATCAAGGGAATGCACTCCAAGGGTTGCGCCGTCTGGCCCTTCAACCCGAAGTTCCCAAGCCTCCAGGTCCACTTCCTCTCTGATGCCGTGGCGGCCGGTCACTCGCATCATCGACGATTCCGAACGGTCGAACGTTCGGGCCTGGTGGTCTTCCCGGAAGAGCCGACGCCAAAGGGCCTCGTTCGCTTCGTGAACCGCTCTAAGCGGGCGCGGGGCTCGGTCAACTAGTTCGGCGCTCTGCACAGATCGGAACACGCCGAAGCCGACAGCTGCGGCGATTCCTCCTGTGATGAAAGAACGCCTTGATCGCTGGTAGAAGTCGATTTCACTGACGGTCGGGGTCTCGGCCTCCAGCGCTGCGTAGCGGGCAACCCTTGCCTCGTCTTGGTCAGAGCGCGAGCCCTGCGGGTCTTTGTTTTTAGTCATCTTCGGCCTCCTCCAGTTCGTAGCCGACAACCATCGACCAGAAGTTCCCGAACCCGCTCAGAAACACCTGTAGAACGTGAACAACGAAGAAACCAATGAAGGCAAGGGTTACAAAGAAATGGATACTGCGAGCCATCTCATACCCACCGAACATGAATGTTAGGAAGCTGAGTTGAGTTGGTCTATAAATGGCAAGACCAGTAAGGATGGCTATCACGCCGAGGAACAGGATCAGGCTGTAGCTCAGCCGCTGAGCGCCGTTGTATCGGCCCTGAGGTGGCAGCGGCGCCTTCGAGAGACGCAGATCTCTAGCAGTCACCTTTGCCGCGTCCTTTAGAGATTCTTTTTCTGGCACCAAGTGACGCCAGCCGCCACTGCGCCATAGGTAGAGCCCGTAGGCCACACCGTTGATGGTGAAGAGCCAGCCGACCGCGAAGTGAAAGGCCATACCCCTGGCCAACTTCTGGTTGAGATCGAGCCTTTCGTTGACCGCGTCGGGGAAGAGGTCAAACCAATGCCAGCCAATTAATCCGATCCCAACCCCGAACGGGTCGGCCCGATCCGCCCAGTAGATGCGGATCCCGCTCCAAATCATGATCGTTAGCAGCGGGAAGTTGATCCAGTGCATCCAGCGGTTTGGCCTGGGGTGCTTCTCCTTCGCAACCCGGCTGGCGGGTTGCGGTTCGGTTGATTCGCGGTTGGCGAGCTTTGTTGTCATGAGTGTGTCTCCTCATGGATGTAACGAACGACGTCCCAGAGGTAATCCGGCCTGGCCGTCTAATAGCGCTTGTTCCGGAGTTATTCAGAACTCGTCGGCCGATACCGTTGCGCTATGAGCCTCTCCGAATCGTTCCGCTCTTTGCACGCCTCTGGCACATTCACAATGCCGAATCCGTGGGACAAGGGCTCTGCAGTGATGCTGGAAAGCCTGGGGTTCCTGGCCCTTGCCACCACCAGTGCAGGCAGAGCAATGGCTATTGGCAAGGCAGATCAAGAGCTAACAAGAGACGAGCTGGTGGCCCATGTCGCCGATCTCACCAGCGTGCTAGGCATCCCGCTTAGCGTCGACAGCGAGCGGCTCTATCCAGACAACCCGGGAGGGATCGCTGCAACTGTCCAGTTGCTGGCTGAGGCAGGGGCGGCGGGCTGCTCGATCGAAGACTACAACCCCGCTTCGGGCCAGATCGAACCGGTCGAAACCGCGGCCAATGCGGTTGCAGCAGCGGCCGAGGCGTGCGCCAAGGTTGGCTTGGTGCTTACCGCCAGGGCCGAGAACTACCTCTACGGCGTTCCGGATCTTGAGAACACGATCTCCAGGTTGATTGCCTACCGAGACGCAGGAGCCGAGGTGCTTTACGCACCGGGTCTAACCGACAGCACCGATATCGCCAAAGTGGTCAGCCAGGTTGGCGCCCCGCTGAACGTACTTACGCTGCCTGGCACTCCCCCAATTCCCGAGCTGGCCGAAATTGGCGTTCGCCGCCTCTCAACCGGCAGCATGTTGTCAAACGCGGCATACGGCATGCTCCGCACAGGGGCCAAAGAGTTGATTGAAACCGGCACGTCGAACTACGCCACCCGCTAATGACGGCCACCGGGGTGGATCAGGTTCTTCTGTGCGCCCCCCGAGGGTTCTGCGCGGGGGTCGAGATGGCCATCAAAGCGCTCAGCTGGATGGTTCGAGCTTTCGATCCTCCCGTCTACTGCTATCACGAGATCGTCCATAACAAGCTGGTGGTTGACCGTTTTGCCGAACTGGGCGTGGTGTTCGTTGATCGCATTGACGATGTGCCAGAGGGCAGGCCGATCATGCTCTCTGCCCACGGTTCGGCCCCTGAGGTGGTGGCGGCGGCACGGCAAC
>QIKW01000023.1 GCA_003231975.1 Acidimicrobiia bacterium
CTTCGGCTGTGGCGTGCAGGTGGCGGTCTGAACTTTCAAAGGCCAGCGGCGCCACCCCTGCGCCACCGGGATAGCCATCGTGAATGAAAACTGTTGGTAGGCCCGAATGCGGAGCTTCGGCGACAGACACCCCACCAACATCCCAGCGATCACAGATGGCAAACAGCGGCAGGATGCCGATAGCCGCGTGCTCGGCTGCATGCAGGGCGCCAGGGGTGTTGAACGGCCGCAGCCCGGCCATGGCCAGAACCTCGGGCTGCCATTCGTACCAAATCGAAGTTGTTACCAGCTCCCGTGGCTCCAGGTCGAGGTCGTGTGACTCTGCGGCCTGACGGCTGCTGTGTTCGCGAACCTGATAGCCCGTCACCTGGGTGGTGACACGCACCGTTCCGAGGTGAAGCATTGCCGCGCCGACGGGCTTTGCTTCGGCGGTGTCAAGCACCTCCAGCTGAACCGACGACTTTGCTTGCGTCCAGGTCTTTCCCGGGTCGCGCTCAACCACTGCCTGCCTCGTGTGCAGGTCAAGGTCGGCAACCTTCCACGGCTGGCCCCGATGCAGATAGATGGCGCCTGGGTGCACCAGGTTGGCCGCCCTTGAATGATCGACGGTGCCAATGAGCGAGCCCTCTGTGTCCACAATTCGCACCTCTCCGGCCGAAGCCGAGCGGAGGCCGATTTGGCTGAACGGGATTCCCCGACCAGACCAGAACGCCCTCGGGACGTTGTGATTGTTCGGCCTCAGCTTCAGCTCGTCGCTCAAAACCAGCCGCCGCACGCCATCGTCGAGGTCGGGCCACCATTTGTCGTCTGCGTGGCTTAGCGGAGCTTCGTATGCCGCGCAGGTGAGGTGGGGATCCAGAATGTTGGGGTTGGCAAGGTTGACCACAGCGGGCTCGGGTGGTCTCTGAAACAGGTCTTCGGGATGGCTGATAAACCACTGATCAAGTTGGTCAGAGCCTGCGACCAGAACGGCCAGAGATTCCTGCGAGCTGCGGCCAGCTCGGCCGATTTGTTGCCAGAAAGAGGAGATCGTTGTTGGGAAGCCGCACAAAACCGTTGCATCAAGCCCGATGATGTCAACCCCCAGCTCAAGCGCACTGGTGGCGGCAACGGCCCGAACTTTCCCGGTGCTCAGTTCCTCTTCAATTTCCCGCCGCTCTTGGGCCAGGTAGCCCGATCGGTAGGAGCGAACGGTGCTTGCCAGCTCGGGAGGCAGAGCCTTCGCCACGCCTGCTGCCACCCGCTCGGTGAGAGAGCGACTGGCGCAGAATGCGATGGTGCGGCGGTTGTCTTTGACAAGGTCGGCAACGATGCGGATCGTTTCTGTGGCCGGGCTTTGGCGGAGGCCCCGCTCGGCGTCGATCATTGCGGGCTGAACAAGGGCAATGTGGCGGGCCGCGCACGGCGAGCCGTCGTTTGTCACCTCAATCACCTGTTTGCCGCAAAGCTCCTTGGCCAGAGCTCCTGGTTGTCCAATTGTTGCCGAGCAGAAAATGAACGTGGGGTCTCCTCCGTAGAGCGCGCAGGCTCGACGCAGACGGCGCAGCACGTGTGACACGTGGGTGCCAAACACCCCGCGGAGCACATGCAACTCATCAACCACTACGTATTGAAGGCGCTTCAGGTAGGTGGCCCACTTGGCGTGGTGGGGGAGGATCCCGTAGTGGAGCATTTCGGGGTTGGTCAGCAGCACGTTGGCATGTGTTCTTGACCAGGTTCGTTGATCTCGCGCCGTGTCACCGTCGTAGGTAACCGCCTGCATTCCTGGAACCCGCAGGTTGCTTAGGGCCCGAAGCTGATCTTGTGCCAGGGCCTTTGTTGGATAAAGCAACAGCGACGTTCCTGGCCGAAGGCTGGCTGTGATGGCCTCGGCCACCGGCACCTGGAAGGCCAAACTCTTGCCGGATGCAGTGCCGGTCGCCAACACAACCGACGCGCCCTCGCGGGCGAAGTTGATGGCCTCGGCCTGGTGGGCCCACAACCCAGAGGTAGGCAGAACGTGCTGGATCTCTTGGGGGAGTGGGCGAGAGAGAAGGCCCAACGTAGCTGCCCGTTCAGGGAGAGTCTCGGTGTGGATCAGATGGCCTCGTTGGTCCAACCGATCCAGAAAGTCAGCTATTGAACTGGTCGTCCCGACCGTCATCAGAACTCAAGGTTACCCAAGCTTTCTAGCGGGTCATCTGTGGCGCTTTATCCGTCAGGCGGAGCCTCAGCTCGTCCCAGGTTTCGATCGTTGGCGGCCCGAGCAAAGACAACGGCCAGTCGGTGAACGTGTTGCCGATCCGGTTCACCAGCATCAGCGCCAGGTCGTCCTGGCCGAGAACCGAGAGCACAACTGCGAACGCGTTCAACGCCTTCAGGGCTGGAACCAGTGGCTGCACTTCGAAGCTCTCGTGAAACACTGATTGGCCCGCAGCCATCAGCACCTCGTCGAACAGCCCATTCTCCCTGAGGTAAGCCTGGTGGTCTTTGGGCTCGTCAGACAGCATTGCGTCAAGGGCAGCTATCGCCAGCAGCGCTCGCAGGGGCGAACCGGTTGGCACGACCAAGCAGACCTCTCGGGCGAAGGCAAGCATCGCCTCTGTGGTTCCCCCGTGGTTTGCCGACAGCATCAGCAGGTAGTCAACGTGGGGCTCATAGAGCGCGGTTCGGCTCATCATTTCACTGAGGAAGTGCTCAACGTCGGCCGCTGGTCGGCCAACTACTCGGCTAACCACGATCAGTTGGCCCCACGGAATTGGGTTGGTGGGGTCCAACTCTGAGGCTCGCGACAGATCCACCGCGGAAGACGTGGCGCCAGCACGTGCATGCACGGCGCCCCGAGTGAGGAACGGCAGTACGTGCTCGGGCCAGCCATCGCACCAAGAGTCCAGGAGTTCAGGATCAACCCCGGAGCGCGAGGCGTGCTCAAGACAGAACCATCGATCTTCCCACGAGGGTGCGTCGGTATAGGCGTCAAGGGCGCTGTTCAGATCGGCGGTAGCCAGGCTCTGGCGGAATCGCTCAGCCCACACGTGGCCGAGGGACGGGCCAGCGGGTGAGGCGGTGAGCGATTGCGGATCGAGCATGGAATCCACGTTTGCTAGTGGGCTCATCCAGTCCTATCGGCCTGTGCGGCTCAATTCTGAGCGAGACGGGTTGTGCCAGCGCGCGTGGCTGCCAGCCGCGCTGGCAGCAACAAGCAATTTCTGCCTACTTCCGGCGAAGTGTCTCAACGTTTGGCAGGGTGGGGGCGATAACCACACAGGACAACCCGCTCGAACCTCGATAGTTTCCCCCTCCACGCAACCCCACGAACTACTTGTGACCCTCTTACCACTCCCCTCAGTTGGCCAAGGTATGGCCGTTGCCTTCGTTGAGGCCAACCTGCGTCACGTGGTCTCTGGAGAGGTTGAACCGTCGCTCCGATTCGCCGGCGGGCAAAGCAGCGCCGACGAACGTCTTGAGGCGTTTGACGTTTCGGGATACGCGGCCAGCCACAACGAAGTTTACCCTCAGCCTGCCCGGGGGTCATCAGGAATTTCTCCCTACATCCGCCACGGAATGTTGTCGCTTCGCCAGGTCTGGGACCATGTGGCGGACGGACCCCCACGAGACGTTGCCAAGTTCAGAACCGAGTTGCTGTGGCAAGAGTACGCCAGGCACTGGTACGCCCGGCTGGGCCACAGGAGCCGTGACGGGGTAATGCATCGCCTGGATGGCGAGGCCAAGAACGGCTGGAACCGAGCCATGGCCTGCATGGAACTTCCGCTGGATGAGCTGGAAGAAGACGGCTGGCTGGTGAACCAGACACGGCTGTGGCTGGCAAGCCAGTGGGCGGTTCGACAAGGGGCCCGATGGCAAGATGGCGAGGACGCGTTCTTCCGCCATCTTCTTGACGGTTCCAGGGCCGCCAACCGGCTGGGCTGGCAAATCGCGGTTGGGGTGGGTGCGTCCAAGCATTACGGCTTCAGCCGGTGGCAAGTTGAGCAGCGGGCCAGAAATCTCTGCGCATCATGTGATCTGGCCCTGGACTGCCCGGTGGAAGACTGGCCAGAAGAGCCGCCCCTCATTCGCATCCGACGGTCCTCAGAGCTAACGGCCACGGCCGATCCTGCCGTTGCGACAGGCCCATCGAAGCCCGCGGCCACCGGGGTGCCAACCGCCGTGTGGCTAACGGCAGAGTCGCTCGGCATGGCCGACCCGGCATTGGCTGCCCATCCAGATCTGCCCGCAGTGTTCGTCTTCGACGAGCCTCTACTTGGGAAGCTTCAGCTGGCAGCCAAACGCCTGATCTTCATGACAGAGACGTTGGCCGAAATCGGGGCAGCCCGCCCGCTGGAGATTCACCTTGGGAAGCCGTCGGAGATCTTGAGCGGAGTGAACGTGGCAACAACGTTCGCGCCCGTGCCCGGGTTTGCCGTACGCGCCGCCAAGATCCGGCCGGTGGTGGTTCACCCCTACCGTTGGCTGACCGAGCCGACCAACGGCACGGTTGCCAGCTTCACTGAGTGGCGGAATTCTGTGGTTCTTCCTGCTTAGGATCTCCGGTGCTTGGCGCATCGTCGGTTCGCTTTCGTTCCAAGAACTTCGGTTTCCCGACAAGAACAGCCACCAGCCCGATGGCCGTGAAGTAGCCAAGCGCTCGCAAGCTCCCGGTCGACGCGATGTAGCTGCGGCCCGTTCGCACAATCAGATACGAACCCACTGCGGCAACAATAAAACCAAGAACCGGGTGAAGGCTTGTTGTCCATGCCCTGATTGCCACAAAGAAAATCACCAACGCAATCCCGAAGTACCCCCAAACGATCACCCGCAGCACCTGAACCCAAATGTCGCACCCTTCGGGATCGCAAATGAGGTTCCACTGATCCCAAACGGCGTCCACAAGCGTCAGCGTAGTTGGCAAACCGGTTCCGTCGGGTGAGCCCAGACCACTTCGCAGTTCGCCGCGCTTGGTGCACTACCGTGCCAGGTTGATGAACTCCGAGGAGAAGGCCCCCATCGGGGTCATCGAGATCGACATCCCTTCCAGAACCGATCTGGTCACGGTTGTGCGATTGATTGTCGACGCCGCCGCCAGGGCTGTTGATGCTCTTGAGGGAGACCGGCTTGAAGACCTCAGCTGGGTTACATCGGAGGCAGTCACAAACGCTATTCAAGCGAACCAGCGGCTGGCAACACCCGGCCGGGTCCGGGCTCAATGCGAGGTAGGCCGGGGCTGGGTCTCTCTCGTGGTCGCCGACCAGGGCCCCGGTATGGCCGAACTTGACGAGCTGCCAGACATGGAACATCCAGACCGGTTGCAGCTCGAGGGTGGGTTTGGGGTTCCGTTGATGCAGCGGCTCAGCAGCGGGGAGGTTGTGTTCCACTCAACCCCGGAAGGCACGACCGTAGAGTTGGAGATACGCCAGTAAGCTTTGATCTATATGTCTAACGGCGTTGGATTCCTGACCGCCCACCAACCCTCCCACCGATCGGAGGCGCCGTGAGTCAAGGTGGGTTCTCGGTTCGGAAAGAAGCCTGGAGTGGCGGTGACACACGGCTGGCCAAACGGGTGGCGCGCCCAATGGTGCGGTTCCTCGCTCAGGAGACCGCATCTGGCGTGCTCCTTCTGATTGCAACCGCCGTTGCCCTGATCTGGGCCAACTCGCCATGGAGCGATACCTATCGGCAGTTCTGGGACACCGAAGTTAACTTTGCCATCGGCAATTGGATGCCTTTTGTTCATACCGAACATGGGCTCAGCCTGAAGCTGTGGGTGAATGACGCCCTGATGGTGCTGTTCTTCTTTGTAGTAGGCCTCGAGATCAAGAGCGAGCTGGCAGTTGGTGACCTCTCGAATCCCCGCGATGCCGCTCTACCAGCCGTAGCCGCCGTTGGCGGAATGGTTGTGCCTGCCGGTCTCTATGTTGCCATCAATCTGGGCGGTCCGGGCGTTGATGGCTGGGGCATCCCAATGGCAACCGACATTGCGTTCGCGGTTGGTGTGTTGGCTCTTCTTGGCCCCCGAATTCCGCAGCGGCTGAAGCTGTTTCTGCTTGCGTTGGCAATAGCTGACGACGTGGGAGCCATCATCGTCATCGCCATTTTCTATACCGCCGAGCGCAACTTCACGTGGATGGCCCTAGCCGTTGGTGGGCTGATTTTGGTTGTATTGATGCGCAGGGCCCGAATGTGGTTCACCCCGATTTATGCGCTCGTTGGATTCCTGATTTGGTACGCAACCTTCCGGTCTGGGGTTCATGCCACCATCGCCGGAGTTGCGTTGGGCCTGCTGGCGCCTGCCAGGCCGCTGCTTGGCAAGCGACTGTTCGAAAGCGTGGAAGATGTATTCTCAGGCGACTCGGCCACCGTGACGGCCACCAAAGACGCCAATTGGCAAATCCGCGAAACTGTCCCAATTACCTCTCGGCTCCTCACTTTGCTGAGTCCGTGGACCAGCTTCATAATCATCCCTATTTTTGCCTTGGCGAACGCAGGCGTCACCCTCACCGGCGATGCTGTTTCGGATGCGCTGTCTTCCAGGGTCACCCTTGGCCTTATTGCTGGGCTGGTGGTTGGCAAGCCGCTTGGGGTCTGGTTGTTCACCATGGCGGCGGTGCGATTTACCTCAGCCGAGCTGCCGCCTGGCCTCACTGGGACACACGTGCTCGGTGCAGGCGCCGTTGCCGGAATCGGGTTTACCGTTGCCCTGTTCATCGGCGGGCTGGCGTTCGACGATCTTGCCATCATCGAACAGGCAACGATAGGCATCCTTATTGCGTCGCTAGCGGCCGGGCTGGTTGGTTTCTTTGTTCTGCGAAGGCTGCCAGTTCCCAAAGCTGCCCCCGACTTTGAAGAGACCAAGGCCTGAAAACAACGATCTTTAGGTCAGAATCCGAACAGAAATTGGCCATAGGTTCGCAAAAGTGCTCTCACTCTTTCTACCCTGCCGAGCGTGTCACAACCTTTGGTGATAGTCGAGAGCCCGGCCAAGGCCGTCAAAATTGCTGAGTATCTGGGCGATGAGTACGTAGTTGAGTCCTCTATCGGGCATGTGCGCGACCTGCCGCGCAACGCAGCAGACGTTCCCGCGTCCCACAAAGGCGAAAAGTGGGCCAGCCTCGGCATAGACGTTCACAACGACTTCAAGCCGCTCTACATCGTCACAAACGAAAAGAGGGATCAGGTTAAAAAGTTGAAGGCGCTGATGAAGGACGCAACCGAGTTGGTGCTTGCCACCGACCGGGATCGAGAAGGCGAGGCCATCGCCTGGCATCTGATGGAAGTCCTGAACCCAACAGTGCCGGTGAAACGCATTGTTTTCACCGAGATAACACCGGAGGCAATTGACCGGGCCATCAACTCGCCGGGAGATCTGGACCGCCGCCTCGTTGATGCCCAGGAAGCCCGCCGTCTTCTCGATCGCTTGTATGGCTATGAGGTTTCGCCCGTTCTCTGGAAGAAGGTGATGCCGAAGCTTTCTGCTGGCCGGGTTCAAAGCGTTGCCACCCGCATCGTGGTTGAACGTGAACGAGAGCGCATTGCCTTCCGGTCGGCCAACTACTGGGACATCGTTGGCACCTTCGACGCCGCCCAGGCCGAGAAGCCATTCAGCGCCATGTTGGTTGAGATTGAAAGCAAGCGAGTTGCAACCGGCAGAGATTTTGGCTCCGACGGCATTTTGGCCAGGGAGGAAGCGGCCCACCTCGATCAGGAAAGTGCCAACCAGTTGGTTCAGGGCCTCGAGGGAAAGCCAGCGGTAGTTCAAAGCCGGGAGGCAAAGCCCTACCGGCGTCGTCCCGCAGCCCCGTTCATCACCTCCACCTATCAGCAGGAGGCCTCACGCAAGCTGAGGCTCTCGTCGGCTCAGTCGATGCGAGTGGCTCAAGGCCTTTACGAACGCGGTTTCATCACCTACATGCGTACCGACAGCACAACGCTGTCGGACTTGGCCATTTCGGCAGCTCGGTCCCAAATCCTTGAACGGTACGGGAACGACTTCCTCCCCCCAGAGCCCCGCACCTACAAGTCGAAGGCAAAGAATGCGCAGGAAGCTCACGAGGCCATCCGCCCCGCGGGTGACCGTTTCCGCACCCCAGAAGAGGTAGGCGCCGAGCTGTCCACTCAGGACCGACAGGTCTACGAGCTGATTTGGCAGCGAACTGTGGCATCACAGATGACCGATGCCACCGGTGAAACGCTAACGCTGCGCCTCGGTGCGGACGCGACCGGCGGGCAAAAGGTTGTGTTCTCAACCTCTGGCACGGTCATCAAGCACAAGGGATTCTTAAGCGTCTACCAAG
>QIKW01000119.1 GCA_003231975.1 Acidimicrobiia bacterium
ATTGCCGGGCGGGTTGACCGTGTTCAGCCGGGTAAGTGCGCTCGTTAGCGCCAGCATTTCATCTCGGCTAGGTGGGGTTGCTGTTTCAATGTCCGGTCTCCTTCATTAGCTGGACGAGTCCAGCGGCTGCTTGATTGATGTGGCTTGTGAGTAGGTCCAAGGCGTGGGTGCGATCACCAGCGCGGCACGCGGCCAACAACAGCCGGTGCTCGGCAACTGACTGTTCGGGTCTGCTAAGCACAGATCGCCCCAAGAACTCATACCGGCCGGCGCTGAGGTGCAGAGTCTTGAGTGTGGCTACTACCAGTTGTTGACTCGCTGGTTTGTACAGCGTCGAATGGAAATCCCAGTTCAGTTCGGCGACCCGCTGGAGGTCGGTGGCGCTTTCGCTCTCGACAATGAAATCCTCCGCCTCGCCTAGATCCCGGTGCGACAGCAGGTCGAAAGCCCGATCAAGGGCGAACGGTTCGAGGATCGACCGCATCAAGAAAATCTGCTCAGCATCGTCGGGTGACATTTCAACAACAACCGCACCCCGATTCGGGACTAGGCGAAGAAGTCCCTGTCGCTCCAGGCGCTGGAACGCCTCCCGAATCGGAGTACGGCTGACTTCCAGCCGCGTAGCGACATGCTCCTGGCGGATGCTTTCCCCGCCGACAGCGACACCCCGCACAATCGCGGCACGAACCACCGTCTCCACATACCGGGTAACTGATGGTTCAGACCCTTTGAATTCGTCCCTGAGCTCTGCCCAACCCATATGCTCAACCCCCTCCATTATCAGATTGTATCCCAAATCAGAAACTGGACACAACCTACTCGGTGGCGAGCTGGCCCGATCAGGCGATGGGACCGGGCTACCAAGTCGCCACAGTGAGTCGCGGTATCGAGCAGCAGATGAGCCCGCAATCAACAGGTCGAACACTGGGTGGGTTGGCCGGTTGTTCCCCTACCGCGCCCCCAGGCGTGGGTGGGGGTTAGCCCTTATGTTCTGTGGTGGCCCGGCCGCCGAGAATGGTAACTCAAGCTGATCTAGCCAACGAGGAACCATGAGCAACGCAATTGACATCGGTGAGCTGGTAACGAAAGTGAAGGCCGACCGCAACCGGGCTGTTGATTTCTACAAGGCCATAGCGATGATCGCAGTGGCCTTTGGCCATTGGATGGCCATTGCGGTCTTTAAGGATCAGGACGGTGGCCTGGTAGCCAAGAACGCCCTCGAAATTGACTACTCGATGGCCTGGGTCACCTGGGCGTTTCAGGTGATGCCACTGTTCTTCCTGGCTGGCGGCTTCTCTTCTGCTGTTTCGCTCGACTCGCACAACCGCAAGAACGGCACTCCTCAAGACTGGGTGGCTAACCGCCTGCGCAGAATGATGGTGCCAACCATGGTGCTGGCCTACTTCTGGATCGTTGCGCTCACAGCTGGTTCGGCCGTGGGTCTCGGCGACATGGCGTTCCTTGGAGCGGCTGCTGCTGCCATTCCCCTCTGGTTCCTGGCGAACTACACCATCGACACCGCGATCGCTCCTATCACGCTTCCTCTCTTTCGCAAGAACCCTCGGTTGTTCTTCCTCGGGATCGGCGCCGCCTTCATCCTGTTCGAAATTCTGGGCCTCATTGGTGTGCCCTTCATCCAGGGCGTGAACTGGGTGATCGGCTGGCTGATCTTTCAAATCATGGGGTTTGCCTGGAAAGACGGGCTCATTCCCGCCCGCAAGAGTCTCGCCTGGATCGCACCACTCATGTGGGCTGTCACCTACGCCGTAGTGAAGCTCGGGCCGTGGCGGGCTTCAATGGTGAGCGACGGCGAACAGGCTTTCAACCCCACTTACCCCCCGTCAATCGCCCTGATGCTGTTCGGCATCGCCTACTGTGCCACCGCCTTACTGCTCGCCCCGTCCATCAACTCTTGGCTGGCCAAGTCCGCCAAGGCCTTCAAAACGGTTGCCATGCTCGGAGGGGTCGGAATGAGTGTCTACCTCTGGCACTTCTCGGCCGCTGTGCTGGCCGGTGTCGGGCTGTTCCTCGTCGATGGCCTTCCAACCGCCGCAGTCGGAACCCTCGACTGGTGGATACAGAAAACGCCCCTTATCGGGCTGAGCTTTGTGACCTTGCTTATCGTGCTCCGATTCGTGAAGCGCTTTGAGATCCAAGGCCTGCTTGCCTCTAAGGCTCCATACAACGGCTCGATGGCCCGGGTGCTTGTGTCGGCCGCGGCCCTCTCCGCCGGTGTGAAACTCTGGACCAGCGGCGAACCAAACCAGATTGTGGCAGGCCTAGCAATCACCACACTGGTATGGCACCTCGACCTCAAGGTTAAGGACACCACCTCTGTCGTCGACATTGTTCGGTAATGCAACCAGTCGTAGTAAACGAAGGACCCCCTCCGTGGGTGCGATGGTTAGCGATCCCGGCTGCCCTATTGGTCCTTGTCCTGGCATCTCTGGCCATCAGCACAGAATCAAGGCAAGGGTTCATCGATCGGGTCGCGATCGAGCAGTTCCAGCAGGAACGATTTGAGGATCAGGACGCCACCCGCCTCTTCTTCCAAACAGCGGATGGTGATGTTATCGAGTTCAGTCTGACCGACGGAGAGATCTTTCCACGAGGCTCTGACGGCGAGATAGAGGCACTGGTATTCGAACCAGATCCGAATGGCGAGGTTGCGGGCTTGGTGGTTGAAGATGACGGGACCTTCACCCCGTTCTCGCCTGGAGAAGACGTATCGGGTAAGACGATTCTTGTCCCCAATGGCAACAGTGGCTTCACTCTGATCCAGCCGGACGGAACGAGGGTCGAGATTCGCGTGAATGAGGACGGGATCCTGGCTCTTGATGGGAACGGAAACGAACTGGCCCTGGGTCGGGATGCTGACGGTCGGATCGACCTTGGTGATGGGCTGAGTGCTCGTGACACAGATGTCGAGTTCTTCGAAAGTGAGGGGAGTAGCGGGGGACAAGAGGCGTTGTCCGATAGCTCTGGTCCAGGATCTGGTGGGTCGGGTGGTTTCGCGAGCGGCCGGAACCTGGTCATCATCCTGATTGCCATGTTGGCCATTGCCGGCACGGTTTGGTGGTTCGTAGCAATGAAGCCCAAGTTCGCACTTCGAGATGGCCAGGCGGTTGCACTAGCTCCACTAGGGGGATCCAGTGACGCAACATCCTGGGACGTCTTTGAGGACTACCTGAACGAACTTCTGGCCAACCCCGATCCGACCCAAGCGATCCGACTGGCCTACGCATACGCCGAACAAGGCATGGGGCGACTGATTCCACGTCATCCAGAACAAACCCCCTTCGAATGGTGTGACGCTGTTGCCGGGTCCGAGCCCGAGTTGGCGAAGACACTGCGTCTTCTGACCGACCGATATAGCGCCATTCGCTTCGGTGGCCAGGTCGCCACTGTTGAACAGCGCAACCAGGCGATCAGCGAGCTACGACGACTAGTTCGAGGGGCATTTCAGTGAGCTGGATCGCAGGGAGCTTTCCCACGATTGCGTTCCTTGCCCTCAGCGCCATGACAGTCTATCTCATCATCACGTGGTCCAAGTTGGGCTCGGGATCCAAGTCGGCTGGCCCAATGGTCTCGACTGTTCAAGACGTGCATGGCCTCGAATCACAAGCGTGGGCCGCGTCGTCGATTGCCGCTGATCTCAAATGGAACCCCGACCACACCCTGGCAATGGTTCGAAGCTACTGCCAATCTGTCGGTGTTAGTGACTCAGAGATTCTCGGCACCCCTAAATCCGAGGTCAAGGCTCTGATTGATCGTCTCGAACAGCACCTCGATCTCGAGCCTCTCACGCTTGATCAACATCCTCCGATAGGGGCACAGGTCCTAAGCCCTGCAAGGCCTCGGGTCGGCCAAGGCAGTATGCAAAATCCAATCCCAGAATCTAACCAGGACGGCGCCCCTGATGACAGTCAATGATCCAAATAGCGACGGCCTTTCGATTGCCCATGTGCAACTGGGCAGCGAGCGACTAATCAATCAGATGGAGCGGGCCATTGTCGGTAAGCGCCAAACGATGGAACTCATCGTGACCGCTTTGTTGGCCGACGGGCACGTTCTGCTGGAGGATGTGCCAGGAGTAGCAAAGACAGCGACTGCCCGAGCCCTTGCCGAGGCGTCAGGGCTGGGATTCTCTAGAATCCAGTTCACCCCTGACCTGATCCCGGCCGACATCACCGGCGCCGCCGTCTTCACTGGAGGAAACACCCAGGGTGGCGTCGAGTTCAAACCGGGCCCGATTTTCGCCAATCTCGTTCTGGGCGACGAGATCAATAGGGCACCCCCAAAGACCCAGTCGGCCTTGCTCGAAGCGATGGAAGAACGTCAGGTAACAGTGGACGGTGCAACCCGTCCGCTACCAAAGCCCTTCATGGTTATTGGAACCCAGAATCCGATTGAGTCCGAAGGTACCTATCCATTGCCAGAAGCCCAGATGGATCGCTTCCTCGTCCGAACCGACATCGGCTATCCAGCCACCAATGATGAGATAGCGCTCATTCTGAGGAGGGCAGAGCGCCAGACCGAACGCTTGGCTCTCGACCAAGTCCTCACTGGCGAGTTGGTGGCTGGGCTTCAGCAGCTGGTTGAAACGGTCCATGTCAGCGAGCCGGTCGCTCGCTACATCGTTGAACTTGTCGAGGCGACTCGAACGAGTACCCGAACCATTGCCGGCGCCAGTCCCCGCGGGTCGTTGGGCTTGTTGAAAGCCACTCGGGCGAAAGCAGCAATGGCCGGTCGATCGTTCGTGTTGCCAGACGATGTCAAAGCATTGGCGATTCCTGTATTGGCCCATCGGATTCTCCTCCTGCCCGACCAGTGGGTTCGAGGTGTGAAATCCGAACAGGTCATAGTCGAAGTGCTAGAACAGGTTCCGGCGCCCGTCGCTACCGACGCCTCTGAGGGGTCAGATCCTTCGATGCAACCGAAGCAGGCGCAGCCGGTCCAACAGGAGCAGGCTGCGTCGGGCATCCCAGCCCAGGCTGGGCAATCGCCGGGGGCATGAGTCGTCATTTCACCAGCCGGTTCTGGCTCTTTGTTCTGTTTGGCTGGGGCAGCATTTGCTTTGCGGTGATCTTCAAAGAGGTGGAGCCCATTGCCGTCGGTCTGCCCTTCATCTGGGTCTTGGTCTTCAGCCTGGTTGATGGCTGGTGGCCTGCGGCATCGGTCGATGAACTCAGCCTGTCCAGCGACCGAATTATTGAGGGCGACAAGATTGTTCTCGAGATGGTTGTGTCGTCTTCTCGCGCGGTTCCTTGGCTCGAAATCGAAGTGCAGATTCCCGCGGACCTTGATACCACCGGAAGCCTTCGCCTGGTTGCAAGCCTGCCCGCTGACTCGTTGCGGGAAGTAAAGTTCGAGTTTGTTGCCAACCGCTGGGGAGTTACCGGCCCACAGTGGATCACACTTGTTGGCCGCGACCGGCTCGGTCTGACCGAAAATGTTCAACACATCGCGATCGCCAACCGGGTCCGAGTTCATCCTCCGACCGAGCGCCTCACAAGCCTCGTCCCCTTGGACAAAACTCGTCAGGTAACGGGGGACCATCGCAGCAAGCGGCGTGGTGGCGGAACCGAGCTTGCCGAGGTTCGGCCGTACCGAGGTGGAGACCCTGTTCGTATGATTCACTCCCGGCTGTCGGCTCGACGGGGGACTCCAATGGTGTTGGAACGCCACCCCGACCAGTCAGCTGACATCGTGATCTTTGTTGACTCCGTTCAAGACGTCGGAAGCGATCTCGATACCACGCTTCGCTGGACCGTCACCGCGGCAATCGCGTTGACCCAGCGGCATCTCCGATCGATGGATCGGGTTGGGATCCTTGACCGCGGCGCCGGTGTTCGTTGGCTTCAACCGGAGCTTGGCCGAATGGCTCTTCACAATATTGTTGATGCTCTGCTATCCACGGTTGTCTTGCAGGGGCGGTCTAGCGATGAGCAAGTGGTTCCAGTTGCCCGAATCCCTCGGGGCGCGACCGTGTTCTGCATTTCACCACTGATCTCGGTAGTTATTCGCCAAGACCTTGTTGGGTTGCGGCGCCGCGGCCACGAGGTGATCGTCATCCGGCCAAACCAAGCGACTGTTGCTGAGGCCGGGTCGGAGTTAGCCGAACGAGTCTTTCGTGTTGGCAACGAGATCACTCGTCGGAGCCTGGCCGAGCAAGGGATCGTTGTCATTGCCTGGAATCCCAGTGAACCTCTTGAACCGACCCTGCAACGAATGGGTCAGCACCTCGGACGTTTCCGGACGAAGCCATGAGCAGGAGCAAGCCATGATTTCTGGGTTGAATCGCAGTGCCGAGCAGCGACTCTCTGAAGCTGAGCGAGATCAGAAGGAGCGTCTCAAGGTGGCAAGGCAGAGTCTGCTGTCGACTCCCGAGTTTGGTGTTGCATCGCTGGTTCTGGCCTTCTGGGCCATCATTCTCGTTCCAATCGTTGGAGTTCTGTTCACCCTGATTGCCTGGGGGGTTGTGTTCGGAATCGGCGAACTACTTCTCTATCTGACCGTCAGGAAGGGTGATCACGGATTCCTGGCTTTAACTGCCATCTACACTTTGTGTGTGGCCTGGCCTGCCCTGGTGGTGCAGGACTGGGGTTTGCCGATGAGTCTGGTTATTGCTGGGGCCAGTGCGCTGTTCATCACTGATCTTGTTCGGTTGAACTTCGCTCGACGGCGAGACGCCGTGGTAGACGCAAGCCTCGTAACCTCAACGTTGTTGATGACCGGCGCGGTGACCGCCATGTCGTTGTTCTCGTTCAGTCTTGTTCTTGGGTTGGCTGATGAGTCTGGGAATCGAAGCTGGATATGGATGCCGGTCATCTCCGGTTTGCTCTTAGCGGTGGCCGGTGTTGCCTTCTTTGCCCTTAGTCGTAGCCCTGCTAAATCCAAGACTCGTAATTGGAAGCCTGGCGAAACCATGCTCCCCCCACCAACATTGTGACGCGGGTTCGCCTAGTCGAGCCTCCACCACCATTCCCGCGTGGGCGAGTCAGGGCTCGTGAAGCTCGGCCTCGCTGGCGACCGCGCGTGGGGCCTACGAGACAATGAGACCGGGTTCTTTCTTAATGCGCGCAGGTCGCCTGAGCTGTTAATGGCAACGGCGCGCCGGAGCGACACCGCAGGCCGCCCAAATCCTGCCAGCTTGGCGTCAGTTGCCAATTGACAGTTGAGTCGGGTAGGTCGTGGTGGCGTAGGAGAACCAGAGGTCGTCATCGGATCCGCCCGGCACGGCGACCTTCAGCATTAGGCCCCGGTTTGCTGCGAGGGTCATGTCGACGGCGGGCATGACGATGACGACTCTGCCAAAGTCGGAGCCGAAGGTGGCCTGGTTGAACGAGGCGGTCCCACTGGCGAGGAGGGTGCAGTTGGACTTGTTCGCCTGACAGTCGTAGATTCCAGCGACCACTTGGCCCGACTTGCCGGTGTCGAAGTCCTTGGTTGCGACCCACAGCTCGAGCGTCGGAACCCCTTTGAGTTGGGTGGCGCTTCCGAACGGCTCCCACCAGCGCTGCATCTTCGTCTCGTCGGCCTCGCCGAGTCCGACCCCCTTCTTGACGAGGAGGCCAAGATCGCCGTCACGATCGGTGTCGTAGTTTGGGAGCGATCCCCCGGCCGGGCTCCCATCGAGCGGAAGGTACGACTGTGAGGTGTTGTAGCCGCCAGAGCCCACCAGCCAGGCCTGACCGGAAGGAGGTGGAGCCGTGGTCGTCGTGGCCGTTGTGGTCGTCGTAGCCGTTGTGGTAGTCGTCGACGGGGTTGTGGTAGTCGACGTCGTTGGCGATTCCCCGGTGGTCGTTGTCAAGCCCGCGGTACTGGGAGCACCCGGGGTAGTGGTGTCCGGTCCAGCCGTGGTGACCGAGGAGCCCGGAACGGTGGCACCGGGCTCGGTCGAAGAGGATGTCGTACCGTCGGCGTCGGCGTCGGCGTCGGCGTCGGCGTCGGCGTCGGCGTCGGTGATTGGGGGTTGGTCGTTGGTGTCGTCTGGGTTGTCGGCCTGGTCGAGCGCGGTTGTGGGCGGATCATCGACGAATGCGAGTTCTGGCGCTACTTGGCCGAAGTCCTCGGCCGCGTCGGTGATAGTTCCTTCCGCGGCGAGTTCAGTGGCCACTTCGGATGTGAAGACC